>CAZTXJ010000102.1:9591-11863 GCA_964617285.1 uncultured Calditrichaceae bacterium | reverse complement strand
TTATGATAAAACTTAAATCTGGTGACTGTATTGGTTTGGTTGCACCGGCTGGATACGTAAAACCGGATGAGATTAAAACCGGTTTAGGGTTGCTGGAAAAACAAGGATTTTTTCTGAAGTATGGAAAAAATCTTTTTAACCGGTATCGTTATTACTCCGGAAAAATAGATGAACGGCTTGAAGATATCCATAATTTTCTGGTTGACCCGGAAGTTAAAATTTTGCTCGCAGTTCGGGGTGGTTCGGGCAGTAGCCAACTCTTGCCTTACCTGGATTACAAACTTTGGAAAAATGCCGGAAAAAGTCTGGTCGGATTTAGTGACATCACCGCTCTGCAATGGGCTCTGTGGTCCAAATGCCAGTTGGATTCATTCTCAGGCATGGCACTCACCCTTCAGTTTACACCCAAAAATCCATACCTGAAAAGTTTTTTCAAACAGCTGAGCGGTCAGAAGAAGCAGTGGAGTGAATCGGATTTCCCCCGGGATACTATTAAAGTTGTCCGGGAAGGTTCTGCGCAGGGGGTTCTGCTCGGGGGCACTTTATCCATTATTGTTAGTCTGCTGGGTACACCCTATTTCCCAAAATCCGAAAGGATTATCCTGTTTATCGAAGATGTGAATGAGCCATTATATAAAATCGAGAGGTCGCTGGTACATCTTAAAAATTCTGGACTGATGGAACGGATAGAAGGCGTAATTCTGGGCAGATTCAAATATAATAATTATTATTTAAGGGTCTGGAACCCTCTGAAATATTTATTTCCGGAGCACATCCCGATTGTGGCAAATTTTCCCTATGGTCACTTTTCCAGGGCATGTGCCATACCTCTGGGTGTTCCGGCAAAAATGGAGACCAATCCGTTTAGCTTAAAATGGTTCTTCGAATAAGATTGTACATCGAGTGATTGCTTTATAATCAGCAATTTTCAATTCTTGATTCGGATAAATTCTTACCATTTTGTCTCTTATAATTGATTAAATTAGCAGCATTTATAATTAATCTTAAGGTTTGACACTTTCTAAGACAAATATTATATTTGCTGCTTAAAATTGGGATGGCAAAATTGAAGAATCTTGCGGTATTTGCCTCAGGCCGGGGGAGTAATTTTATAAACATACACAAAAATATTACTCGTGGTAAAATTTCGGCAAAAATTTCCTGTTTGGTAACCGATAACTTTAAAGCCGGCGCCCTGGATTACGCAAAGCTAAATTCCATTCCGGTTTATTCTTTGCCACCAAAGGATTACCAGTCTCAAGAACACTTTGGCCAGGCATTGTTGAAAATTTTGGCAGATCATAATATTTCATGGATTATTTTAGCCGGTTATCTTAAAATGATTCCGGAAAACGTAGTGCGTGCATTTTCAAATAAAATTCTAAATATTCACCCGGCTCTTTTGCCCAGTTTTGGTGGGAAGGGAATGTATGGTATGCATGTGCACCGGGCAGTATTTGAGTCGGGTGCTAAAATTTCCGGGGTAACGGTACATTTGGTAAATGAAGTATATGATTCCGGACCCATTGTGATGCAAAAACCGGTGAATATTGAGCATTGTCAAAGTCCGGAAGAGATTGCACAAACAGTATTGAAAATAGAACATAAGTTATATTCAGAAGCGATTGGAAAAATACTGTCAACTCCGTTTCGGATTCATCATAATCAGGTGGTTTTTACCACTGCTGCAGACTAGATATTATAAGTGGGAAAATTTTATTCTAATTGGATGAAAGAAGATGTCTGAAGGGATTAAAATAAAGCGTGCCCTGTTAAGTTGCTGGGATAAAAATGGACTGGCCGAGTTTGCCAGCGAGTTGAGGAAATGGAAGATTGAAATTATCTCCAGCGGAGGGACAGCCGAATACCTTCAGAATAACGGAATACCGGTTACCACGGTGGAGGAAATCACCGGATTCCCCTCACTGCTGGAAGGCAGGGTAAAAACACTCCACCCGAATATCCATGCGGCTATCCTGGCCAAACGCACACCTGAACATCTGCAGCAATTAAAGGATTTAGGAATAAATCCTATAGATCTGGTGGTAGTCAATTTATATCCCTTTTTACAGGCAGTTTCAGAAAAGAAACTATCCCAGGATGAAATGATCGAGATGATTGATATCGGGGGCCCGACACTATTAAGGGCTGCGGCCAAGAACCATAATTATGTTGTGCCAATTTTCAATCCTGCTCAATACTCGACAGTTATTGAATCACTCAAGGAAAACAAGGGATCAATTCCCCGCGATTTGAGCCGGCAGTTCTGTAC
>CAZTXJ010000102.1:0-9491 GCA_964617285.1 uncultured Calditrichaceae bacterium | reverse complement strand
ACCAATCCATGTGGAATTGCCAGCCGCACGACAATCCGGGAAGCCTTTATCCGGGCACTGGCCGGTGATCCGTTATCTGCCTTTGGGGGTATAATTGCATCAAACCGGGCGATCGATCTTGAAACTGCCGAAGAGATTCATAAGTCGTTTTATGAATGTGTTATTGCCCCGGATTATAGCCAGGAAGCCTTAAAAGTGCTTCAAAAGAAAAAGAACTTACGAATCCTGCAAAACATGTCGAATATTGAAGACACTGTAAAAACCGAGGTAAAATTTTTACCTTTTGGAATACTGATGCAGGATAAAGATATTATCGATTTGAATCTGAATGAATTGGTTTCGGTTGGAGCACGGGAACCGGAAAATAAAGAAAGGTCAGATCTTTTCTTTGCCTGGAAAGTTGTTAAACATGTAAAATCGAATGCCATTGTTTATGTCAGGAATAACCAATTATTGGGAGTTGGTGCGGGACAAATGTCACGGGTGGATGCGGTAAAGTTGGCCGGGGTCAAAGCCAAAGAAGCCGGACATTCTCTGGATAATACCGTAATGGCATCCGACGCCTACTTTCCATTCCGGGATGGAATTGATGAAGCAGCTAAAGCAGGGATTCGGGCGGTTATTCAGCCTGGAGGTTCTATTCGGGATCAGGAGGTAATTGATGCGGTCAAAGAATATAACATGGCAATGCTATTAACCGGAATTAGACACTTTAAACACTGATTTTAAATTAGGGAGTATCTATGGCGCTAGGTTTCTTGAATTTTCTTTCGAACGATATTGGAATCGACTTGGGCACGGCAAATACCCTCATCTATGTTAAGAATAAAGGAATAGTTGTTAATGAACCTTCAATTGTTGCTTTTGAAGAAAATACAGGGAAAGTAGTCGCGGTAGGTAAAGAGGCCCGGGAAATGCTCGGACGGACGCATCAGGATATTATGACTATCCGGCCACTGAAAGACGGCGTAATCGCAGATTTTGAAGCAAACGAAGTTATGATGCGGGAGTTTATCAAAAAAGCAAAGGTGAATCGTATATCAATCGGGAAGATTGTGGTTTGCGTACCATCGGGAATCACCGAAGTAGAAAAAAGAGCGGTTCGGGATAGCGCAGAACGTGCCGGGGCCCGGGAAGTGTACCTGGTTGCCGAAGCCATGGCCTCGGCTATCGGTATCGGACTGGATATTGAAAAACCGATGGGAAATATGATCGTGGATATTGGGGGAGGAACCTGTGAAATTGCGGTGATATCTTTGGGTGGCATTGTTCTGCATACTTCTATCCGTATCGGTGGCGATGAGATGAACGAAGCCATTATACAATATTTTAAGAAAAATTATAACCTGCTGATTGGTGAGAAAACGGCGGAAATGTTGAAATGCGAGATTGGTTCCGTGATGCCGCTGGAAGAAGAGATCACCACCCATGTCAAAGGTCGGGATCTGATCGATGGAATTCCCAAAACAGTGGAAGTGAATTCCGCTGAAATCCGGGAGGCATTGATGGATCCGGTGAACACGATTGTGGAATCGATCCGGTTAACCCTGGAACGAACTCCCCCGGAATTATCCTCCGATATTCTTGATCATGGGATTATTCTGACTGGTGGAGGTGGCCTGCTCCGAAAGCTGGATGAGCTGATCCAAAAGGAAACCCAGTTGCCGGTAAATGTGGCCGAGGATCCTTTAACCTCAGTGGTGCGCGGGACCGGCAAAATATTGACCGATTTTAATCGTTATTTAAAGGTTTTACTAAAGACAAAAAGAGTTTAAGGTTTTGGTTATAGGAAATCCCCAGGTTTCTGTACTAATTTTTTAAGGGAAATAAATTTTTTCCTATTAGTTCCAATGCTTTTTGTAGTGAAGATAAATCAACTGTTTGCCACTTAATTCAAGATTTTCCTTTTTAAGGAGGAAATTTTTTATAAAGAATAAAAACCGAGTTTTCAGGTAAGTTTATATTCATGAAGTCTTTATTTGGTCTTTTTAATCAACGCCGAACATTATTTCTTCTCCTTTTCTATATTCTGCTTTCCTTTATTTTGATGACACTGAATGATCCCTTTAACATCAGGGGTATGAGAATACTTGTCCTCCAAACTATGAGTGTGGTAAAAAATATTGAGGATAAATTTACCTATTGGAATAATCTTGAGCAGGAAAATAGTGATCTGCGGCGACAGTTACTGGAAGTTTCGATTGAAAACCAACGGATGCAGGAAAGTATGCTGGAAAATATTCGTTTACGCCGTCTACTCAAATTCAAAGAGGAGCATAAGATAGATGCTGTGGCGGCAAATGTGATTGGCTTCGGACAGGAGCAAACCATTCGATCCCTGGTTTTGGATGTAGGTGAGAAGGAAGGTATTGCCAAAAATATGGTGGTTGTTACGGAAAAAGGCTTGGTTGGTAAAATCCTGGATGCGGAACCTGAACAGTCTCACGCTCAGATCCTGATGGATCGGAATGCACTGGTAAGCGTTCGACTGCAAAAAAGCAGGGAAACCGGTGTTATAGGCTGGTCTGGAAATTTGTGGCTCGATTTAAATTATATCCCCAAAGACATCAATGTTGAAGTGGGAGAGTTAGTTATTACCTCGGGTTTGAGCCAGATATATCCGGAGGGTATAAAGGTGGGTTTAGTTGGGGAAGTGGAAGAAAATAAGTATGAACTCTTTAAAAAAATTAAAGTAAAACCTGCGGTTGAATTTAATAAATTAGAAGAAGTTTTCGTTTTGACTTCATCAGATAGCCTTATGGGAGAAGGAAAAATTGCTCAATAAAGGCGATTTAAGGTTTATTTTATATTTTGCAGTTGCCCTGCTTCTTCAATTAACACTGGTAAAATATATTCAGATTTATAACTGGCGACCGGATTTACTGCTCATTGTACTGGTAGCTTTTGCCTTGCAAAAAGGTCCCAATATTGGCATGACTGCAGGTTTTCTGGTGGGATTGGTTCAGGATATCCTAAGCACCCAATATTTGGGATTAACCGCTCTCTCCAAAACAGTTGCCGGATTTTTAGCAGGCTCTCTTCGGGGAAAGTTTGCTGCCCGGACTGAATTTTTGCTTACCTTATTTATCTGCGGCTTAATGCATGATTTGATTTACTTTTTTATAAATACCCTGGGAGAAAATTTTTCTTTTCAATCGCTGGTTGTCCTATACACCATTCCCAATTTAACCTATACCATAATTATCGGAGTAGTTTTTAGCTATTTTGTTGACGTTCAGGTGAGTGAAGAACGGGTGATATAATATGTCCTTTTCAGAATTCGAAATAAAGAAGTATATCTTCTATTCAGCGGTAATTGTCCTGTTTTTGATTTTAGTGATCAGATTTTACCGTCTCCAGGTGAGCGAGGTATCGCTCTATTCTGAAAAGAGTTTGGAGAATAGCGTCAAAATGATTAGTCAGACACCGGTAAGGGGCAATATCTATGACCGGAATGGCCGGTTAATCGTTGACAACCGGCCTGCGTTTTCGCTGTACCTGGTGCCTGCAGAAACGGATTCTCACACGGTAAAGGTAATTTCTGCCATGAATGGAATTCCCCAGGAAGACATTTATACTGAATTGAGAAAGGCCGGAAAATTTCAGTCTGTTAAAATTGTCCGGCAGATAGATCTGAAAAAGCTTACCTGGATTCAGGAAAACATCTCCGATCTGCCGGGAGTGGAGTGGAAAACCGAACCCAAAAGACATTATGTCCGCACTTCCGGTTTAGCGCATCTCCTTGGTACGCTTGGCGAGGTTGATGAATTTGAACTGGAAAAATTTACTCAGGTAGAACCCGGAGATATTATTGGTAAAAAAGCCATCGAAAGAGCTTATGATGTGCAAATCAGAGGCGTAAAAGGCTTGGACTATGTAAAAGTGGATGCGCTTGGGCGGGTAGTCGATAAGGTAGCCTCAGAAAAAACAACCCTGCCATATCCCGGAAAGGAACTGTACCTCACCATTGATTTGCGCCTTCAGGCATATGCGGATTCCCTGATGGAAGGAAAACGCGGCGCCTTGATTGCCATCGATCCACGAAATGGCCAGATTATTACTTTCCTGTCAAAACCGGATTATGATATCAGTAAATTTACCGGGGTTATTCCGACCGATTTATGGCAAACCCTGGTGAATAACGAGTTTCATCCGTTATACGATCGTGCCTGCCAGAGTGGTTATCCCCCGGGATCTACCTACAAGCTGGTGGCGGCAATTGCTGCTCTAAATGAGAATATCATTACTCCCAGCTGGAAATCCAATTGCCCGGGTTATTTTAAACTGGGGCGAAGGACGATAAAATGCTGGAAAGCAGATGGACACGGCACCCTCGATCTGGAAGGGGCAATAAAAAATTCCTGCAATGTTTATTTTTATAAACTGGGTCTACTAATTGGTCTTGATGTGTGGAACAAATATAGCAGGCTTTTCCATTTTGGTGAAAAGACAAACATTGAATTGACCAATGAAAATCCCGGTCTGGTGCCCAGTATTGAATATTATAATAAAGCTTATGGCGAAGGTAAGTATACCAAAGGAATGCTGGCCAATCTGGCCATTGGTCAAGGGGAATTATTGGTAACCCCGCTTCAGATGGCTCAGTTCGCTAGCATTCTGGCGAATCATGGGGAATTTTATAAACCGCACCTGGGATACAAGCTCTGTGATATCATCCAGGAAGACACAACCACGTTAAAAACTGAAAAAGTGGAGGTTAAAGGAATCCGGGAGTCCGTTTTCAAAGTAATTCTGGAGGGTATGCGGGAAGTAGTAGATGGTGGAACCGGTTGGCGATCCGGCCTCTATGGCATACCCAGTGCCGGAAAAACCGGGACCGCTCAAAATCCCCATGGAAAGGATCATGCCTGGTTTATTGGATTTGCCCCTTTTGAGAATCCCGAAATTGCTATTTGTGTTTTGGTGGAAAACGGAGGTTCTGGGGGTGGAATTTCAGCACCCATTGCCGGCGCCTATCTGAAGCGGTATTTTTACTACCAGGGTAAATATGATTATGCACTGGAGAGAAGAATGCGCGCTTTGGCTGCGGCAAAACGAGATTCTCTGGCAAGAGCAGACAGTCTAAATCAGCAAACGCCAGCAATAACAGACACAGCCGATATTAATTAGTTTTTTCAAAAAGTGATTGGAAAGTAAAATTTGAACATTCAGCATCAAAAAATCGATATCGTCTTGCTTATTTCTGTTCTGGGTCTACTGGTAATGGGTTTACTGGCACTATACTCTTCCTCCAGTACCGTAATAACCGAAGGTTATGGCACCAACTATTTCTTCAAGCAATTGGTTTGGATTGGTATTGGCCTGGTGATTATGACCATTATTATCTTCCTCCCCAATAAATTAATTTATGAATCCGCTTATATTTTGTATGGCATCAGTCTTTTCCTGTTGGTGGTGGTGATCTTTTTTGGCAGCGTTGGACAGGGAGCGGAGCGGTGGTTAAGATTGGGGCCTTTATATATTCAACCATCTGAAATAGCCAAGCTAACCACGATACTTGCGGTAGCGCGCTTCATCTCACAAGACAAAATCAATTTGAATACTTTTAAAGATTTTATGATCGCCAGTTCATTTATTCTGGTACCCTTTATCTTTATCGTACGACAACCGGATTTAGGTACGGCAATGGTTTTTGGAGCAATTGCCCTTCCCATGTTCTACTGGGCGGGATTGAAAGGAAGCAATGTTTTATTGATCCTCATGCCATTCCTTATTATGCTGGCGTCATTTCAATTCTATTCTTTTCTGATTTTGATGATAATACTTGTCCTATATCTGGCGTATTCAAGAAAATCTAAAACGGTATCGGTGGTCAATTTTCTGGCAAATATCTCCATGGGTTTATTAACCCCGGTCTTATGGAATCACCTGAAGGAATATCAGCGGAACCGGATAAAAATATTTTTGAACCCGGAAGCCGATCCCAAGGGAGCAGGGTATCAGATTATCCAATCGAAGGTGGCCATCGGTTCCGGCGGATTTACCGGCAAAGGCTTTTTACAGGGTTCCCAAACACAGCTTCGGTTTCTGCCGGAGCAGCATACCGACTTTATTTTTGCGGTTATCGGGGAGGAGTTCGGATTTATCGGGGTCGTGATCGGTCTTGTGCTCTTCTTTGTTTTCCTGATGCGGGGAATTTTTATTGCTACTATCGTTAAAAGCCGGTTCAATAGTATTGTAGCGGTGGGGATTGTCACAGTCATCGCTTTTCATGTGGTGGTCAATATTGGTATGACCATCGGATTGTTTCCGGTCACCGGTTTACCCTTGCCATTTCTCAGTTATGGTGGATCAGCACTTTTGACCAATATGGTAATGGCCGGGATATTGTTGAATTTCTACAAAAACAGATATGAATATTAATTTGGAGATCATATATGCATCCTGAATTATTCCGAATAGGTCCCTTTGCCGTGCACAGCTATGGCGTAATGCTGGCAATCTCATTTATTGTTGGGATTTATGTTGCGGTAAAAAATGCCGAAAAAAGAGGTATCAAAGGTGAAGAAATTGTAAATCTCGGATTTATCATCATCATCGCTTCAATTATTGGGGCCCGATTATTTTACGTACTTTTCCATATGAATGAGTTCAGGGGACGGTGGCTTTATGCCTTCTGGCCGGTTCAGGAAGATGGAACAATTGGACTGGGCGGTTTGATATTACTTGGCGGTTTTATCCTCGCTTTTGTCTCCGCGGTAGTCTACATGTGGTATAAGAAATTGAATTTCTGGAAAATTGCCGACAGCATGGCGCCTGCTATTGCCTTGGGCGTATTCTTTACCCGTATTGGGTGTTATCTAAACGGATGTTGTTTTGGACAGGCTTGTGCTGAGCCCTGGGGAGTGGTTTTCCCTCCCAATAGCCCGGCTGGTTCAGTTATGGGGGAAGTTCATATTCATCCCACTCAGTTGTATTCATCGCTCTATGGATTAATTATCTTTGGTATCCTGATGTGGCTGGATGCCAGAAGAAAATTCGACGGAGAGATAATCGGTGTATTTTTAATTTTATATGGAATTTCTAGATTTATTGTCGATTTCTACCGATACTATGAGAGTCAGATGTTTTTGATAGACGGATTGCAATTTAATCAGATTGTTAGTCTGCTGCTCATTATGATTGGTATAGGGATGCTGATTTATCGTATTATCATTCTTCGAAATGTAAAGCAGGCTTAAGCCAACAAAGACTTGACTATATTAGCTTTAATGAATATATTTTATCGTAATTAAGACAGGAGCTTTTTGATGAAAAAGTACATACACCTACTTTTAATAATTTTACTTGGTGCTTTTCTGGTTTTTTGGACTGGGTGCGGTTCCAGCAGAAAAACCATGAATGAAGGGGATTCCTCCACCAGCGGGCAAACCTCACAGGATGATTATGATGAGATTGAAAAACTGTTAGGTATTAGCCGGGATGATAAAAAATCCGAACAACCGGCTCAAAAACCTGCGGAAAAAAGTACATCACAGACCAAGAGTAATGACGATCTGATTACTCTGTTGGAAGTAAATGAAGGTAAACAGAAAGAAACACCCGCAGAAACAGGCACATCTACTGAGGATAAAAGAGTGGCTCGTTTACAGGCGGATGTGGAAAGTTTGCGGAAAGATTTAAAGAAAAAAGATATGGAAATCGCAGATTTGAAAACTCAGTTAATGTTGGCTCAGGAAAGTGCTAAAAAACAACCGGCTACCCAAACTCAATCTACGGCCGGATACTATCAGCAACCCGCAACCTCTTCGTCTCAGCCTTCTACCCAGCCGGTTTCTTCCAGCGATTATGGCTATCGCTACCAGGAAGCATTGGATACCTATCATCAACACGAGTATCAGCAGGCCTTAAATCAATTTGAGCAGCTCCTGGCATCCGATATGAATAATGATCTATCAGATAATGCTCAATATTGGATTGGTGAATGTTATTATGCTATGGGACGATATCAGGAAGCGATTATGGCTTTCGAAAAGGTGTTTACTTTCCGCTATTCCAATAAAAATGATTATGCCCAATTTAAAATCGGTCAATCCTATTTTAAACTGGGAGATAAGGAAAGAGCCAATCAGGAATTTCAGCAACTAATCGATACTTATCCGGATTCGGAATTAGTCCCCAGAGCCAGAGACTATCTTGCTAAATTTTAATTGAATTTTACCTTGATAAGGGGAATGTCTCACGCATTCCCCTTTTTTATTGTTTGATATTTTGTTGCCGGTTTAACCAGTATTTTACATAGGCACAAATGGAATCTAAATGGGCCAGGGTTATCTGGTACTTTGCAGCAACTTTTTGACGGGATTCGATATTGGTTAGGGTTAATCCCTCCTGAATAATGGTATCAATAAAATCATCATAAATTTCAAAGTCCTTTTCGGTTGGTATTGTATCGGGAAACTGAATTGGATGCCAGTCTTTCAGATCCCATCGAAATCCCCTCCCGGGAATAAAGACTGCACCAGTTTTGGATGTGGCACCAACCTGATCCGTTTCCTTAAAAACATAGATATAGGTTTTTTTTGTAGGTGGAAATTTCTCATCCGGTATCACAGCCTTTTTTATCTGAAATACTAACTCGCTTGATTTCATCCAGGGTGGCACAGTAATCTTTAAAACATCATGATCTCCATAAAACATCATGCCTACAATGGAATACTGAATAGAGAGGCTATCTTCTACCTGAGCAAAAGTGGGGAATGTGAGGCCAAATAAAATTATGAATGGAATTAAAAGTTTTCTTACGGGAATATGTAGAGCAATATGAATTTGATTTTCTGCAAAAGCCTGGTAAAAGTGTAAATTCTTTACTAATATATGATGCATCTAAATCATAAAACCTGTTTAATTCAGGCATTTATTTTCAAATGTAATCATTTTTAGATTGCAAGAAAAGGTAACTTATTGATGAAAGCAAAAATTTTTCTGGGAATACTTCTGGTTCTGGCATTTATACTTATCTCTTTCGGGATCTTTGTGTTTATCCAGGTGCAGGAAATGAAACCCGATTATCGGGGAAAATATAAAGTGGAGGGAATTGCCAGTCCGGTAAGTATCAAATGGGACAGCCTTGGGGTGATTCATATTACTGGCAAAACAGATGAAGATGTTATCCTGGCATCCGGATATGCCGCTGCCCACGAACGGTTGTGGCAAATGGAAATGACCAGAAGAGTGGCCAAAGGTCAATTATCAGAGATTTTTGGAGAGTCCACCATTAGCATTGATAAATTGTTCCGGACAATCGGTCTGGATTCCCTGGCAAAATTTCAATATAAAAATCTTTCTTCTGAGTCAAAAAAATGGCTGGAAAACTATGCCAGAGGAATAAATGTATATCTCAAGCAAACTGGAAATAACTTACCGTTGGAGTTTATTTTAGTTGGTATAAAACCGGATCCCTGGACGCCGCAGGATTGTCTGCTGCAAAACGGTCTGATGGGCTGGTTTCTCAATTTTAATTGGAAAGC
>CAZTXJ010000101.1:0-11873 GCA_964617285.1 uncultured Calditrichaceae bacterium | reverse complement strand
ATTGGTATTGGCATTTTTACCACCACCGGATATATAGCGCAATATATTTCTTCTGCATCTGCCATGATCGTCCTCTGGATATTTGGTGGAATCCTGACCTTTTGCGGGGGAATGACCTATTCCGAATTGTCGACCAGGTTTCCCCTGGCGGGTGGCGATGTCCACTTCCTGTCCCGAGCATTTCATCCAATTTTGGGATATCTGTTTGGTTGGGCCTGTTTTGTGGTTATGTATACCGGGTCGATTGCGGTTATCTCCGTGGGCTTCTCCCAGTATCTGCTCAATTTATTTCCGGAAAACTGGCAAGCATATTCATTGTCTGTACCGATTCTGGGATACACACTTTCGGTTATCAAGATTTTGGCAATTTTGGTGGTTTTCCTATTCACCTACCTCAATACCTTCGGAATTCGATATGGCGCCCGCTGGCAAAATATATTTACCATGACAGGTTTACTGGTCCTGTTGGTTTTTATTCTCTTGGGTTTTAGTTCGGACCAGGCAAACTGGCATCATTTTTTTGCAAATAGCTCAATGCAATCTACTACTCCTAATCTTATTTCCGGGATTGGGGTAGCCCTGGTGGGCATCTTTTTTACTTACTCCGGCTGGACGGTGATCGTCTATATCGCGGGTGAAATAAAAAATCCCGAAAAAACTATCCCCCAAAGCATGTTCCTGGGTGTACTCACGGTTACCCTTCTTTATATCCTCATCCAAATGGTTTATATTCTGGCATTACCCATTAGTCAGATGCGTGATATTATCGATATTGGATATCAGGCGCTTCTCATTCTGCAGGGAAGCAGATTATCTCAATTCTTCCTGGCCATGATACTGTTGGCGATCCTCAGCACCTTAAACGCGACAATTTTATCGGGAGCCAGAATATATTTTGCTCTGGCGCGGAAGAATCAATTTTTGAAGAAAGTTGGGGAAACACACCCCAGACATCATAGTCCGACCAATGCACTGTGGCTGCAATTTTTCTGGACTACGGTTCTAATCCTCAGTGGCAGTTTTAATCAGTTGCTGACTTATACCGTTTTTGTGATGGTGCTTTTTGGTTGTCTGTCCGGAATAGGATTATTCTTACTGCGGAAAAAATTTGGCCTCCCGGATTCGGTAAGCCCCGCCTGGGGATATCCTGTTGTCCCGATCATCTATGTGGCAGCAACCGCATTTATTCTGGTTAATACATTATTTACCCGTCCGGTGGAATCATTTTTTGGTGTAGGGATTGTTCTGCTGGGAGTACCCTTTTATTTTTACTTTCAGAAAGTGCATAAAGCAAAAAGTGTTTCGGCAGAATTGCAGGAATGGTGACAGAATAATAATCTTGAGGAAATAAAAAAACCCGGCTTGTTTTAAGCCGGGTTAAGACTGTGCTGAGATGATGCATTTACTGGCTTTTTACAACTTCACTTGCCTGATACTTACCGTTTTTACCGAGTTTGAGTTCATAAGCCACTTTCTGTCCCTCTTTCAGCGTTTTGTAACCCTCGTCGTTAATGGCTGAATAATGAACAAATACATCATCCCCTCCATCGTCCGGCACAATGAAACCCCATCCCTTGTTTTCATTGAACCACTTCACGGTACCATTGGGCATATAAAATCTTACCTCCGCTAAAACAAAAACCAATCCTCTCCATCAATACAACCTACGGATTTTTATTTAAAACAGTATGGAGAGAAAATATCCGTAAGTGAATGAAATATAGAGAGAAAGACTAATTTTGTCAAGAAATAATTCACATAAATGGAAATAGTTCCATTTTTAGATGTATTGAATCAGGATGGTCAGGAATAATTCGGAATTTCTGATTTCTGGGCAAATAATATTATTCCGATTTAACTGACTTAAAATCCCATTTACTGATAAAATTTCCTGTCGAGTACAAACTTAAATGTTCTTTAAATTCTATAAATTTCCCTTTATCGCCAGCAATTTTATCTGGGTCATTTCTTCAATGGCATATTTTAAACCTTCCCTGCCCATACCGCTGTCTTTTGCACCACCGTAAGGCATGGGATCGATCCTGAAGGTGGGATAGTCATTAATGATTACTCCACCGACATCCAATTGGTTATAGGCATACTGTATCTTTTCGAAATCGTTGGTAAAAACCCCGGCTTGCAATCCATAATGGGAATTATTCACCAAATGAATGGCATCCTTATAATCCTTATAGGCTTCAACAATAATTACCGGGGCGAAGATTTCTTCGCATACGGCCCGCATATCCTGGCGGGTATTGGTTAAAACTGTGGGTTGCAGCATGTTTCCTTCGCGTTTTCCACCGGCAATCAATTTTGCTCCTTTTTTGACCGCTTCGTTTATCCATTCCTCTGCCCGTTTGGCGGCATCTGTATCAATCATTGGCCCGACCATGGTCTTTTCATCCTCCGGATTTCCATAGAAGGCGCTTGCGGACATTTCATCAACAAATTTTTGGATAAAATCATTGAAGATTGCCTGGTTCACATAAATTCTCTGGATGGAGATACAGGTTTGTCCGGCGAAACCAAAGGAGCCGGTCACCAGTCTGGGAATGGCTTCCGCATAATTAATATCCGGTTCAACAATTACCCCGGCGTTTCCGCCAAGTTCCAGTGTTACTTTCTTTTTTCCACAGATCGATTTCAGATACCAGCCGACCTGGGCACTGCCAGTGAAGGATAATTTTTTAATTCTGCCATCCTTGACCAAAAGTTCGGCATTTTTACCGGTAGCTGGCAAAATGTTCACCATGCCCGGAGGCATACCGGCTTTCAGTAAAATTTCCCCCAATTTGATGGCTGATACAGGTGTCTGGCTGGCCGGTTTCAGGATAATGGAATTTCCACTGGCTATGGCAGGGGCTACTTTATGAGCCACCAGATTTAAAGGGAAGTTGAATGGGGTAATTCCCAGTACCACTCCCAAGGGAAAGCGGCGGGCAATGCCGAAGTATCCTTTGGTCTGTGGGGCGACATCCAGGGAAAGAAATTCCCCGTTCAACCTGCGGGCTTCCTCCGCTGCCCAGGTAAAAGTTAATTTAGCGCGTTCCACCTCGTTCCTGGCAAAGCGAATGGGTTTGCCATTCTCATGTATAATAGTATAAATAAAGTCTTTTTCGTTTTTCTCCAGCTCCCGGACAAGATTCATTAATATTTGGTAGCGCTCGTACCCGGACAAATTTCGCGTGACTTGAAATCCCTTTTGAGCACTCTCGATGGCCATATCCAGAAAATCGCCATCTGCCAGATAGACCTTGGCTACTGTATCATTGGAGTAAGGATTTTTTACCTTGATGGATTTGTAGGTTTTTACCCATTCATTGTGAATTAGCGGATAATAAGTTGGCGTTTTCATCTGTCGTTCCTCATTTTAGATAAATACGAATTTATCTCTTTCCTGATATTAAGCTATCCGAATTAAAAAATCAATAGAACCTCCAAATATCAAGTATTTTCTGAAATTTAGTTACTACTGTTAATTAAAACTTACCAGCTTTCACCAAAGTTCAAATTTTTAGACTTTTAGGTTTCCTTCCCTTTGGAAAAATTAAATTTTAAAATATTAAAAGTGTTTGTACCTTGACCGGGTAGTTCTTTCGGATTTTCGTGTTTTCATAATTATCAAATTGAATTGTGAGATTGTTATGGCAGCATTGCTTGTCGATAAGGTTTTTAAGGCTTATGAAGATTTTAAGGCGGTTGATGGGATTTCTTTCGCAGCGGAGGCGGGTAAACTGTTTGGCTTGCTCGGTCCGAATGGGGCCGGGAAGACAACCACCATGCGCATGATCATGAATATTATTGTTCCGGATTCCGGACAGATTGAAATCCTGGGGAAACCATTTTCCCCCGAACTCCAGAATAAAATCGGCTATTTACCGGAAGAAAGAGGGTTATATCCCAAAATGAAACTGTTGGCTCATCTCCAGTTTTTGGGGGAAATGAAGGGTTTGTCCGGATCGGCGGCCAGAGAAAAAGCAGCAAACTGGCTGGAGCGGTTCGATTTAATTTCCTGGGCGAATAAGAAGATTCAGGATCTGAGCAAGGGTATGCAGCAAAAGGTTCAGTTTATTGGCACCATTATGCACGATCCCGACCTGTTAATTGTGGATGAACCATTTTCTGGGTTGGATCCGATCAATGTAAAATTTCTCAAGGATATTCTCCTGGAAATGAAATCCCGAGGGAAAACCATCATTCTTTCCACCCACCTGATGGATCAGGCCGAAAAACTGTGCGATCATATTTGTTTGATTAACAAAGGTAAGGTTGTGCTTGAGGGCTCCTTGGAAACCGTAAAGGAGAAGTATAGTCACAATGCCATTATACTGGAATATTCCGGTGATGCCGGTTTTATTTCCAGGCTGCCTATGGTTCAAAAAACAGATGAATATGGAAATTATATGGAAATTCGGCTTAAGGACCAGGCCGATTCTCAGGAATTATTCAAAGTTGTGGCAGCCTCGGAATTAAGGGTGAAAAAATTTGAAACAGCGGAAACTTCCCTGAATGATATTTTTATTGAGATCGTGGGAGGGCAGAAACCATGAAAAAGATGGTGACCATTTTAAAACGTGAGTTTCTCACCAAAGTAATTACCCGGGGATTTCTGATTGGTACTTTACTTGGTCCGGTTGTTATGATTGGAATGATGCTGGGACCGGCTTATTTTATGACCCTTTCGCACGAATCTCCCATGACTATCTCGGTGGTTGATAATACCGGTACTCTTTATCCCAGATTAAGCGATGCATTAAGCGACACACTGAGTGATGGTCAGCCCCGTTTTATTTTCACCGAAATCAATCCCCGGGACTATGCCGAAAACCAGAGTTATTACCGGAATAAAGTTGATGATGGTACGCTAAATGCCATTCTGATAATTCCCTCAGATATTTTAACCGGCGAGTCTGTTACTTATGTCTCCCGGGTCATTAGTGATTTTGATGTCATCCAGACCATTGGAAGCAGTCTGACCCGAATCGTTAATAATCAGCGGCTGGCAACCGCCGGATTGGATCCATTGCAAATTAAAGAATTGACACAAAAGGTAGATGTAAGAACGGTAAAAGTGGTTCAGGGAGAGGAAAGAGCAAGAGGTTTCGATCAGGAATACATTTCCTCAATGATCTTTTTGATTATTTTATATATGACCATTATTCTTTACGGCACATCTATGATGAGGGGCGTGATTGAAGAAAAATCCTCCCGCATTGTCGAGATCATGCTGTCTTCCACCAATTCTTTTCGTCTATTATTGGGAAAATTATTTGGCGTGGGTGCGGTTGGCCTGGTGCAATATCTGATCTGGGCAGCCATGGCCAGCGCGGTCTTTTTTCTCGCTACACGCTCCACCCCTGCCATTGCCGAGTACATCAATATTTCACCTCTGGTGTTGTTTTATTTTGTACTATTTTTTGTTGTTGGTTTCTTCACTTTCTCCACCCTATACACGGCAGTTGGCTCAATGTGCTCGGACATGCAGGATGCCCAGTCGCTATCGATGCCGGTAACCCTGATGATGGTCCTGCCGTTTTTTATCAGCTTTATGGTCATCCGGGATCCAACTACGGACATCGCCCGGATTCTCTCTCTGCTTCCGTTCTTTGCTCCGTTGATTATGTTTCTCCGGATAAGTCTGGTGATGCCGCCTCTATGGGAAATATTGGCCTCCCTGTTGATTAACCTTATTACCATTCTCTTTATCACCTGGATTGCGGCAAGGATATACCGGGTTGGCATTTTAATGTATGGAAAACGCCCGACGGTGCCGGAAATGATTCGTTGGATTCGGTATCAGTGAAAACTATGAAGGTTTAAATCAATATTGGATGATTTACCAGGGAATAATACTGAAGTTTTTGATCGTATCCATCCATCGCAAAGCCAATGAATTAAATCACCTTTGTTTTTATCTTCGCAATTTTGGGAATATTCAATGTCTCGCTTATTATAATTAACAATCTGTTTTTACCTTCCCTTTCAGAAACGCCCATGATTATTGTTTATTTTGGAATCCCATTCTGTGGTACATTCCTTGCAGCTTTTCAATTATAAATAAATTTGTGATAATAATATTTTTTTGTATTGAATATTTTTTTGCAAAACGATAACTTTGAGATCGTGACAGAATTAAAAACATTTTTGTTCGTTTTGAATTCTGTTCGGAATATTTGTTGAAACTTTAATTTAGAGGAGATAAAAATGCAGCGTAAGATGGTGACAATTGACGGAAATGAAGCGGCTGCGTATGTTGCTCACAAAATCAATGAAGTGATTGCAATCTATCCGATTACACCTTCTTCTCCCATGGGTGAATGGGCCGACGCCTGGTCGGCAGTGGGAGATAAAAATATCTGGGGAACCGTTCCCAGTGTAGTTGAAATGCAGAGCGAAGGCGGGGCATCAGGAGCAGTCCATGGAGCTCTCCAGAGTGGAGCTTTAACTACTACCTTCACCGCCTCCCAGGGACTCTTACTGATGATTCCCAATATGTTTAAAATTGCCGGTGAACTCACCTCCACTGTTTTTCATGTTTCGGCAAGAACGGTTGCGACACATGCTTTGTCCATTTTTGGCGATCACAGCGATGTGATGGCCACGAGATCTACCGGTTTCGGCTTGATAGCGTCCGGTTCAATCCAGGAAATTATGGATTTGGCCCTTATCACTCAGGCTGCTTCACTAAAGGCCCGGGTCCCCTTCGTCCATTTCTTTGATGGATTTCGGTCTTCCCATGAAGTCCAAAAAATTGAGGAATTAGATGTCAGTGATCTGAAAGCCATGATCGACGACGATCTGGTGATTGCTCACCGGCAAAGGGCACTATCGCCGGATCATCCGTTTATTCGCGGAACCGCCCAAAATCCGGATGTCTTTTTCCAGGCCAGGGAAACAGTGAATCCGTTCTATGCTGTCTGTCCGGAGATTGTCCAGGAGCAGATGGATAAATTCGCGAAAATTGTGGGGCGACATTATCATTTGTTTGATTATGAAGGACATCCACAGGCGGAACGAGTTGTTTTGTTAATGGGCTCAGGTGCAGAAGCCGCTCATGAGGCGGCCGAGTTCCTGGCAAATAAAGGCGAGAAAGTCGGAATTTTAAAAGTCCGCCTGTACCGGCCATTCTCGGTTAAAGCCTTTATTGAATCACTTCCCACCACGGTAAAAGTGATTGCTACCCTGGACCGAACAAAGGAGCCAGGGGCAACCGGCGAACCCCTCTACGAAGATATTGTGACCGCTCTGAATGAAGCAAATGCTGCCGGAGAATTGCCATTTAAAGGAATGCCCCGGGTTATTGGTGGAAGGTATGGTCTCTCCTCCAAGGAATTTACCCCGGCTATGGTTAAAGCGGTATTCGATGAGATGAGCAAACCAAAACCGAAAAATCATTTTACCGTCGGTATTCATGATGATGTAACGAATAACAGTCTTGACTACGACCAGAATTTTTCCACCGAAGGTCATGACGTGGTTCGGGGAATGTTTTATGGCCTTGGAGCAGATGGTACGGTTGGCGCTAATAAGAACTCAATCAAGATCATTGGAGAAGGCACCGATTTTTATGCCCAGGGATATTTTGTTTACGATTCCAAGAAAGCCGGTGCGGTTACCACCTCGCATCTTAGATTTGGTAAAAAACCGATTCACTCTACCTATTTGATAAACGAAGCAAACTTTGTGGCCTGTCACCAATTTGTTTTCCTGGAAAAATATGACATGCTTCGGAATGCCGTTCCCGGGGCGACATTCCTCCTCAACGCACCTTACGGCCCGGATGAAGTGTGGGATAACATTCCCCGCAAAGTACAGCAGGATATAATTGATAAGAAACTCAAATTCTATGTAATTAATGCCTACGATGTTGCCCGGGACACGGGGATGGGTACCAGGATTAATACTATAATGCAAACCTGCTTTTTCGCCATTTCCGGAGTTTTACCGAAGGATGAAGCCATTGCCGCCATCAAGGATGCGATAAAGAAAACTTATGGTCAGAAAGGTGATGAAATCGTCCGGAAAAATTATGAGGCGGTGGATCAGACGCTGGCAAATTTACACGAAGTGAAGGTACCGGCCAAGGCAACCAGCAAAATTGAAATTCCGCCGGTAGTACCAAAATCCGCTCCTGAGTTTGTCAAAAATGTTACTGCCCAGATAATTGCCGGCTATGGTGATGACTTACCAGTGAGCGCCTTCCCGGTTGACGGGACTTTTCCTTCCGGGACAACCCAGTGGGAAAAGCGAAATATTGCTCTGGAAATCCCGGTATGGGATGAAGTTACCTGCATCCAGTGTAACAAATGTATCATGGTATGTCCTCACTCGGTGATTCGGGCGAAAGTCTACGATAAAAAATATCTGGAAAATGCTCCCAAGACCTTTAAATCAACTAAGGTGCGGGGTAAAGAATGGCCGGATGATAGCTATTATACCCTCCAGGTCGCACCGGAAGATTGTACCGGTTGTGAACTTTGCGTGGAAGTCTGTCCGGCAAAGAACAAGCAGGAAGTTGGGCTGAAAGCAGTGAATATGCAACCGCAAATGCCGCTGCGGGAAAGTGAGCGGGAAAACTGGGAATTCTTCCTGAATCTGCCGGAAGTTGACAGAACCCAGCTCAATGTTGATACGGTGAAGGGCTCGCAGTTCCTGCAACCGTTGTTCGAATTTTCCGGCGCCTGCGCTGGTTGTGGCGAAACACCCTATGTGAAACTGGTCTCCCAGTTATTTGGCGACCGAATGATTGTGGCCAATGCTACCGGATGTTCTTCCATCTATGGCGGAAATTTACCCACCACCCCCTGGACTTTCAATAAAGATGGGCGTGGCCCGGCCTGGTCCAATTCTTTGTTTGAGGATAATGCTGAATTTGGTCTCGGATTCAGACTAACCATTGATAAACAAACCGAGCATGCAAAAGAATTGCTTCAGTCTATGAATTCGGGTCTGGATAAAAAGTTAGTAAAGGAAATTGTTGAGGCCGATCAGTCCGACGAGGCTGGAATCTATGAACAGCGCATTCGGGTTCAGCTGCTGAAAGATAGGCTGGCTAAAATGAAGACGAAAGAAGCGAAATTACTTTTGAGTCTGGCGGATTATCTGGTCAAGAAGAGCGTCTGGATAATTGGCGGTGATGGTTGGGCTTACGATATTGGCTATGGTGGTCTGGATCATGTTATCGCCTCAGGTCGCAATGTAAACATTCTGGTATTAGATACTGAAGTGTATTCGAATACCGGTGGCCAGATGTCCAAAGCGACACCGCTGGGTGGTGTAGCAAAGTTTGCTGCCGCAGGTAAACCATTACCAAAGAAGGATCTGGCCATGCAGGCGGTGAGCTATGGTAACGTATATGTAGCTCGCGTGGCTATGGGAGCCAGCGATACCCAGCTGGTCAAAGCGTTGATGGAAGCGGAAAAATATAATGGTCCTTCTCTGATCATTGCTTACTCCCATTGCATTGCGCACGGTATTAACATGAAATACGGCCTCAACCAGCAGAAGTTGGCAGTGGATTCCGGTTACTGGCCGCTGTTCAGATTTAATCCGGATCTGGCAAAAGCCGGCGAAAATCCCTTCCGGCTGGATTCCAAAGCGCCGAAAATTCCATTGGAACAGTATGTCTATAATGAAACGCGTTATAAGATGCTGACTAAGAGCATGCCGGATCGGGCGAAAATGTTACTCAAAATGGCCCAGGAAGAAGTCAATAATCGCTGGCAGCTCTATGATCGCATGCAAATGATGTTTCAGAAAAGTCCGACGGAAGAGTCGAAATAATTGTGAAATGGCGGGGAAGGCGCCATGCGCTCTCCCGATTTCATTTTAGTGTGCTGTTGTAAGAAAATATAAAATTAAGGAGATAGAAATTATGGATTTAACCACGACCTACATGGGACTCAAGCTGAAAAATCCGTTGGTTCTGGCTGCCTCTCCGCTGTCATCCGATGTTGATAAAATCAAAAGGCTGGCTGAGCTGGGTGCTTCGGCGGTAGTAATGTATTCCCTGTTCGAGGAACAAATAAATCATGAAATAGAAGAAGTCGATCATTTTCTCAGTTATGGTACGGAAAGTTTTGCCGAGGCATTAAGCTATTTTCCCGAACCGGAAGAATTTCATAATCTGCACGCGGAAGAATATCTCAATCAGGTGTCCAGGCTGAAGAAAGCTGTCGATATCCCGGTTATCGGAAGCCTGAATGGCGTGTCCACCGGTGGCTGGATAGATTATGCCCGCAAAATTGAAAAGGCCGGGGCAGATGCCATTGAATTAAATACCTATTATATCGCTACCGATCCATCCTTAACTGCCGAAAAGGTGGAAAACCTCTATCTGGAAAATTTGAAGGCAGTTAAGAAAGCAGTCAAAATACCGATAGCTATGAAATTGAGTCCTTATTTTTCCGCTTTTGCCAACATGGCCACTAAATTGGATAAGGCAGGTGCGGATGGTTTGGTTTTGTTCAACCGCTTCTATCAACCGGATATCGATTTGTCCGCTTTGGAGGTAACCCCCAATTTGAATTTGAGCACTTCCGCTGAATTGCGCCTTCCCTTAAGGTGGATCGCTGTCCTTCATGGAAATGTGAATGCCAGTCTGGCGGCGACAACCGGTATCCATACGGCAGAAGATGTGATAAAAATGCTGATGGTCGGCGCAGATGTAACCATGGTAGCATCGGTATTGCTGAAAAACGGGATCGGTCAGATTCGCGAAATTCTGGAAGGCGTTAAGGACTGGATGGAAGAACATGACTATGATTCGATTTCGACCATGAAAGGAAGTATGAGTTCCAAATCCATCGCCGAACCGGCTGCGTTTGAAAGGGCCAATTATATCAAAACATTGCAGAGTTTTAAATAGTTATTTCGAAACATTTTAATTGTGTTATCGCCCCCGACTTTGGCCGGGGGTTTTTTCTTATAAAAATTTTCGTCATCCGATGTTGAAGCAGCTAAGGTGAAAAAATACCCTGTTTTCATTTTGTGAATTCAAATTTTACACTTAAATTATTTTTCATGGACGAGACAAAACGCAGTATCTGGGCGTGGGCGCTTTACGACTGGGCAAATTCTGCCTATGCGACCACGGTAATGGCAGGATTCTTTCCCATTTTTTTTAAAACCTACTGGGCGACAAATTTAAATCCCAATCAAAGTACCTTTTATCTGGGCAGCGCAAATTCCCTGGCTGCTATCATCATTGCTTTGCTGGCCCCATTTTTAGGAGCGGTCGCTGACCGGGGAACGGCCAAGAAACGTTTCCTGGCAGCCACTTCATTTCTGGGAATTTGTATGACCCTTGGTTTGTGGCTGGTGGCGGAGGGAAATTGGGAAATTGCCATTCTCTTCTATTTTATCTCGTCCATCGGCTGGACTGGTGCCAATATTTTCTATGATGCATTAATTACCGGTGTCTCAACCAATAAAAATGTGGACTATGTTTCATCCCTGGGTTTTGCCCTGGGATATGTGGGCGGTGGATTACTTTTTTTATTAAATGTTCTAATGTATTTGAAATATGAACTTTTTGGTATTCCTGATCCTGCTACTGCTATAAAGATTTCATTTTTTACTGTGGGAATCTGGTGGGCGGTATTTTCCATCCCAATTTTTGTCTTTGTTAAAGAACCCACAATTTATAAACCAACCGGTATAAGAGAATCCATATACCTTGGTGGGAAACAATTGGTTAATACCCTGAAAGACATCCGGAAATACAGAATTGTTGCGCTTTTTCTGCTGGCCTACTGGTTATATATCGATGGGGTGGATACCATTATCCGAATGGCGGTGGATTACGGAAAATCTTTAAATTTTACCACCACCACCCTGATCACCGCTTTGCTGATGGTCCAATTTATTGC
>CAZTXJ010000100.1:7748-11964 GCA_964617285.1 uncultured Calditrichaceae bacterium | reverse complement strand
ACCCCGGCAAACCAGACCTGCTCCACTCTCTGGTAATCCAGTTTTTTTGTTTCCCACAAGGTCGGCTTAAAAGGCTTTCTTTTCTCATCCACCGCCAGGGCATGAAAGGCGTTATCCACATAACTGCTGAGCATTACATCATGAAATTGATGTCGTCGCCGGGTCAGGAATTTCAAACCATGTATCGGAATACCCAGAGAACCGACCGTGTCCCACACACCGATAAAATTTATTCTGATTTCCCGGGAATATGCTTTCCTGAAATCTTTAGCTTCCTGGGAAGCCGGGGCAAGCTTTCTGCTTCGATAAAGTTCAAATGCTTCAGGAATCTTATCCGCATGGATTTTCTTCAGTAAACCCGAATTCCGGATAAAACCGGCTGTACTCCTCACCGTGTATGCCCCGCGACTGAATCCGAAGAAAAAGATTTCATCCCCCTCTTCATAATTATGGATCAGAAATCTATAGGCATCCTTGATGTTATCATTCAATCCCTGCCCGAAAGCCCCACCAGTCAACCGGTCCAGTCCCCAACCGGTGCCTACTCCTTTATCATAGAAAACAACCTGTGTTTTGCCATCTTTTCCGAACGGGGCAACTGCCCGGGCCATCTTTACCACATTACTTGGGCGGTATTTTCCCCTGTCCTTCTGATCCGGAGTATTCCAGGTACCATCCGAACAAATAACAAGTCTTTTGGACATTTGGCTTTTCCTCAAATAAAGGGTTAGAATTCACTGATACATCCAAATCCTGGAAAATTTACTCTTCCTTAACCGGGAGAACATGAATGGCTTTAATCACCAGCTGAACTGAATCTCCCACTTTTAAATTGAGGTCTTGCACGGATTCGGTGGTCAAAACCGAACCCATTTCCGCGGGAACCGTCACCTCAAATTTCACCAGGGACATAATGTCATCACTTTGAATCGATTTTACCCGGGCGATAATTTTGTTTCTGGCACCATATTTCATTCTTTGCTCCTTTTATCAAAATACCTAAATTTTAGTAATCTGAAAATTTGTGCAAATAGAATTGTTTTTCAACCTAAATAGAAGGTTAAATTTAACAGCATTTAAATTTGAAACCTAAAGTTTTAAGGCAGATGCCGGTCGAAACCAGACAAAACCGGAAAATAGCGGATGATCAAAAAACACTTACATCTTTTCGGCCGTGGCCAGAATTTTGGAAAAAGAATACATTAATCCACGAATGATCCCGAAAATAACCACGGGTGAAAGAAGGATATACCAGGCCAGCAACCAGGTGGTTTTATCAAACAGGTTGGTAAAGGAATGATAGAAATTTTGCGACATGGTTGGACGTGCCACTTCCTGACTAAAATTGACATAAGATCCGATATCATATTTCTGGGAGATTAAATTATAAATTTCCAGGCGTTTCTGCGGATCCTGCATGGAATGGGAAAATTCGGAATAGGAACCCAGATCAAATTCCTTACCAAAATTATTATAATAACGAATTTTGTTTTCAATGTAAACATCCGTGTCCCTTAAAGGGATGGCAGCCAGTAACATAAAACCAATGATTAACAGTACTGCAATGAATAAAAATTCGCGAAAAAAAACAAAAATTCTTTCTGCCATTTTTCCCTCCGCTAATAATCAACTATAACAAATTGGCATTCTCTTAGGTAATTAAAAATTTCAGCATTCAATTGTATCACAGAGCAATAAATCCTGTTTAACGTCTGATCTTCTTTCTTATTTCTTGGAAATACAGTTAAAAATAATGAATTGAGTTAAATAAAACAATAGGTTTTATCAGTAATTTGGGGAAAGTTATTTGGGTGAGAATATTTCTGAAGGTCAATTTATATTAAAAATTCTTCAGAAAACTATCCGGAATGGCTACAGTCTTATTTTGTTGATAATCAAAGAAGGCGATTCTGGTTTTGGCCCGGGCAATCTCCTTCCCGGACCGGGTCTCACTGATTTTATAGATGAGATCGCAGGCTCGCTTGCCAATATCATCCACCGAAATTTCAAATTGTAAAGTATCGCCATAATAGGCCTGCGATTTATAGATAATCACCGCATCGGCCATGATAATCCCGTAACCGTCCACATTATTCTCTGCGAAACCATAATTTATAAGAAATTTCAACCGGGCCTCCTGAATCAGGGATAACATGGCATCATTACCCAGATGCCCGCCGTAATTGATGTCGGTAATCCGAAGGGTAATTTCGGTGGAGAAAAGAAATTGGTCGGGTAATGTGATTACGGCGCGTGCCAAATGATTATCCTATTTGTTGTTTAACCCGGGTTAGAATCAGGTTAAAAGCGGTTTGAGGATCGGTTTCACTTTTCAGCAGCATTTCGGTGGTACAGGAGATTTGATCAACAAGATGTTCGTATTTATAACCGACATTAAATCTGTCCAGAATATCTCTGCCCAACTTGCTGAGAATATTTGCCTTCACCTGATGGATGCCGAGATAAACCAGGATTAAGGCGGAGGCCCGGCCGACCACTTTGTCCTCTACCAGCAAGTGATTCCTCGCCATATCATTCTCTTTTAGAAATTGATGCAAATCGATCAGCGGATAAAGCCATTTCTTCTCACTGGCAAAGATCAATTTATTATCTATAAAAACCAGAAGGGTTGAATTCTTCATTGCTATCTTTTTGTATGCGATCGATCCAATGAATGCGATTGAAAAAGAGCGATCAAATTTGAAATACTATGCCTGATCCGGACCGGCGGTCGACCTGCTTTTGCTGCGTTCAATAGATTGCAGGGCCAGATAATTATCCCCGAATTGCTTCATATTGTCCAGCTCGGTATCATACTGGTCGAAGTGCCGTTCCTCGTCCATTACCAGATCTTCAAACAACTTCTTGGATTGCGAATCGGCATTCTTGGCACATTCGTTTGCCCATAAATTATAATCTCTGGCGCTGTGCTCTTCCATTTCGGCGGCAGTGATCAACATTTCCCGGACATCGTGAATATTCTTCACTTCGTGCGATGCGACCATTTCCACTTCCCCTTTTAGAAACAGAATCCGTTCTGCCAGTCTTTCGGTGTGCAACATCTCTTCGATGGCGGTTCGCTTAAATAATCCTGCCAACAAATCAAATCCCTGATCATCACACAGGAAATGAAAATACATGTACTGGTGGATGGCACTCATTTCGTCAGCCACCGCTTTGTTGAGTAATTCAATACTTTTTTTGTGCATCTAATGCTCTCCTTAAATGAAATTTTATTTAAAAGCTGATAGAAAAATATAACACATCTAAAATTCAGGTAAAATTGTTTTAGAATAAAAGTAAAATATTATCTAAAATACAACTTTAATAAATTATCTGTTGTACTCGTTTTGTCAATGAATCATTTTTTTATCAATCTTTTAATCCACATCTTTATTTTGGTCTAAATTACCGGGTGTTCTCGGGGGCATGGTTTCCACAAAATTCTGGAGAAATTTTTTCACCGCATCCCAGTATTCCTGATTATCGGGAGTGCTATCCCAGAGCGCCCGGGAACCATGAATTCCATCGGACTGGGGCAGAAAGTAAGACTTCTTTTTGCTGGGAATGGCCTGGTAGATGGACCACCAGCGATCTTTTTCATTTTTTGCCGAGGTGATGAAAACCGGGATCTCAATTTTTCTGGCACTTTCCTCAATATAAGTAGCGCTTTTACCCAGGCGCTCAAAATATTCTCCCGGTGAAAAGGCGATGACACCCGAAACCAGACCTGGATTATCCCCGGCAATTTTCAAAACCAGGGCCGCCGAATAAGAGCTTCCCCAAATAATAACTTGTCGGCTGGCATAATTATTCTTGACAAAATTAATGGCAGCCATCATATCCGGTAAGGCATCCAGATAGCTGTCGGGTAAATTTTTCTCCGCGGCCCGTTTGGCTGTCTCATTCACTACCTGATTCACCTCATTGCCCGAGCGCAGATCCACTGCCAGAGCGTTAAAGCCAATCTCATTTAATTTCAGGGCGATATCCCGATACTCTCCCCGGCTGTAACCCGCCTGATGAAATAAAATCAAAAATGGCGCATCATGGGGATATTTGTGATACAGATCGGCAGTAATCTCCAAACCATCGGCGGAAGGGAAAGTAACCGTTTTATAGGGCAGATCTGCCGGAGCTTTGGCACTAATCAAGAATAATAAAACGAACAGATATTTCATAACAGCCTCCTCGATTTCAAATTTATTCTATCCAA
>CAZTXJ010000100.1:0-7648 GCA_964617285.1 uncultured Calditrichaceae bacterium | reverse complement strand
ATGATCCGATAATTTCTGACTCAATTTCACCCAGTTGCCTCGGATTGTTTTTAATCCGGGCAATTGATCCGAATCTTCTACCCGGGTTACTTTTTCAAATGCATCCTTAAACGGATTTACCACTTTAAGATCAAGCATGTCGGAGATATAATACCGCGCATCCAGCAAATGAGCAGAAATAAAGACAACATTATTAATCTGATCGTTGGGTCTAATCGCAGCCATCTCATCGGTGATCCCTGCAGTGGCATTCAGAAACAGTTTAGAATTCAGATTGAAGATTAACTGAAGTGGAATGATTGCGTTTTTCATTATGCCTTCTCTGTTAATCCGGTCTGCCGTAATCTAACCGTGAAAATAACGTGTTTCAAGTTTCGGTAGAAATAATATTATCAAAAAGTGGCTAACGGAAACTTGACAAATTCAGAAAATTTTCGTAATCTGATAAACCTCTTGTTGGTATTGATCTTTTTATCCGGCATCTCTAGATAAAAGAAAGCATCTTAAAAATTGAATTTGGAACATATTTTAATTTGGCGATGGTTAAACTAATATGAATGAACTGATCAACAAAAGTGAAGCGGTAAAGAAAGCGGTGAAATGGATATCCGATCAAAGCCGGCAAAATGACATAGCAATTTCCTCCCGGCTTTTAGAGGAAGCGGTTTTTCGGTTCGATCTCTCCCCCCGCGATGCAGAATTTATCTTTCAATTTTATAAAGTCTTTAAAACGTAAGCGCATTCGCATCTTTAAAATAAAGTAGTTTCATATTTTCTCAGGAGGCCCTGGATGAAAATATTTAACAACAAAGGAATGCTCTTAATCCCCGATCCGGAAAAACTAAAGAATTTGGGCAAAAAGCGGGGAATATCGACTACCGGGAAAAAAATTCAGGTGACCCAGCTTTATTGTTCCGAAGGCCATACCCTTGTTAATCCGGAAAACCCGAAATTTGACGGAGAGCCCGGTATTCATATCATTTGCGAAGGGGACACTTTCTGGCAATCTGTCTTTTTAAGCCCGTTTCAGGGGGATCACCGGAAAAAATTCAAAAACGATTTCAAACACGGACAGATGCTGAGAATATTCTGCCCGGAATGCCGGACGGAATTCCCCAAGATTGCCCCACACGATTGTAAGATTGGTGCCATGCATGTGGCGTTGTTTCTCGGACCGGATGCGGATATAAACAATATTGTCTGTGTCTGTAACGTCTGGGGCTGCTATTCCAATTGCCTCCGGCTTTCCGGTGAGGTCTATTCCGAAGTACGCCACCAATTTTTAACCCGATAACGGAACAGGATATTTTAGAATATCTTGTGAGTTTATTTTAATCGTGGTAAATTAAGCGCGGGATTTATTGCAGGAGATTTGTCAATGGTTAGTATGCATAGAAAAATTTCGGATGGAATTGGCATTATCAGCATTAAGGGGAATCTGATCGATCCCGATGCACTTTCCCTGACCAACGAGGTAAAAAAATTACTCACCGGTCCGGAGAGCAAGATTATTATCGACCTCTCCCAGGTACAGCGAATGAACAGCTGTTATGGTTTGGGGGTCATTATGGCGTCCTGGGGATGTATAAACCGGGCAGGTGCAAAACTGGTTATTGCCTCCCCGAATGAGAAAGTATCCCGCCTGTTCGAGATAACCAAGATCAATCAAATTCTAAAAATTAGCGATTCAGTTGAAGAGGCAAAAAAATTGGTCCAGTCCTGAATTTAATCAGAATATTTTTATTTAGATTTGATTTTGAAGTCGGGAGTTGGCAGAGATGAAAGGAATGGTGTTTTATTTACCGGGAGCTGAAGCATGGAAAAAGATTTCATGATGAATATTATCCCGGTCAACCCCTCTTTTCCTTAACAATGCGGTAATTTCCTCAATCATCGCATCCAGACCACAAAGATAGAAGTGAGTTCCTGGAGAATAATCCAGATGGTTCAGTAACCCGGTGACATGACCGGAATAAATCCCGGGTAAATTTTCCCGGGAAACAGCCAATTCCGTGGGACAGACTTTTTCAAAGATGTCCCTGCCCACTGCTTCCTCTAACTTTCTGACCCCATAAAGTAATTTCCGGGGAGGTTTGTCCGGATAACTTTTGATATAAGAAAGAAACGGGGCAATTCCGGTACCGGTGGCAATAAAAATAAAATCATCATTGCCATGCTGCAGGCCGGGACGAAAAGAACCCACTGGCAGGCTTATTCCAATGGAATCGCCTTCTTTGCGATGCTGCAAATATTCGGTTACCGTACCGCCGGGAATATGTTTTATCAAAAATCCCAGATGGGGATCATTAATCCCGGAAGCAATGCTGTACTCGCGTGAGGTAGCTGCATCCCCGGTATAAATAGAAACATAATCGCCGGGACAGAAATCGATATCTCTCCGTTCCAGGTAAATCTCAAACAGATCCCGGGTATGAAAGATTATCTTTTCAATTCGGAGTTTTTTTATTTCCAATGCCTTCGAGTGTTTAGTTAAATAAGTATTGACCGTTTTAATTTCTTCTATCACTTGATGAATTTCCCCGTTAGCATTTATTGCCATTAACTGGCTTTTAATGCAACCCGCAGGAAAAAGTTCTCTTTCTATTCGCTTTAATAGTTGCTGCAAAATGTGGAAGTGCAGAATAAAGAATGAACATGACTGGTTGGCAAAAACGGAAATATAAAGTTGTTCTGGAAGCGGATGTGGTGGAAAAAATCAGCACTTGGTCAATTAGCCGGATCACTTGGTTAGTTTTTGAATACCGCTTTTACCTGACGAAATCACCATACTGGCTAATCCGATGAACAGACCATGTTCAATAATGCCGGCCCGCTCCTGAAGCTTTTGAGCCAATGCATCCGGCTGCTGAATTTCACCAAAATTAGCGTCGATAATCAGATTTCCCTGGTCAGTCTTATACAGAGTTTCATCGGACAATTTTCTTATTGCCGCCGCTGCCCCAAGCGATTCCAGAAAGTAAGCCTCGGTTTTCCAGGCAAACGGCAACACTTCCACCGGCAGCGCCCATTTGGTACCCAGTTTAGGAGACAGTTTCGATTCGTCCACCACAATAATGACCTGCTTGCTGGCCTGGGCCAATATTTTCTCCTTTAGCAGTGCGCCGCCTCCCCCCTTTATCAGGTTCAGTTCCGGATCTACCTCATCCGCCCCGTCTATGGTAACATCAATCTCCGGATGTTCCTCCAGACTGGTCAGCGGGATTCCCAGTTCCTGGGCCAGCCGGGCAGTCTTCACCGAGCTTGGTATGCCAAGAATGTCATCTAAAGCCTCCGCCTGGAGTAATTGAGAAATTATCTTTATGGCAATAGTGGCGGTGCTGCCGGTACCCAACCCAACAATCATTCCGCTCTTTAAAAAGGTAACCGCTTCCTTGGCCGCCTGTGTTTTAAATTCCTGGATCTGATCCATTACTCATCCCTCACATAATTTTAAAAAAGACATTGTTGTTTTGCAATGAGTCAACATTACAAATAATCGGTGCTATGGTCTAAAACTTTCCCTTAATATTTATCTCCTTTTTAAAAAAACCAGAAAGTGAAAACCCTCAATTTTCTTTTCAGGGCAGGAACCACCTCCAATGGTTTCCAGTATTTTCCTTCAGGACAAATATATTGAAATTTCGAAAGGATTCAAGAAAAATTCTGATTATTTTTGTATCCCCTTTGGGGTTAGATTTAAAAGAATGGTTTAACAAATTTTAGTTTTATTTAAATCGGAGGAATAATGTTTTCCCGGAAAGGTATTTCCTACTTATTTGTAATTATGATTATCAGTCTGACAACTTTATCAGTCATGAATTGTGGCAGAACGGAGAAGAAAGATATGACACCCGAATTCACAGAATTTCTGAAAAGCTATGAAGAAAAGGTTATCCCGCTCTCCAAGGATCTCAATCTGGCTTACTTCAATGCGACGACCACCGGCAACCAGGATTTGTACAAAAAAATGGAAGATCTGCAGATCCAGCTGAGCCGGATCTTTGCTAATAAAGAAGATTTTGCTCTGCTGAAAAAAATCAAAGAATCCGGAACGGTTATCGATCCGGTTTTGGCACGACAACTTCAGCTGATATACAATTCATACCTGGCTAAGCAGATTGACGAAAAGAAACTGGAAAAGATGATTCAACTGCAAACCGAGGTGGAACAAAAATACTCAACCTACCGGGCCGAAGTTGATGGCGAAAAATTGACCGATAATCAGATTGAAGATATTCTTAAAACCAGCACGGATTCAGAAAAACTGAAGAAAACCTGGATGGCCAGCAAGCAAATTGGTTCTGTGGTGAAGGACCGGGTTCTTCAATTAGTTAAAATGCGCAACGAGGCCGCCCAAGAATTGGGATTTAAGAATTATCATGCCATGCAACTGGAGCTCAGTGAACAAAATCCGGATAGTATTGAGCAATTATTTAACGAACTGGACGATCTGACCCGGACGAGCTTTGCCAGTCTGAAAACGGACATTGATCAATTTCTGGCCAAAAGATACGGCATTTCCCAGGCGGATTTAATGCCCTGGCACTACCAGAACCGGTTCTTTCAGGAAGCACCGAAAATCTATACCGTCGATCTGGACAAATATTATAAAAATCAAGATATAATGGAATTAACCCGGAAATACTACGATGGCATTGGCCTGAATATCGACGAAATGGTTAAGAAAAGTGATCTGTACGAGCGGGAAGGAAAATATCAGCATGCCTATTGCACCGATATCGACCGGGAAGGAGATGTCCGGGTGGTGGGAAATATCCAGACCAATTACAACTGGATGAATACCATGCTCCATGAATTCGGTCACGCGGTCTATGACGAATATCACGACCGAAGCCTGCCCTGGACGCTGCGGGAGCCGGCTCACACCTTTACTACCGAAGCAATCGCCATGCTATTTGGCCGATTCGCCTCAAATCCGGTATGGTTAAAGGATGTGGTGGGAATTTCCCGGAAAGATGCCAATGCCATCTCTGAGGATTGTTTTAAATCCCTGCGATTAGAGCAGCTGGTATTCAGTCGCTGGGCACAGGTGATGTACCGGTTTGAAAAAAGCATGTACGAAAACCCTGACCAGGATTTGAATAAACTGTGGTGGGATCTGGTCGAGAAATACCAGATGATCAAACGCCCGGAGGGCCGGAACGAACCAGATTGGGCTTCTAAAATTCATGTCGCTCTGTATCCGGCATATTATCATAATTATTTGATGGGCGAACTTCTGGCCTCCCAGTTCTATTACTATATTGCGGAAAAGGTGATTAAGGCAAAAGACATCAAGAATCAAAGCTTTGCTAACCAGAAGGAAGTCGGTAATTTTCTGATTGAAAAAGTTTTCCGGCCAGGAAGTCTTTATTACTGGAATGACATGATTAAACAAGCAACCGGATCAAAGCTGAGCGCTAAATACTATGCCCGGCAGTTCGTCAATTAAACCTGAACTTTTTAAAAGCCCTCCCCTTCCGGAGGGCTTTTTTATTTGTAAAAACTTCTGATAAATTTTGTTAGATGGTTAAGGAAATCAAGCTTATGATAGATCTTTCTAATATTGTCATTCCCTGTCTGCAGCAGGCAGGCGGCCTCCGAGCCGGAATCTCAAGAAAATTAATTGCTTATTTTATAGGGCATTAGATCCCGGATCACCTGCCTGCTGCAGGCAGGAGTCCGGGATGACGCATTTACTCTCAATTAATCACAGAGAATGAATTTTTCAGAAGTTTCAATTCAAAAATTTATATTGATTTATTGTACCCGATAATATTAAAGGCTATCTAATTAAAAATTGAAACCGGAAATCATATAATAAATATCCGGTGGATTTTTAATGGTTTGTAAATTGATTTTGATTAACTTATACATTATTTTTTAAATGGTTTTCAACAGGATAAAATAATTTAGGCTTATTAAAACAATATTTGATTCAAATGGATAAAATTTCATATATCCCTAATGCTCACCCGGAATTTATCGAAGCAGTTTATCGGGAATATCAAAAAGATCCCGACTCGGTGGAATCCGGATGGCGGCATTTCTTCGAAGGTTATGAGCTGGCGCTGTCCACTGACGGGCGGGCCGAAACCGGTAAGGCACCGGAACATGTTCTGAAGGAGTTCAAGGTGCTGAACCTCATCCAGGCCTACCGCACCAGGGGGCATCTGTTTACCCAGACCAATCCGGTACGCACGCGTCGAAAATACCGGCCGACCCTCGATCTGGATAATTTTAATCTGGATGAAAAGGATCTGGATACCGTATTCCAGGCCGGAACTGAAATCGGCATCGGGCCGGCAAGTTTACGCAACATTGTGGATCATCTGAAAGAAACTTACTGCCGATCAGTTGGAGCAGAGTTCATGTTTATCCGCGAACCCGGCCAGGTCTGGTGGCTCAAGGCCAAAATGGAGTCGCAAAAAAACAATCCCAATTTTTCAGTGGATGATAAAAGGCACATTCTGGACAAATTAAATCAGGCAGTGGTCTTCGAAAATTTTCTGCATACCAAATTTGTCGGTCAAAAGCGTTTTTCTCTGCAGGGGGGCGAAACTTTAATCCCGGGTCTGGATGCAATTGTTGAAAAAGGTGCGGAAATGGGAATTGAGGAATTCGTCATTGGCATGCCCCACCGGGGTCGTCTGAACGTTCTGGCAAATATCCTCAATAAATCCTACCAGGAAATCTTTACCGAATTTGAGGGAGAAGAGTATGCCGAATCTGTTTTTGCCGGGGATGTAAAATATCATCTGGGTTATACCAGCCGGATAAAAACCCGGCATGGAAAAGAAGTTCAGTTAACCCTGGCACCAAATGCGTCCCATCTGGAATCGGTGGATCCGGTGGTTCAGGGTATTGCCCGGGCAAAAATGGAACTGAATTTCCGGGACGACTATACCAGGGTCGCACCGATCCTGATCCATGGTGATGCAGCAATGGCCGGGCAGGGAATTGTCTACGAAGTGATCCAGATGTCCCAGTTACCGGCCTACCACACCGGCGGTACCATTCATCTTATTGTCAATAATCAACTGGGTTTTACCACCAATTACCTGGAAGGCCGGTCCAGTACGTACTGCACCGATGTGGCCAAGGTTATCCTTTCCCCGGTATTTCATGTTAATGCCGATGATGTGGAAGCGGTGGTTTATGCCATCCAGCTGGCCATGGAATACCGGCAAATGTTCCATACCGATATTTTTATCGATCTGCTGGGATACCGGAAATACGGGCATAACGAGGGTGACGAACCCCGGTTTACCCAGCCCAAATTATATGATATCATCGCTAAACATCCCGATCCCCGGGAAATTTACAATCGCAAATTATTGCAGAGTAATAGTGTGGATCGTGGGCTGGCCGAAGAGATGGAGAAAAAATTCCGGGATTTACTGCAAGAAAGATTCGATGAAACCAAGAATAAAAAAAGCCGAACCCATAAATCACAAGTGGTGAAGGATAAATGCGATGAGAGTCAGCGGGTGCCGGACTTCGATTACGAATCGTCCATCAAAACCGGAGTCCCGGAAAAGAAATTAGTCGAGATCGGAAAGAAAATCCTCACCATCCCCGAAGAAGTAAAGGTTTACCGGAAAATCCGAAAACTGTACGACGGCCAGAAGCAGAAATTTTTGGAGGA
>CAZTXJ010000099.1:9148-12036 GCA_964617285.1 uncultured Calditrichaceae bacterium | reverse complement strand
GCATCTAGGCGCTGGGCATAAATATCTGGCTGACCACCCGCTCTTTGATCCTGCCAGACAATGATGACGCCGCCGCTACCATCCGCAATAATGGTTGACCAGTCCTGGATATTTGCTGCCGTACAAACCGGAATTCCATTTGCGGTCCACTGGGCAGTCCCGGCGGCATTTATTCGCTGGGCATAAATATTGCCCTGGTCATTCCGCAGGTCTGTCCAGCTCATAATAACCCCACCTGCGCCGTCAGAAGCGATGGCCACATTATTTTGTTCGTGTGATTCACTGCAGATGGCTAAACCACCCGCGTTCCATGAGATGGTGCCGGAGGTATCTATCCTCTGAGCAAAGATATCACCATTAGCGTTGCGTGTATCATGCCACGCAATATAGGCGGTGCTGTTATCACTCGCTAAAATTTGAGGATCTTGCTGAAAACCGGTGTTTGTAGAAATCCCGATTCCATCAGTTTGCCAGGAGATATTTCCATTGGCTGCGATATGCTGGGCATAAATATTGGGATCGGAGAAGCCGGCTCTTTCGTCTTTCCATACCAGGAAGGCTCCGTCATTGCCATCTCCTGCCATGGCGGTATAAGTCTGGTTATTGACTGCCTGACAGATTGCCACACCGTTAACAGTCCATAAGGGAGATCCGGTGTCATCAATTCTTTGGGCATAGATATCGCCATCACGGCTCCAGGAGATGAAAGCACCACCGTTACTGGTAGCAATCATATCATGATAGTTTGAAACCCCGCTGATGCAGACAGGCATACCAAAACCGGACCAGAGCGTCAGGCCGGTGCTGTCGGTTCGCTGGGCATACAGTTTTCCGTCAAAAAGACCGGTAATGCTTCTCCACACGATAATGTTACCACCGTTGCCATCAGAAACAATTTTAGGTTGTACCTGACCACCTGCCCACTGGTAGATGACCATACCATCGGCTGTCCATTGAGCTTCTCCATCACTGTTGATTCTTTGCATGAAAATATCACCACCAAAAAGGGTCGGTTCATTACGATGATCAGACCAGACGATATAGGCTCCCCCCTTTTCATCAGATAAAATGGCCGGACTCAGCTGATCGTTATCGGCAGTACAAATCGGGGTGTTTACCGTAGGATCGCTGCTCCATTGGGCGATTAAGGTCAGGGGGATTAAAATTATACTAAAAATAATAATTCTGAAAAATATCTGTGGCTGAATTGACATGATAGGCCTCCTTTTGCATTAATATTATTTAAAATTTCTTGACATGCCATGATGAATCTGCTTGCTTTCAGCATCCAGTTGAGAAACAAGTACGTGCACCGCTTTTCTTGACTTCATTGTATAATCACCTATTTCAGTAGAATCATTTTTTTCACGGATTTATAACGTTCCGTTTGAATGCTATAGAAATAGAGACCACTCGGGAAATTTCCGGCATCCCATTTTACTATTTGCTCTCCCACGGGCATCTTTTCATCGATCAGGGTGGCGACTTTTCTCCCGCTAACGTCATAGATGATTAGCGTGACGAACTCAGATTTTGGTAGAAAAAATCGAATGCTGGTAATCGGGTTGAACGGATTCGGATAATTTTGCCAAAGTTGATAATTTTTTGGAATGGAGTGATCTGATTTAATATTCAATCCTGTATAGGTGGTAGTGTCCGGAGAGATTGCGTGTCCGGTGCGAAACTTAAAGCCGTCATTTCCGCCATACCACATTCTGAAGGAATCATTCTCGGAAATAACCACCGGTATGGCGATCATGACGCTATCCCAATCCGTGGCGCCACCCGGAGAAAGAACCGGATTTCCATTACTCTTGTGCCAGTCTATTCCATCATCGGACCTGGCATATCCGATTTGAAATAACGGTTCGGCTGAGTTGTTCCAGCCGGTATACCACATATGATAGACATCATTAACATGTATAACACATAAGGGACCCAATTCGTTATCATCCCAGGACCCAGTAGTGCCAGGCTCCAGCATGGGATGCGTGTAGTAACGGATCCAGTTGGTCCCATTCAGAGAAGTGGCATATAAAATCCGCTGGGTGCCGTTTCCATAACCGTTATACCACATTTTAAATGTTCCCTCTTCCCAGATAACGGATGGGTGGATAATTTCCTGATTATCCCAAATCCCTGAATTGATAAAGCTTAAAACCGGGTTGGCAGAATCCTTGGCCCAGACAACCCCATCCGGGGAAGTTGCATGACCGATTTGGTTATCCTCGTTGGCATCTTCCCCGCTGTACCACATATGGTAGGTATTGTTGACAAAAAGCACTGAGGCATGATTTACTGCATTGTGATCCCAGGCGCCGAGAGGGCCGGGTTCCAGGATCGGATTGTGGACAGCATCCTTGGTCCAGACGAATCCATCCTGGGAAGTCGCATAACCAAAGCCACCATCCCCCTCGTACCACATTTTATAAATATTCTCATGGAACAGGATCGTAGTTGCCACCGACAATGTTTCGTCCCACGACCCGGGTGTACCTACATTGAGTACCGGATCCAAATACTTTTGCCATTGGGTTTGAGCCGGTAGTTTGAACACGGAAATAATTATTGCCAACAGAACATATCTAATCAGTATATTTATTGCCGGTTTCATAAATCGCCCCTTTCCTTATTTCATCAGAATCATTTTCCTGGTTTCCTGGTAATCACCTGTTTGGATCTGATAATAGTAAATGCCACTGGAATAATTCAGGGCATTCCATTCAAATTTATGATCTCCTGAAAAAAGTCGGCCGGAAAACAGGGTAGATACTTCCTCACCCAGGATGTTATAAATTTTGAGAGTGACGTGGGTTGCTTTCGGCAGATAAAATTCAATAGTGGTCATTGGATTAAATGGATTGGGATAATTTTGGAAAAGTTTAAAT
>CAZTXJ010000099.1:0-9048 GCA_964617285.1 uncultured Calditrichaceae bacterium | reverse complement strand
AGCAGAATCTGATGTCCCGAACAAAATATAACCGCCATCAGATGTCTGCTGAACCGAGTAGCAGCGATCATCGTCGCTCCGTCCATAGGTTTGGGTCCAGAGGGTATCACCCAGGCTATCGGTTTTTATCAAATAAAAATCAGTTCTTCCGGCTGTATGATAGTCTGTTTCCCCGCCAATGATAAAACCACCATCGGAGGTCTGATTGATACAGTTACCGGTTTCATCGCCGCCGCGATTGTAAATTTTCAGCCAGACGCCGTTTCCATTGGCATCAACTTTAATGATAACAATGTTTTCACCGCTCCCCGACATATTTCGGTAACCGGTCATGACGTAACCACTATCGAAGGTGCAGGTAACATCATTGGCCAGGGTATTCCGGTTGTCTCCGTAGAAATATGTCCACAATGAATCTCCATTTTCATTTGTTTTAAGCAGGAACGCATTTCGAGGAGAAGATCCATATTCTTTTTTCCCGGCTATGACATAACCACCGTACGGATCCTCTTTCACACTATAGGGATAAAAGTCCTCATTGTTTCCAATCACTTTGGCCCACAGTGAATCGCCATTTTGATCGGTTTTAAGAAGAAATATTTCATTATGGTAATCATTGAGGAGATGGGATTCTCCCACCATAATAAAGCCGTCATCCGAGGTCTGCTGGATTGAAAATACAACTTCCCAGATGCCGCGATGAAAGTTACGAGTCCAGGAAGTGTCGGGGGCCTGACTGTATAGCTGCAGACAGAAGAAATAGAAAAAGAAAATTCCCAGTAAAAAAATCCGTTGTTGTTTTTGCATATTAATCTCCTTCGGATTATTATTTTGGGCTATTTTCAGTAATAAATTTTTGTTTCGATAGGTACCCTTTTTAATTCTGATAAATGAATTCATATGAAATATTAAGCTACTCTGCGCTTGATAATAAAAACCGGAAGCAGTGAACTGCTTCCGGCAGTTAGATGATTCTGCATCCTGCAATTTTTTCATAAAATTTTATTTGACAAAAATCATCTTTCTCACTTTCCGGTAATGCTCCGCTTCGATTGAATAAAAATACAAACCGCTGGCTACCCCGCTTGGTTTCCACTGGTAATTGTAGCGTCCGGCTGGCAGTTTACTGTCTACCAGTGTGGCAACTCTTTGTCCCAGTACATTAAAAATGGTAATTTTTACCTTGCTGTCCAGCGGCAGATCGAATTTGATATGGGTCATCGGATTAAACGGATTGGGATAGTTCTGGTAAAGCTGATATTGTTTGGGAATTGAGCTCAGCGGGTCATCGATTCCGGTGACCATTTCAAACACCAGGGTTACACCCCAGGCATTCAGTGTTCCGGTATTACCGGTGGCGCTGTCGTACACCTTAAGGATCCACTGTCCGGCCGGATCCATGCCGGCAAATTGGGAGAGTGGCTGATAGGGCTGAAATGTCCCGGTAAAGGGAGCGGAGCCGCTGGCGATGGGTATACTGGCCGAATCGGTGAGCAGGGTATGAATAAAATTATCCCCATCTCCACCTACTTGGTAGATAATTGTATCTTCAGTGGTCTCATGGATAAGGGTAAATTCAAGGTCGCCGACCGAAGAGTGCAGGACGGAATCGACCAGCACCCGCACATCGATCAATTGGTATTGAGCAAGGATTTTTCCCGGGAAAAACGCATAAATGGTATCTGCTGCAATTTGAAAATCATCAATATATTGGTTAACCCCGGCGTGGTAAAAGTTCTGGGAGAAGACATCTACACTAAAAGAATCCTCTGCCGCGAAAGCGGAACCGGCAAATGCATTGTCGATGGCCTGAACGCTCCAGTAATATTTTTCGGCCGGTAACGGATTCTTGATCACCCAGCTTGTTAAATGATCAGTGTTTCCCTGTTGAGCAAGTTTCCGCAGTCCGGCCGCATCTGCCATGGCCGAAAGTATCTGCGAGCCACCCGATGATGTGCCGATCCGGAGATTATAACTCAAGCCTGTCTGGGGTGTCTGCGGGTCGCTGGATGGTTGCCAGTTTAGGGTTACGATGCCATCCTGAACCTGGCTGGATAGACCGGTAGGAGCCTGAGGTACCGTATTAACATTTTGATTAGTATTGTGATAAATTTCCGTGATTGGTTGATTCGCATTGTTTTTACCGGTCAAAACAAAATCCAGCTTCCCATCCGCATCAAAATCACCCAGGTCAAGCGAACTGGCGGTTACATCGGTAAGATAGACCAAAACTGGTTCAAAACTGCCATTCATATACCGGTAGAGTCGGGTTGCCGGGGTTGAATTTGATGGGTCTGTCCCGCCACTCTGAATAATGTCCAGATAACCGTTATTATCAATGTCGCCCCAGGTTACTGCACCACCCTGGACATCCTCAATATTCGCCTGGATATCGGTGAATTGACCATTATGATCGTTGCGATATACCCGGGTGATGGCGGTATCCACACCAACCGGATTTAACTCGAGACCGGATAGCAGGATGTCCGGATAACCATCGCAATCGTAATCGCCCCAGGCGGCTGAACTGTTCCGTACCTGCGGCAGGACTGCATTTGCATTTTCAGTAAAAATGCCGTTATCGTTTCGGAATATTTTGGTGATGTAACCGGAGTATGCCCAACCAGTGATCAGAATATCCATATCGCCATCCCGGTCGTAATCTCCCCAGATGGCCGTACCATTCCACACATTGGGTAGGTCGGTGGGTACATTATTGAAAGTGCCCTGATCATTCCGGTACAGGCGGGTCATGGGATTCCCGTAAAACCATCCCCAACCGGTTTGAAGCAGATCCAGGTCTCCATCGTTATCATAATCACCCCAGGCAACTGAACCACTATAGGATGGTGCAATATCAGCCTGTATGTCTGTGAAAGTCCCATTATCATTTCTATAAATCTTTCCATAGCCGGTGCCGGGAATTTCTCCGGTGAGTACCAGGTCCAGATCATTGTCATTATCGTAATCCCCCCAGGCCATGGCGCTGGAGGATAAGCCGGGCAGGTTGGCATTGATATTCACAAACACCGAATCGTCATTGCGGTAAATCGCACCGATGTAAGTTGCCGGGTCATGGTATCCGCTGATGGCCAGATCCAGATCCCCATCATTGTCGTAATCTCCCCAGACAGAAGTGCCATCCAGAACACCAGGCAGGTCTGACTCAATTCGACGAAAGTAGAAGGAAGCAGTCATTATTTTCTGCTCCTCGGAAAACTCCGACCCGGCAAATGAATTATCCAGTGCCTGAAGGCTTACATAATAATAAGCACCGGGAATCAAATTATAGACGATCCAACTGGTATCGCTCTGCACATTTCCCAGAGATGCTACTTTCCGCTGTCCATCCGCCAGGGCCATGGGAGAAAGGATCTCCGAGCCACCGGGTGTAGTTCCGATCCTGAGGTTATAGTTTAGTCCCGGCCGCAGGGTCTGGTTATCATATCCGGGATGCCAGATTAAGCCAAGATTGGTCTGATTATTATACCATCCGGATAAATGTGGCCTGCTGGGAGGGGTGTTAATCTGATTGGTATTATTGCGCAGAATTCGGGTGTAGCGATTGCCGTCATTTTGCAAACCGGAGATCAGGATATCGAGATCGCTATCGTTATCATAATCTCCCCAGGCAGCGGAGGTAAGGGAATAGCCAGTGAGGTCGAGACGGGTGCCGGTGAACTGCATATTTTCGTTGGTATAGATTTGGGTGATCGGAACACCGGCTGTATCCAGTCCGCTGATAAAGAAATCCAGTTCTCCGTCGTTATTATGATCTCCCCAGGCTACCGAAGAACTGCGCACGCCGGAAATGGGTGCCAGAATATCGGTAAAAATATCATTGCCGTCGGAACGGTAAATTTTGGCAATTGGTTCAAAGAATCCACCATCCCCGGCCAAAAGCAGATCGAGATCACCATCGCTGTCGTAGTCTCCCCAGGCAGCAGCGCCATTGAAAATGCCGCTTAACCCGGCCTGGATATCAGTGAAAGATCCCTGGTCGTTCCGGTAAATCAGGGTAGTGTCGCCACCCAGGCTGGACACGCCGTACAAAAGAATATCCAGATCCATATCCTTATCGTAGTCTACCCAGATTGCCGCTCCCTGCCAAACATGCTGGAGAGATGCATTGAGCGGGGTAAAGGTCCAGGACGATCCACCGGAAGACCCATCGTTGCGGTAAATGTCGGTTACATAATTGTTTACATCCAGATTGCCGGTGAGCAACAGGTCCTGATCTCCATCATTATCGAAATCCCCCCAGTCCACCGAGCCGGCCCAGACGCCGGGAAGTCCAGTATTTACTTCACTAAAAAAACCAGTAACGTTGCGATATAATTTGGTCAAATTGGTTGTCGGATTGCCGCTTTCTTTACCGGTGACGATGATGTCCAGATCTCCGTCATTATCGAAATCACACCAGGATGCGCCCCGCGGATTATTGGGCATAACACCAGTCAGATTCTGGTGCAAGGTAAAAGTGCCGCCGCTGGAAATACTATTGCGGTAGATTTGAGTGACGAAATCGTCACTTCCGCTGCGCAAGCCGGTAAGCAGGACATCCAGGTCCCCATCACTGTCGAAATCTCCCCAGGCCAGCGAGCTGTGGGAAACATTTTCAAAACCAAAGGTGAGGGAAGTAAAGGGACTCTCGACTGAAATGGAAACGTTGGCGGTGTCCTCCCCACCATGGCCATCGGAGATATAATAATCAAACCCATCCGCTCCGGAATAGCCAGTGACCGGGGTGTAGGTGAGGGTGGTGTCTCCGGGATCGATAACCACCGAGCCGTGGGAAGGATTGGTAAAGCCGGTAATAGTCAGAGGATCGTGGTCCGGATCACTGTCATTTGCCAGCACATTCAGCAAGGTACTGGTGCTGATTAATATCACGTATTGGTCGTTTACTGCCAGTGGAGGATCGTTTACCGGATCGATACTTACCTGAAAAGTGTCAGTAACCCATAACGAGCCAAAATCCGTTGCGGTAATAATGACCTCACCGCTTCCGAAATAATTCAAAGTTGAATTTACCAATAAGGTGACCCGATTCTGTAAATAGGCCTGAATGTCCGGATTCTGGCTCTGGGTTGTGAAGGTTAAAAAGTCACCGGCATCGGGATCGGAAAAAACAGTATTCAGATCTGCCACCACCTGATGGGGTCCGGTATCCTCATCATATACTACATCAGATATGGGATTGGAAAGAATGGGCGGGTTATTCGGGCCCAACATAAATTCATCGGCCCCAATATCCGGAGTGATGGGATGTCGAGGTTGACCATCGATATCATCAGTCACGCTGGCAAGCGGGGTACCAACGGCATCCAGCGCCGGCAGATTGGTATGCAAATTGGTTGAAGATGTAAATGCAGGATCGACAGAGATGGAATGAGCATCCATTCCGCTGACTGCCTGCAATGCTGCCAGGTTTGCCTGGTTCCCGTTCCAGCGGGCCAGTACCGGACCGGTGGTAAAAATATCATTATAATCCGACGAATTAATGCCGGCAAAACTATAGGCATCATAGGCAATGCCGCCGCCATTGTTTGCCAGAATATTGTTGATAATATTCATTCCCGATCCAGCATTGGTATAAAGGGCGATTCCGTTGGTCGGGCTGGTGCTGGTGACATTAATACTGTTGTAATAGATGTTCTGATTATTACAGGTACTTACAGAAAGCCCTGTTCCGGATGAGCCTCCTCCGATATGAATAAAATTGTTGGCAATCAGACCCGGATTTGTCGAGTTTGCACTGCATCCTGAGATTCGAAATCCGTGATCGTAAGTTATATCTAACTGGTTTTTTTCGATGACAATGGCGCTGTCACAGCTGAAAGCAAGCATACCTACGTAATCAGTATTGATCTGATTTCCAACAATCTCCATACCATCCTGATAATAGAGATAGAGGCCGGTATATCCATTATTGCTAATGGTATTGTTGAATATTTTAAGACCCGTAGGATGGCCGATATTGGGATAATCCCGGCTCAGAAAAATACTGAACGCGCCTCCGTTCAAGGTGTTATCTTGAATGATCCTGCTACGATACAGAGACTCCTTTGAATAGATAACCATTTTATTGCCATCATTTCCCGAGGCTGCCACACTGTTTAAATTATTATTTTGGATAACCAGGCTGTCTGAGCCTTTATACAAATCAAACACCCTGGCGTATTGATTCCCTGTGGCGGATATGGTTATATCTTTAAAAATGAGAAAGTCCGCTCCGTAAGTCCGGATCACATAATTGCTGTCTGGGTTAGTGGCAGCATAACTTATTTGAACCAGAGCAATGTTATTGGAAAAATTTCTGAAGGTGACCGGACATTTGGAGCTTGCCCCGGGAATACTTAAAATATCAATCTGCTCGTCATAAGTACCCTCAAGGATAAAATTTACCGGCCCTCTGACACCTTTTAAAACAATATCATCGACTGCAGTTTGAATGGTTGGGTACATGGCGCCACCCACATCGTAATCGCCAATCATAGGCACTACGGTTTGTGGATCGGGAGTAAATTCATCCGCGCCAATGTCGGGAGTCAAATTATCACGGAGTTGCCCATCAATATCGAGTGTTTCACCGGCAATTGGGATTCCCTTACCATCTAACCAGGGAGCAATGGTATGAAGATCATTATCTGAGAGGTAATGCGGGTAGACGGCCAGTGAATGTTGCTCCCATCCGCTGATAGCTTGAAAATCCTTAAGGTGGATTACCCGATTCGTTCCCAAGAGAGCGATGTTGTTTCCCGGCGTGTACAGATTATTATAATCTAATACATCAAATGCATTGATTGAGGATATTGTATATACTCGTCCGCCATCCATTTGAGCAAAATTGTTATTCAGAACGGTGAGATGACTATTGCTGGAAGCCACATTTAATACTTCAGTGCTAAAGTATCCCTTTTTTAATGATACACTGTTGTAAATAATCTCTTGATAACTTGAATTTGAAATCCTTATTCCTGTGGAGACATCCGCGATAGCGTTTCTGGAATAAATGAAATTATTGGCAATAATTCCTGGCAGAGCAGCGGTCCCGGAGCAGCTGTTCAGGTCAACACCACCGTGCTCCACATCAATACGATTACAGGTGATTTGTAAAGTGTCATCAATACCAGAGACATCAACACCATAGGTACCAACCCTCACATCATTATGATCAATGATGGCGGAATGATGATCGACCAGGAAAATCCCGCCATAACCATCATTATAAAAAGTATTGTCCAGAATTTTCAATTTTTTTCCCAATTTTCCTGCTCCGGAATTGCCCATCCAGATACTGAAGGCCGTTTGGTTGAAGGTATTTCCCTGAATAATCCGGTTGCTGTAATCTGATTGACCGGCATAAATCAAGGTTCTTCTAAGAAGAGCACTGGTGGAAGATACGCCATTAAAAATATTATTTTGGATTACAAGACTATCAGCTCTGCCCCAAATTTCCAGAACAGTAGCATAATTTGACCCGAGTGCGGTTAGCGTCAAATTTTTAATTTCAATATTATCGCATCCAAATAATAGCCAGACATAATTGCTATCCTGATTACTACTGCTGTAAGAAATTGTCACGTCGGCCGGATTTCCTAAGCTAGACTGAAAAGTAATTGTATTCGTGGCGCTGGCACCCGGAATACTAACCATAGTGATTTGTTCATTATAAGTACCTGCGAGAATGTTAAAGACAACAGGAGCAGAAACTCCTCTTAACTGTATATCCGTAATGGCTTCTGTCAAACTGGTATAATCCCCACCAGAACCAATCGTCTTGATTCCGGAAAGCGGGATCTTACTTCCAGCCGCAGGAGTAAATTCATCTGCCCCGATATCCGGCTGGGATGGATCGCGAGTCTCACCGTCTATATCCACGTTTATATCGGTTAAGGGTGTGGCTTTTTCGTCCAGCCAGGGAGCGATACTGTGCAGGTCGCTATCGGTTGCATAATGCGGATAAACCGAAAGCGAGTGTAGATCCTGACCGGTGGAATCCTGAAATGCACCTAAATTAGGACATTTTCCGTTAAAATATGCCAGGCTGTTTCCCGGGCTGTAAAGGTTGTTGTAATCTGAATCGAAAGTTAATGTACTGGCAGTATTGTAGTAGGCGTAGCCACCTGCCTGATTGGCCAGATTATTATTGCGGATGTAGATGGAAACTCCCTGATCAATAGACAGTGCGGAATTGGTCAGAATAGGACTTGCTGAAGTCGCATTTACCGGGATGATATTGATACTATTATAACAGATATCATAATAATAAGAATTATAACGCATCTGTATACCGACAGGACCACTGGAGGTGACAAAATTATTAAAAATTTTCACACGACCTGTGGTATATCCTTCAACATACAAATCCATTCCAGAATGATCTACATCCAATCGGTTATTATAGATCTGGGTGTTACCGAGAACGGTGTGGAGATAAATGCCATCCGAACCATCGATGACTGTGTTATTGTAAATCTGGGGTGCATCGGCATATGTAACAGAAATGGAACGGTAGCCGCCATCGGTAAATGTATTATTAAATATTTCTACTCCACTTATGATATGATCAGACCTACCTGCCAAATGCACCCCATAGCCGCCGAGATAAAAAGAGTTTCCTGATATCCTGATATTATCCGGCCACTGTTGAGATGAATAAAATATTGCACGACCCACTTCAGCACCGGATGCGAGTACACCCTGTAATATATTATCAGTTAGTTCAAAATCATTGACGCCCTGAAGCAGGTAAAATATCCTTCCGTAGTTCGGATGCTGCGCCACAAAAGTCAAGTCCCGAAAACGGATAAACTGGGTGTTGGTTAACTGGACAATATAATTACTATCTGCACTTGTGGCGTTATAGGTCAGCGTACACTGGGCGGCGGAAGTCCCCTGGAAGGTGATGGTGTTCGCCGCACTGGCACCGGTGATGGCTCCCAGGGAAATGTGCTCGGTATAGCTCCCTGGCTGGGCCAGAAAGGTAACTGCTCCGGACACGCCCTGGGAAGTTAGGGCACTTGCTGCGGCTTTAAATGTTGG
>CAZTXJ010000098.1:4712-12295 GCA_964617285.1 uncultured Calditrichaceae bacterium | reverse complement strand
TCAAAAACTGACTCGAGCTGTAAATTGGAAATTGGATTCTCCAGTTTGGAAAGGTATAAAGTACCGTCAGTTATATTAAAATGTCCACCTGTTACTTCCGGTTTTTCAAGTGTACCTCCAACGTTTACCACGGCGTCAATTTTACCCAGCAGCAGGTCTACTTCCGGAGTAAGAACATTCAAAAAATTTACCGTATCTTCCTGCACACTCATTTGCAATGAAAAGCGCTGGTCGTTGAAAATGTCGGCCAAATTATCAATATTCCAATTTATAGCCTTTTCTCCTTTCAATCCGATGTCGGTATCCATAAAATCGAGTATGCCTTCATCCAGGGTAATCGCAGAGGCTGATACTCGTCCCTCGAAATTGAAGCGGGGTATTTCATAATCCCGGTATCGGATATTCTTGCCGGAGAGGATATAATTTCCATCCGGGTTATTTACTTTTCCTGAAATATTAATCTTCCCTCCGAAATTACCGGTTACCGGAAAATTAAATTTTTTGAAGAACGGGTAATTTTGAATATCAATATTCGAGAAATCGGCGGTAAAGCTGATATTCCGGTTTAGCAGCGACTGGTCGGCCTCGGATTTCCTTTCCTCAGGTATAACAATCTGACCCTGCATGGAAAAAGAGGTAGCTGGCGGTTTATTGAGCCGAAAGTAATCAATTTCCAGTAAATCATTATCATAAACAAACCGGGCATCCACATTGCCAACGGTATCTGTGTCCATGATAAAATTTTGTAATTCCATATATGTCTCGACCAGTGGATTTTTCATTTCTCCGGTAATTTCCACAGATATTTCCAATAAACCCTGCAGAGAATATTCCCACTGCAAAAACTGATTAAACGGGAATAGCTGAATATTTTTAAAATAGACAGCCAGACCGCTTTCCCCGGCAAAATCTATCATTCCCCGTACTTCTATTTCCCCATTTCCGGTAGCAGTTAAGACAAAATTTTCTATAATAAGGGAATCATTTTTCAGGACTGCCATTAGCGTATCGGTTGCATTGATGGAATAGTGTTCGTAAAGAAAATTGAAATTGGAGATTTTGATATCGATCTTATCGGCAAGCTCCTTTATCTCCCCACGAAGTGTTACATAATTATCCTCATTATAGAAACTGACCGTATCCAATTTGAGGGTATTTTTAATAATCTTCATGCTCATCAAGCCATCGGTCAAAGGAATATGCTGAATGATGCCAGAAGAAAGATCGAGTTTAAAATATCCCAGTCTTTCTGTAAAAATATCATCAACTTCAAATCTACCTTCAACACCATAAGCCCTGTTTTGCTCATAAAGAAGGGAATCCAGCAGCACATATCCTTTCACGTTTGGATCGCTGATTTTGCCGAAAATATCTATGTCAAGACTTCCAAGACCGCCAATAGGACCCAGATTGAGACGGGTTGCCAATGAATCAATCCGGTTCTCGTCTGTGTAGAAATGAAAATCAACAATCCCCTCTCGACTCATTTCTCCATCCATAAAAAACTGGGAAGATTTTTCCACAATCAGTCTGGAACGCTTTTGAAGTTCCCAATTCCCCTGATCCACTTTGAGGTTTAAATAAACAGAGTCAACTTTAGATGCACCGAAAGTGAGTTGATATAGGCCTGCCTTGCCTTCTCCGGTTATTTTTTGCAGATCCCAGGTATTAAAGTCAAGATCAAGTGTTCCATTGATATCGGTTGGTTTGGCAGTATAACCCAGCTTTTTTAAATTGACATTTCGAAAACCCAAAGATACCTTATTTTTTCCCTCCGGGGCCACCTGAAGATTTCCGGAAAGATTCCCAAAATTGGTTGCCAGATTTATTTTTTTTAAGGTAAAGGTACGGCGATAGTAATAATAATTGAAAGAAATCCTTGAAACATTGAGGCTATCCATCTCTCCCCGAAAATAAAAATTGCCGGTAAATGATTTGGGATTACCAATATATTCCCCATAAAAACCTAAATTGCCCTGTTTAAAAGGAAGAGAATCCGCAAATTGATGAAGCAAAGAAATATTAATGTTACTGGTATCAACAAAAACCAAAAATCTGAGCTCAGGCATGAATTCGATTTCACCATGCGCAAAAACTCTTGCACCGGGAACATCTAAGGTTAATTGGTTGAGGGTAACCCTTTGCTGGTTCCCGGTTATAACAAAAGAGAGTTGATCCAGAGGTAAATTTTTTTCTACCCATAATCCTTTTATATACTTCAGCCGAAACTCCACTTTCTCCGGTTTTATTTCACCCAGAGCAGCCATTTGAATATTGGTGAAATTTTGCTGACCGGAATCTGAGCTGAATTTTACCATACCATCTCGGATTATAATTTCCGAAATATTTATTTTCGGCAGGCCTGAAAAATCAATTCCACTAATAAGCGTATCAATAGACTGAGCTCCTTTTATCTTTTCCGGCTTGCTTTTTTCATCACCTTTCGAATGAATTACCAGATAAGGTTGATCCAGTGACAGAAACTTAATGTTAATAAATCCATCCACCAGATCTTTAGCATCATAATTAATTGAAACCGAATTGGCGAATAATGTGTCGCCGCCAAAAATTATCCTGGGATTCCTAATCCTCAAATTGCCCAGAAGATTCCCCTCCAACCGGTCATATTCCACCTTAACATTATGATCGATAGCAACATTAATAATTCTGAGAATTGCTTTATCGACAATCGGTGTATAGGAGTACAGTAAAATAAAACCGAGAATGACCACACATAGTGCCAGAAAAAGCCACAGTACAATTTTGTATCTCTTTTTCATCGGGTTATCATTCCAACAGTTTATAAAATTTATATAATTTAAGTGCTTAAGCAAACACCAATTTAACTGACAAAATATAAAAAAAGCCGGATTTTATATCCGGCTTTTTACATTTAATAACCTGTGGAAAGTTTAGGCTTTGATGATTTTTTCTCTTCCCTTTTTGACATCGATCGTTGCGTTTCGGGTATCAACCACCATATTGGAATTCTTGACAATAAAGTCCATATCAAAATCCGAGTGATCGGTGGAAATCAAAACAGCATCATATCCTTTTAGATTCTCTGCGGTGAGTGGAACACTCTTTTTCTGGAAATCATAATGTCTGGTTGGTTTAAGTTGTGGGATATAAGGATCGTGATAATCCACCAAACCACCCTTTCCGGAGATAATTTCCATCAATTTTAAGGACGGGGATTCCCTTAGGTCGTCGATATTCTTTTTATAGGCCAGACCCAATACCAAAATTTTCGAACCATTGATACTCTTCTGATTGGTATTCAATCCGTCGATTAACCGGTTAACCACGTAAAATGGCATATAGGTATTCACTTCGCCGGCTAATTCGATAAATCGGGTGCTTAATTCATACTCCCGCGCTTTCCAGGTAAGATAAAACGGATCAATTGGTATACAATGCCCCCCCAGACCCGGTCCGGGATAAAATGGCATAAATCCAAATGGTTTGGTAGAGGCAGCTTTGATAACCTCCCACACATCAATGCCCATTTGATCCATAATCATTTTCATCTCATTCACCAGCGCAATGTTGACGCTTCGGAAAATGTTCTCCAAAAGCTTGGTGGCTTCAGCCGCTTCGCTGGAAGATACCGGAACTGTTTGAACAATAACCTGATCATATAATGCTATGGTCAGCTCCAATGAATACGGATCGGACGCTCCCACCACTTTTGGTATGGTTCGGGTATTGAAATTTGGATTGTTCGGATCTTCCCGCTCCGGCGAAAAGGCTAAATAAAAATCCTTGTGCCCCTGCAAACCGGATTTCTCGATTATCGGGCGCATAACGCCTTCGGTAGTGCCGGGAAAGGTGGAACTCTCCAGCACAATCAACTGACCTTTCTGAATATATTTCGAAATAACTTCGGAAGTATTTTCTATGTAGGAAATATCCGGTTCCCGGTGTTTTCCCAACGGAGTGGGCACGCAAACCAGAATACAATCCACCTCTTTTAAACGGGAGAAGTCGTCAGTTGCTTCAAATTTACCCTTCTCCCGGGCTTTTTTAATTTTCTCCGACGGGATGTGTTTGATATAAGATCGGCCGGCGTTTAATTCTACAACTTTTTCAGGATCGATATCATAACCAATCGTATTAAAATCTTCTGAAACGAATTCCAGTAATAGTGGCAGACCAACATATCCCATTCCGATAACACCAATAACCGCCTGATGAGACTTAATTTTTTCCATTAATTCCATACATACTCCTTTTCCGTACAAGTTTCTTAGGTATTTATACCATTAAATATTAAACACAATCATTTATCAAAGAAAATCTTTCTCACTTCTATACCAGTTAATGAATTTCCTGAGACCTTCGGAAATTGATGTACTCGGTTGATAATCCAAAAGCTTCTTCGCTTTGTCAACCTCTGCAAAAGTCTGAATAACATCTCCCGGTTGCATGGGTAAATCCCGACGAATTGCTTTTTTCCCTAATGCTTCCTCAATTTCGGAAATCAGATCACTGGTCAGTATGGTCTGGGATTCACCCAGATTAATAATTTCATATCCCTTAACCCGATCAATGGCACTCAATACTCCCTGAATAATGTCATCAATGTATGTATAATCTCTTTTGGGCTCCCCAAATCCATAGACATCGACAGGCTCATTCCGATCGATAGCCCTGGTAAATTTATGAATTGCCATCTCCGGTCTTTGCCGGGGACCATAAACAGTAAAGAAACGAAGCGCGAATATATTCATGCCAAAAAGATGGTGATAAGTATGGCAGATAAGCTCTCCGGCTTTCTTAGTGGCGGCATAAGGGGAAATGGGATTATCAACATTATCAGTCTCCGAAAAGGGTATCTTCTTATTGTTCCCATATACCGAAGAGGAGGAGGCAAATACTAATTTATTGACATCGAAATGACGCATAGCCTCTAGGATATTGTTGGTACCTTCAATATTGCACTTCTGATACGCCAGTGGTTCGGCAATGGAGGGACGAACGCCTGCTTTTGCGGCAAGATGCACCACATGAGTTATCCCATTTTCTTCAAAGATTAATCGAAGAGCTTTGGGATCGAGAATCGATTCCTGATAAAACTTGAAACCGGAATGTTTCAGACTCGTCTCAAGGTTTTTTCTTTTGATCTTTTCCGGGTAAAATGGATCAAAATTATCCATGCCAAAAACAAAGTCTCCCCTATTGAGGAGCGCCTCAGCTAGATGAGAACCAATAAATCCGGCAACACCGGTAACCAGTATCCTTTTTGTATCACTCATAGTGGAATTGGAAATCTATCAAAGAAGTGAAACGATTTATATTATTCTCCGCAATTATCCATAAATAGAGGTCTATTTTCGGCCAACGCCATAGTAAGTAAATCCCATACTTTTCAATTTCTCCGGTTTGAAAATATTTCGACCATCAAAAATCACCGGTTCTTTCATAAGGGATTTTATCTTCTCAAAATCCGGTTCACGATATTCTAACCATTCAGTGACCAGGATTAGTCCATCCGAATCCTTGAGGGTATCATAATTATCTTCAAAGAGCGCAGCCATTTTATCGATCTCCAGTCGCTTCGCTTCATCCAAAGCTACCGGATCGTGAGCCTTGATTTTTGCACCTCGTTCAAACAGTTCCTTAATGATCACCCGTGACGGTGCTTCCCGCATATCATCTGTCTTGGGTTTAAAACTGAGTCCCCAGATACTAAAAGTTTTTCCTTTTAAATTATCTCCGTAATGGGAGAGAATTTTCGGCAACAGGTACCTTTTTTGATCCTCGTTTACATCCTCTACTGCTTTAAGAACCCGCATATCAAAATCATAATCTTTGGCGGTCCGAATTAAAGCCTTTACATCCTTGGGAAAACAGGATCCGCCATAACCGACGCCGGGGAATATAAAAGAATATCCGATCCGCTTATCCGAACCAATACCCTTGCGGATTTTATCGATATCCGCGCCAACCCGGTCGCAAAGATTGGCCATCTCATTCATGAAGGAGATCTTGGTCGCCAGAATAGAATTTGCTGCATATTTGGTTAATTCCGCACTGACTTCATCCATAATCATAATGGGATTTCCGGTACGAACAAATGGGGAGTAAAGTTCCTGCATAATCTCCCCCACTTTCGGATTGCTGGTCCCGACAATCACCCGATCCGGATACATAAAATCATCGATCGCTGCACCCTCTTTTAAAAATTCTGGATTGGAAACCACATCAACCTCAACCGAGGTCTCTTTTTTAATAGCATCCAGTACCTTTTTTGCTGTACCGACCGGAACGGTGCTCTTATTCACTACAATTTTCGGAGTTTTCATTTGACGACCGATATCCTTTGCCACAGCCAACACATGACGTAGATCAGCCGATCCGTCCTCATCCGGGGGTGTCCCTACCGCAATAAAGATAATATCCGATTGATCCACGGTATCCTGCATGTCTGTGGTAAAGAGCAATCTTCCATGATCTACATTTTTCAACACCATACGTTCCAGACCCGGTTCATAGATAGGTATAATTCCCTTTTTTAATTTTTCAATCTTCTCGGCATTGTTATCCATGCAGATAACATGATTACCGGTCTCCGCAAAACAGGCGCCTGCAACCAGGCCAACATAACCAGATCCGATGACTGCTAACTTCATTCAACCTCCAATGACATTTAATTACAAAAATATTATTAATAAAAAACGCACAAATATAGTTCGATAAGTTGTTACGGAAGTGAGAATGGACAAACTTTTTAAGAGTAAAAATTAAAATGATCAGACTTTGCTTTTGCGTCGTCTTTTTAGATCGTGTCCGTAATATTGATAATAATGGTAATAATAATAGTAATAATAAGTGCCGTATGTTCTTTCGATGTTTACACTGTTGAGCAGAGAACCAAAAATATTGGATTCTGCGGTATCCAGCAATCCTTTTGCCCTTTTTATGGCTTCTCGGTGTGTCTGATGCGCTTTAATGACCAAAACCACGCCATCCACCATTGTACTCAGAATAGCTGCATCTGTCACCGCAATTACCGGCGGGCTGTCGAAAAGAATGACATCAAACTTTTCTCGCAGCTCGGCAATCAGCTTTTTCATCGCATCCGAACCGAGTAATTCCGAAGGATTCGGAGGCAATGGACCGGAAGTAATGATAGACAGATTATCCACAAAGGTTGGTTTGACTATATCTTCCGTGGTTAGTTTGCCAATAAGATAGTTGCTAATTCCATTCTCTTTTTGCATGCTAAAAATAGAATGAATGACCGGCCTGCGAAGATCCGTGTCAATGAGAACTGTTTTGCTGCCAAGCTGGGCCATGGTAATAGCCAGGTTAGCTACTGTAGTGGATTTCCCTTCCTTAGGGGCAGAACTGGTTACCAATGCAACCAGACTTTTGCTTTTCTTATTCTTGAATTGAATATTTGTTCTTAAGGTACGATAGGCTTCCGAAATGGGAGATTTGGGATCGAAATGGGTAACCAGACGTGTCTCAATCTGTTTGGCCTGCCAGATCTCTTCCGAGTCACCATTACTGGACTGCACATTTTTAATAACCTCGTCGGAGGATATTTCCGGAATGGTAGCCAGAATCGGAAATCC
>CAZTXJ010000098.1:0-4612 GCA_964617285.1 uncultured Calditrichaceae bacterium | reverse complement strand
TTTTAATAACCTCGTCGGAGGATATTTCCGGAATGGTAGCCAGAATCGGAAATCCCAATCGCTCCAATTCTTCCGGATTTTTTATAGAATCATCAAAATATTCAATCAGAAAGGTTAGTCCGATTCCGAGGCCTAATCCAATCAGTGCCCCGAGCATCATGTTCATTTTTTTCTTCGGCTTAATCGGATCCAGCGGAGCGATGGCCTGATCCAGGGTTTTTACATTCTCCTGCTGTCCGGCTTCAGAGATCCGGGTTTCTTCCAGTTTGCTGGTCATCAACAGATAGGTTTCGCGATCCACTTCCATCTGACGGGTTAAACGGACCAGGGCAAGACCTTTGCTCGGCAGATTGGAAAGCTGATCTTCATAATCAGCAACTACCCGCTGCAGGGCACTGATCTTGGCGCGCAATCCCTTAATTTGTGTTTCCGCATCCAGGATCTTAACCGTTAGCTCCTGCGCTACCATCAGGGGATCCTGTACCATGCTTGAGGCAGCAATCTTCGTGGCTTCTTCCTGTAACTTCTTTCGCTGAGCATTCATCCGGTTTTCCAGACTTTGCAGCTGAAGTTGATATTCTGAGGGATCGACCCGGTCCTGGGCTAAAAGTGTTTCATATGTGACCTTTTCAGATACTAGTTTTGCATATTCATTCTGCAGCTCTTTAAGTAACGGAGATGAGCTAATAGAAACATCCGCAGACAAACTTTGTTTTCTTTCTTCCAGTTGACTCTCCAGGGATTTCTTTTGCTCCAGAAATGCATCCAGCTCAACAAGTGACTGCTCTAAATTGGCCTGGGTTTCCGCCAGTCGGGAGATAGATTCGCTGGTTGATTCATCCAATGATACCAGTTTTTCCTTTTCCCGGTATTCCTTAAGCGCTTCTTCAGATTTTTTTAACTCTTCACCCTTTTTCTGCACCTGTGATTCTAAAAATTGCCGGAGTTTCACAAACTCTTTCCGGTTAAAATCCTGATTCAAATAAATGTATCGGTCGATTATGGCATTGCAAAACTTGAATGATTCGAATGGTGAACCCGCTTGAAATTTGACTTCGATGACGTCGGTATCCTTCTTGGGACTCACTTCCAGATGATCCATTACCCATTGCGTCTGATCTCGATAATTCATGTATGAGCCGTCTTCACCCGGCTGAAAAACCTGCAGTGAATCCCGGTAAGGTACTCCTTCCAGGTATTTTACCACTTCTTCAGCTAATCGCCGGCTTTTCAGGATCTCTACCTGATTGGTAATAAGTGTACTCTGGTTGCCAAAATAATTCATATCAAAAAGGGCCCGTTCCATTGACCCCTGGCCTTCGACAATAATTTTTCCGGTGGCTTCGTAAACTTTCGGTGCGGTAAAAGTGAGATAACCGGTAATGATCAATACCACAATAAAGGAAATCGCAATGATCCATCTGCCGCGGTAAAGAATTCGCAGATAGTCCTGTAAGCTAATTTGCTGTTCTTCTTCAATGGGTTCAAATTCGTTGTACTCGTTCACAACTTACCCCGATTTACATTAAATAGTTGATGTTATAAATATATTATAATAAAAATTTATGTTAAATCTATGTCGGATTATTTTTGTAAATCTTTAATATTATTTAAAATCGCAAATCGACCACATCTGCGCCTTCCGGTGTATTAAATGTAAAAGTATCAGGTGAAATTTCCGGATTGAATTTCATCTCCTCGATATCATATTCAACTTCATTATCATTGAAATCAACGTAAACAACTTTTTTCAAATCCCAGCTTTTGTCAACCAGCCAGACTTTAATGTATTTGAAATAGCTCTCGTCAGGATTCTTGGGTGTAAGGCGGATCTCATATATTTTTTGTTTGTCAACCTTTTCTTCACTTACGATCTGACTAAAATAATGATCGGAAATATTAAAAAGAAAATTATTGAGAAACACATCATTCTGGGATTTTTTTGCGTAGTCAATAATCACCTGATTTTCCAGCTTGTTATAGCGCCAGAATTTATCGCCATCGCTCACCATCACCTGGTCTTCGGTTTCAAACCGGAATTTGTTATCCTGTGCAATCCAGAGCGTACCAAAAACCTCGTTCTGAATTCCGGTTAATTTAAAGCGGTTTACTTGCTTAAAATCCACATAAACCACTTTGATATCCCGGTATTTTTTTTGAACCTGTTTTATAATTTTTTCAACATTTGATTCAGCATGAACAATTGCATATACCATTATAATGCATAAGATAATAATTTTTTTCATTCCGTTCTCCAGCTTAATTTTAGTCGCTATCCGGGGAATAAGTTGATACCAGAACGTCCCGCGCCTTACCTTCCTGATTTGGTGGTGCAACAATTCCTGCCTCTTCCAATTCATCCATAATCCGGGCTGCCCTGGCATACCCAATTTTTAATTTTCGTTGAAGCAGAGAAACCGATCCCTGCTGATAGTGGATTACAATATCCTTGGCCTTTTCAAATAATTCATCTCGTTCGAATACCTTGGATGTGCCCGGCCCTTTTTCTCGGGTGTGATAAAGTTTTAATTCGTAAGGTGGAAATTTGGGTTGCCGGCGGATATGCTTAATGATTCGTTCCACTTCATCTGTAGTAATGAGTGGATTCTGTAATCGCAAGGGTTTCATTTTCCCCGGTGGCATAAAAAGCATATCGCCATTTCCAATCAATTTTTCCGCACCAAACATATCCAAGATTACTTTCGAATCTGGCCGTGTGGCCACCTGATAGGCGACCCGGGCCGGAAAGTTTGCCTTGATTAAACCGGTTAAAATATCCACCGATGGTCTTTGTGTCGCCATGATTAAGTGAATTCCTACCGCTCTCGCCATCTGTGCCAGCCGGGTAATGGGTTCTTCCACTTCCCGGGTAGCCGAAAGTATCAGATCTGCCAGCTCATCGATAACCACGACCAGATAAGGTAACTTCCGGTAGGTATCGGAAGTTTCACCGTTCTGCTTATATTCTTCAATTTTCCTGTTATAATGAGTAATTTCCCGGACTCCCATGGCAGCAAGTTTGTCGTAACGGGACTCCATTTCATTCACCACGCTTCTGAGAATCATAATGGCATTTTGGGGATGGGTAACAATAATTTCGTCCAGTTCCGGGGCAAAAGCCAGATAATGATCTTTCAATTTGGTATAGATGGATAACTCCAGCTTTTTCGGATCGATCATCACAAATTTTAGATCGCTTGGTGGTATCCGATAAAGCAGGCTGGAAATCATGGTGTTGATTCCCACACTTTTTCCTGAACCTGTTGCGCCGGCGATAAGCAAATGGGGCATTTTGGTAAGATCCGCGCAATAGACTTCACCGGAGATAGTTTTCCCCACTCCCAGCGGTAAATTTGCCTGAAAATTGATAAAAGTCTCCGACCGAACCAGGGATTTGAAGTAAACGGTAGAAGGCTCCCGGTTAGGAATCTCGATGCCGATAGCTGCTTTACCGGGAATGGGGGCGATCATCCGGATACCTTTTGCCCGCATGGCCAGGGCCAGATCATCCGCCAGCGCCACAATCTGACTGATTTTGACACCCTGGGCTGGCTTCACTTCATAGAGTGTAATTACCGGACCCTCCACCACCCGATTAACCACAGCCCGGACCCCAAACTGACCAAGCGTTTCTTCCAGCAAACGGGCATTGGTTTTTAGCTCATCTTCGGACATGTGCATTTCTTTGTTGTCCTGTTCAATAAGCAAGTCGGTAGAAGGAAACTGATATTTCGATAAGGAATCCCGGATAAGGGCGTCGTAGTCAAGCTCTTTCTCCTGGTGGGCTTCCTGTACCTCGAAACCAAGCTGGTCAGGTGTCAATTCGTCGGGGCTTGTTCCCTCTAAATCTTCAATAGGCAGATCAATGGATTCCTCAATTGTTTCGGATATTGAATCACGATTGCGATGGATAATTTCGATCTGGTCAATGTTTTTACCCTGCAGAACTTCCTCTTCAGAAGGTAATGAAGGATTATATCGAGGATCCTTGCCAACTTCGGCTGAGACAGCTGGCTCAGGTACCCGGTCCTTTAAAAAATCCTCCCGGGTTTTTCTTTTCTGCCGCAAACCGGTTAGCGGTATTCTCATTCCTTTGAAAATTCTTCCGAGTCCTGCCATAGAAAATCTAAGGAACTTCCCAATCGCTATCGGAATAGCAGAAATTCGAACCCGAAAACTGACCACCAGGAGAAGGATAAAAACGATGGTTAGAATAAAGATCGCTCCAAATTTACTAAATATCTTGACCAGATAAGCCGCAGACAGGCCGCCAATAAATCCACTGGGATAAAATGTATGAAAATTTCCAAACGTCCTTAAAGCTTCGGGAAGAGCCAGAAGGATGGAAGTAAGCAGACTCCATAGCAGGAGCAAAATGCTGAATCTTTTTAACTGACGGATCGGCCACTTTATTAACAGGTAAAATCCGGTAATGATGATCAATACCGGCAGAAAAAGAATCGGGTAGCCCAAGGTCCACTGGAATAATGGTGCGGCAATAGTAGCGCCAAAGAGTCCAAGCCAGTTCTGAACGTTGTAGATATTCCCCTCTTCCAGCAAGCCGACCGGATCGCTTTGATGGTAGGACAGCACGGCCAGTCCGAGAATTAGT
>CAZTXJ010000097.1:7388-12358 GCA_964617285.1 uncultured Calditrichaceae bacterium | reverse complement strand
GGTTTTCAGCTGCTGTAAGGCCGCTTCCAGATTTTCTTTATGCAATCCGGGAAAGGGGGCAATTTCTCCATATCCGGATTTCCCCTGTGTACTTATTAATTCAATAATAAATCCTTCGCGTGAAGTCAGAATTTTCCCTGCGGCGGTGAGGGGAAATTGAAAAGGAAGTTTGTAACGGTAAACTTGCAGTAGAGTAATTTTCATAAAATCCAACCAATTGAAAATAACAGACTATAGAGAAGTAATAATCGTCCGGTGGTGGCCAAAACCTGATTAAAAATTTTTCCTGGTTTTTGTTCGTAGATAATCCGGATTGGTGGTATAGCCGCCAGAAACACCAGCGAAGCCGCCAGGGCATAGAGATGGCTGTCGGTGATGAAAAAGAGGATGATGGGAATCAAACAGGCCATCAGAACGCTGAAGAGATATTCCAGGCGGGCAAAATCCTCTCCGAAACGGACGGCCAGCGTTTTCTTCCCGGCCTGCTTATCGGATGCGATATCCCGCAAATTGTTTACGGTCAGGATCGCCGTAGAAAAAAGCCCGGGTGAGAGTCCGGCCAGTAGAACCAGGCTGTTGATTTCCAGTGCCTGAACATAATAGGTGCCGCCAACCGCCACCAGACCGAAGAAGATAAGTACAAAGATATCTCCCAGGCCGTTGTATCCCAGCGGATACGGTCCGGCAGTGTAAAGAATACCGAATAAAATGGAGAGCAGACCAATAATCAGTACCGGCCAACCGCCGCGATAAATCAGGTAGATCCCGGAAGCAAATGCCAGGGAGAAAACCAGAATGGTGGCCCGCTTCATGGTTTCCGGTTTCACCAGACCGGCCTGGGTGACTCGAAGCGGACCGAGACGTTCTTTTTTATCCGCCCCGCGGAAATAGTCATAGTAATCGTTGGAGAAATTGGTCCCGATCTGAATAAGAATAGCCCCGACTGCCGCCAGGACAGCGGACAGCCAGTGTACTTTCCCTTCTCCATAGGCCATGGCTGTGCCGATAATAACCGGAGAAAAAGCGGCCCACAAGGTTTTAGGCCGGCTGGCAGTTATCCAGATTTTTATCTTTGACGCTTGCATTTTCCAAATTTACAATTTTCAAACTGGTCGATCAAGGCTGCCTTTTAAATTTCGAAAAATCCGGTTTACGCTTCTCCAGGAAGGCATTCTTTCCCTCCTGCGCTTCATCGGACATATAGTAGAGCATAGTGGCACATCCGGCCAGTTCCTGTAATCCCGCCTGACCATCACAATCCGCATTCATGGCCGCCTTCAGGCAGCGGATGGCGGTGGGAGAATTGGCTAAAATTTCCCGGCACCACTGAACCGTCTCCTCTTCCAGCCATTCCAGCGGGACCACCTTGTTAACCAATCCCATCTCAAGCGCTTCCTGAGCAGTGTACTGGCGGCACAGATACCAGATTTCCCGCGCTTTTTTCTGACCCACTATGCGTGCAAGATAACTGGAGCCATAACCACCGTCGAACGACCCCACCTTGGGACCGGTCTGGCCAAATATGGCATTATCTGCGGCAATGGTTAAATCGCACATTACATGCAGCACGTGTCCCCCACCGATGGCGTAACCGGCAACCATGGCAATTACCGGTTTGGGACAGGAGCGGATCATACGCTGAAAGTCCAGCACATTCAGGCGGTGTATACCCTTTTCGTCCTTATATCCCGAATCACCACGGATCCGCTGATCCCCGCCTGAACAAAATGCCTGCTCCCCTTCACCGGTTAAAATGATTACCCCGATCCCGGCATCTTCCCAGGCATCCCTCAGCGCTTCGGACATTTCCATCACCGTTAAAGGCCGAAAGGCATTCCGCACCTCCGGACGATTGATGGTTATTTTGGCAATCCCTTCCGCCTTGTCATAATAAATATCTTCAAATTCCCTTACTCTTTTCCATTGAATATCGCTCATGATATTTCTCCTATTTACCACTTAAAAAGTCAAGACAACTATTTGCAAATTCATCTGGTTTTTCAAAATGGATATTATGTCCGGCACCTTTAATAACTTTCATACTGCAGAATGAGCATTTCTCACACATTTGCCCTGCAATACGTCGATACTTATCATCCAGTTCCCCAACCAGCAAAAGCATGGGAATTTTATTTTGCGGTAAAAATTTCCAAAGCGAAGGCTGTTTTCCGGTACTGAGGGAAATGAGTGCTTTTGCCATTTCACCAGGGTCATTCCGTTGCCGATTTTTCAGCAACATTTCAAAATCCGGATGCCTCCGAAGTGAATTAAATAGTGGCTGATTATACCATTCCTGCAGAAAGAGACCGAAATCCATTTTTACCATTTTCTCAGCCAGGGCACTATCATTTGCAGCTCTGCTTTTTCTTTCCCGGGCAGTTGGCAAGCCGGGAGAAGCAGATTCGAGTACAATTTTGTTGATTAAATGGGGATGCCGCAATGCGAGGTACAATGCCAGTCGCCCGCCCATGGAATATCCGATAACCGATACCGGAGCGAAATTCATTTCGGTCAAAAAATTTGCCAGATCGTCCCCGGTTTCTGCAAAGGAATAATTTTTCACCGGATTCGGTGTATTACCATGACCGGGTAAATCGATACTCACACAATAAAAATTTTGTTGAAGTTTCCCGATGATGGCATCCCAACCCTGCAGCGACCCCAAAAAACCATGAAGAAAGAGAATCCGAGGATTTTGCGATGAACCGGAAGTCTGGTAATGCCAGCGAATGTTAGCCATGCGTCCTTTGTTTATTGGTCGAGCGCTGCTAATATCTCTTTCTGAAGTCTCTTATGCAAATCGAAATTCTTTTTTCTGTTGGTTTCAACCTCAATGATCATTGATTCACCTGAGGTCTGGGCCTTTTTATAAACATCTAAAAATTCAGCGATAGTTGTCGGATGCTGATATCCCAGATCAAACAGTTTTGCGGCGTGGTGAAAACTTAATTGGTGGGGTGTGGCAAAAAAGTTTTCAAAAATATCCTGATGCCCGGCAATCGGCAGGAAAGAAAAAATACCGCCTCCATGATTGTTAACAAGAACAATAATGATCGGTTGTTGAATACGCTTAATTAATGCCAGCGAGTTCAGATCGTGAATAAAAGCCAGATCGCCGATCAGCAGGGTAACCGGCCTACCCGCGCCCTGGGCATAACCCGCAGCACTGGCGATGGTCCCGTCAATGCCACTGGCTCCACGGTTGGATTTAACCAGCACTGCGGCACCATCCGCAGAACCAAACATATCCATTTCCCGCACCGGCAGACTACTGGCCACAAAGACCGCATGATCCGGTGAAACATGTTTGGAGATCAGTCTGGCAACCGCAGGCTCAGTGATTTCGTCGTTACCGGAGATTATATTTTCCAAAGCGGATCGAACCACGGCATTCATTTTTAACAGATTATCTTTCCAATTCAAATCAGTCTGGGTATTCAGTTTTTCAGATAGAGCATCACAGAAAGGCAGAATATTACTCTCGATCCTTCGGGTTAAGCGATGAACCGGATCAAAGCGAAAGGGATGATTTGTTAACAAAATATATTCCGGTATCCGGTGTTTCTCAAGAAACTGAAGCCAGCGTTTGGACGTCACCTGTCCCCCTAGCTGCAAAACAACTTCCGGATTTAACTCCTGGGCAAATTTTGGGGAAAGAAAAAGCTGATCGTAATATTCAACCAGGTTCTTCATTTTTTGCCCAATCCGGAGTCCGGAAAGCACATCGGCAAAAACCGGCCAGTTGAGTTTTTTTGAGAACCGGAGCACACCATCCCGCTCCTGCTCCGAGCGCAGATGCCCGACCACCAGAATTCCCCGTTTTGATTTATTGAAAATTTCAGAAAGCTGAATTATATCTTTCTCCGGCAGCACCATCAGGCTCTCAGTATAATGGGTATAAGGATCCCCGGATTTTGTCCAGTTATTTATAGTATTCAAATAGCCGGATGAATATTTTTTCTCCACCGGTGCCAGAGGTTCCCGGAAAGGGCAGTTCAAATGAACCGGTCCGGAGGGATTGCAGCGGGCCCGGTAAAGTGCCTGATCGGTAGTGGTCAATACCATTTCCGGGGGTATGTCCTCGGTTGGACAGGGTAGATCGAACTGCCAGCGAACATAATCCCCATAGATGTGGGGTTGCTGGATGGTCTGGTTTGCCCCGGTGGCACGCAATTCCGGCGGCCGGTCTGCAGTCAGTAAGATAAAGGGGATCAAATCGAACGAGGCTTCGACCACTGCCGGGAAATAGTTGGCTACCGCCGTTCCGGAAGTTGATATTACCACGGCAGGTTTGCCGGTAGCCCGGGCATAACCCAGGGCGTGATAACCGGCAGCTCTCTCATCATAAAAAATAATATGATTGGCTTTTTTATTCCGGGCAACTGCAGTGGTCAGAGGTGTGGAACGTGAACCGGGTGAAATACAAAAATAATCTATGCCGTTCCGAACCAGCTCATCCACGATCAGCGATGCCCAGAGCAGATTCAGATTTTCTCGTATCAGGGTCATGACGGTATCAGAAGATTAGTGAAATTCAAACTTTTTTTCTCGATTTCATTCCATTCTTTTTCCGGATCAGAACCAGGGACAATCCCGGCACCAGCGTATATATTGACCTCCCGATTGTTCATCAGAGCAGAGCGAATAGCAACACTCATCTCTGCCGAATCTTCTCCGATCCACCCGACCGGACCGGCATACCAGCCACGGTCAAATCCTTCTAATTCATGGATCTCATGCCAGGTTTTCTCCCGGGGATAACCACCAACCGCCGGGGTGGGGTGCAACGCCTCAATCATTTTATACACTGATGTTATTATTTTGACAGTGCCAGAATACCTGGAACACAGGTGTTGCACATTCTTCAGTTTAATGACCGATTCTTTTTCCAGAATGTTAACCTCCCGGCAAATTTCATTCAACGATTGAAATACCTGGTCACTCACCCAGCGATGCTCCCGGATTTCTTT
>CAZTXJ010000097.1:5765-7288 GCA_964617285.1 uncultured Calditrichaceae bacterium | reverse complement strand
CCGGTTCATTGAGTCCAGGGCGGCCAGGATATTTTTATTCCATTGCTCATAATCCGGAACGTCTAACCGGTTTATCAATTTCGGTTTCAAATCTTTTTTGGATTCGGCCCGAGGTGTCACCCGGGAAATCAGGTCATCTAATTTCTCAAGGACTTTTTTCGCCTGCTGACCAGAAAAATAATTTAGAGCCAACTTGGTCGAATCATTTTCCTGGATCACTTCTATCTGCGGAATAAAAAAATACGCACAGTCAAAATGCTCCCACTCCTGACTCACCGGTCCGGCCGGATCAAAACGCATTCCCCCAAAATATTTAATCCCGGGATCACTTCGGGAGAGAATAGTTTCCATTTCAGATAAGATGGATGGATAATCTTCACCTCTATAAGCAGACAACCGGTGAACCTGGCCAAAACCAATCAGCCGGAATGGTTTATCCCGGGAAGACCAATACAGATTCAGCAATCCGGATAAATCATTCAGCAGTTCTTCAATATCCTCAAAATCAATTTCCTGCTCAATTCTATGAATGATAATTTCTCGAGCTGATTTTAAAGCTTCCTGACCTGGGTGATCATGTCGGAACTTCTCTTTTAAAATCTCCAGACCGGTAGTAACATTTTGTAAGTTTAATTGAGCAGACTTCAATTTAAATTTTCGCTTTTTATTTTAACCGATCGCCTCTGTACAAGGTAGCAATACCAAGAGTGAGCGGTATCGCCCGGACATCCTGAAAACCAACTTCCTGCATCAATCTGCAGAAAGCTTCCCCGTAGGGAAAAGTTTCCACCGTTTTATTCAAATACCGATAGGCATACGCATCTCCGGAAATCAGGCTACCGACTCCGGGCAAAATATATCTGAAATAAAACAGATAAATTTTTCTGATCAAAAAATTGGCAGGAATTGAAAATTCCAGAATCAATACCCGACCGGGATTGTCCAGCACCCGGTACATTTCTGCCAGAGCTTCTTTTACATCCAGGACGTTCCGAATACCGAAGGCGATACTAACCGTGTGAAACTGTTTATCTTTGAAGGGCAGAGACATGGCATCGGCCGGAAATAGTCTGGCTGAAACTCCGGAATTTATATTGGAGAATTTCTCACGTCCCCTGACAAGCATTTCCCTGGCCATATCGATACCAATCCCATACTTCACCCGATTGGAATATTTGATAATGAATAATAGTACGTCTCCGGTACCGGTTGCCAGATCCAGCACACGTTGATCATTTATCTCCGGCAGATTCCGGGCCAGCCGTTTTCGCCAGGCCACATCCCTTCGCATGGATAATATACGATTCAGCAAATCATAACGCCCGGAAATACGGTCGAACATCTGCCAGACCTTTTCCCGGGAAGGAGCTTCCTTTGGCTTTATGTCCTGATCTTTGGTTGTCCCGGTTGGGGTATGGTCAGTGTTATTCATTTATTCTCTTTCAATCCGCCAGAATATTGGGCTAAATATAGGGATGAAAAAATAGAGAATAAATCAGCAATTCTCAAAATATTCCTGAAAT
>CAZTXJ010000097.1:0-5665 GCA_964617285.1 uncultured Calditrichaceae bacterium | reverse complement strand
CGGGAGATAATTTCCCGGCAAATTTCTTCAACAGTTTTTTCAGAACTGTTTAATTGCATATCGGAATATTTTTGGTAAAATGACAGTCTTCTCTGGTAATGTTCTTCCAGATCGGAAACCAGGTCGGCTTCACTGAGCGGTGGACGATCCACCACATTGGACAATCGCGATTTGATTATTTCCAGCGGAGCGTCTATCCAGACCACCAGGGCCCGATGTTTAAGTGACGACATATTTTCCGTATCCTCGACTACGCCGCCCCCACAATCGATGACGCACTCATTCTCGGCTTTTAACTGATGGACTACCTCATGTTCCAGATTTCTGAATTCTTTCCAGCCATATTTTTCCACAAAACTCGGAATCGATGCACCGCTTTTTTTAACGATCATTTCATCGGTAGATAAATAGGTCCACGCCAGAATTTCCGCCAGTCTTTTCCCCACAGTTGTTTTTCCGGCACCGCGATAACCAATTAAAACTACGCGCTTGATTTGAAATGTTTCTGGTTTATTCAAGATTTCCCCATATTTCCCGGGCTGCGTTTTCCACTAAATGAAAATCAATTTCCAAACCACTAAAAAGCTGGAATTGTCTCCAGGCCTGATTCAGATACATGTCTCTTCCGGAGATGATCTTACACCCCAGTTTTTCTGCGGCCTTCAGAAACTCTGTTTTGGCCGGATTAAAGATAACGTCCAGAACAATCTGACCCGGTTTCAGTAATTTTGCTTCCTCTGGAATTTCATTAACTTTCGGGTACATCCCGACTGGTGTAGTCTGGATCATCCCGGCAATGCGGTTCCCGCCTAATTCTTCACGACTCAAAAAAGAGACAGAAAATATTTTACTTAACTCCAACCCCCTTTCCTCATTTCTACCGGTAATAAAAACAGATTCGATACCAAGATCTTTAAGCACGGCAATTGAGGTACGGGCCGTTCCACCGGTACCGATAATTAAAACACCCTCTTGAAGTTTTTCCAAATAAGGTTTCAGAAGATCAGCAATGGCCAGATAATCCGTATTATGACCATACCATTTATCATCCCTTTTTAAAATGGTATTGCAGACTCCGGAACTCTGAACTTCCGGGGAAACGACATCCGCTACCAGGGTTACTTTTTCTTTATGGGGGATAGTTATGCTTAATCCCGAAATGATATCTTTCCACTTTTCCCAGAAGTTATGAAAATCCATCACCGGAAAATTGAGATAGATAAAATCGTTCGCCGGAGAAAATGTCTCTCCCATTTTCTGTTTACAGATGTGAGTGAGTTTATTGTGCAGAATCCAGCCAAAACTCTGGGCGATCGGGTATCCGACTAACCCGATGATCCTGGTATGGGAAGATTTTTCAGCCAGATGATATGCATTAAACTCATTCACAGACAGCTGACCGCTTGCGGTTTCTTTCACCGAATCCTGCGAAACATACGTCCAAGCATTTCCCCGCAGGGCACCCAGGATGCGGGATATTTTTCCCGGCTCACCCATGGCATGAATGATAAACTTTCCGGCATCATCCTTGAGCATTTGCTGTAACTGTAGAGCGACGAGATTATCATTGATATCATTGGCAGTAAAGATAAGTTTGTAGATATCCGCTGGAATTTTTTTCATCTGTTCATAAATATTCAACAAATTATCGAAATTTCTTTCGTTGGTGTGATGAGATAGGATAACTTTAGATTTATCCTTAAGTACCAATCCATCCAAAATGGATTGCGAATACTTCCACTCGAGGTCTATATAATCCATACCCGAATCGAGGGCTGCTTGGAACAGGGGGATGCGTTTTTCAGAGGTATACTTCCAGAAACCACCTTCTTCCGGCATTCGCAGGGTGATGATAACCGGCTGTTTAAAAGATTTCCGGATATCAGAAAAAGGGATATCATTAAGGTGGTCCAAACGAAGTTCTATGAGATCGGCGGAATAAGTCTCCTTCAAAATCCCATTCAATTCTGTTTGAGAAGCGGGCAGGAAACTTAAGCAGGTCTTAACCGGAACGAAGGGCACTTTTGAACTCCTCAAAGGTTACCGGTACCAGGAGTCTGGCATTTTCTTTTTCATCCAGAAGGGTAAAATGCGGTTTGTTCTGCCTGACTTTTTTATCACTAAAGGTAGTTTTCCACAATTCTTCTTCAGAAAAATTTTTAATATTAACACTGTTCAACTGATAGGTATTCAGGATATCGCTTAAATTTTTTATTTTATTGGAGGGATAGCCAAATTTCTGATGGGATAATCTGGCGGCATAAACCATTCCTGCAGCAATGGCATATCCATGTTTGATTTTAAAGTCGGCAAGTTTTTCGATGGCGTGTCCCAGGGTATGGCCAAAATTCAGAATAGTCCGGTAGGACTGCTCTTGCTCATCCATTTCCACAACATTTATTTTTAAACCGATGCTGGTGGTAATAATTTTTTTTAAAGCGGTTTTGTCCCGGTTTTTGATCTCATCGGCATTTGTTAAAAGAAAATCGAAGAGCTGATTATCAAGGGTTACCGCATATTTTATGACTTCCGCCAGGCCGTTAAAATATTCTTCATCCGGTAAGGTGTCCAGCAGGGAAATATCTGAGAAAATGGCCTCGGGTTGGTGGAAACTGCCCAGCAAATTTTTTCCGGAAGGATGGTTGATTCCCACTTTTCCGCCAATGCTGCTGTCCACCTGAGCCAGCACACTGGTAGGAACCTGAATCAGCGGTATGCCGCGATGTAAAGAGGCTGCCACAAAACCTGCCAGATCCCCGGTAACACCACCGCCAAAGGCAACAATCAGGGAATCCCGTCCGGCTTTCTTCTCGAATAAACGGTCTTCCAGTTGGGCTTTCTGCTGCCGGGTCTTACTCTCTTCGCCAGCCGGAAAGGAGATAATACCACCCCACCGCCCCAAGCGTCCCAGATATTTTTCAACCTTATGAGCATAAATCCGGAAAACATTTTCATCGGAAATCACAAAAATTTGGTGGGTTGGAAATTTCTCGGTGAGAAATTCCTGAAAATGCTGCCATAAATTCTGGCCGACAAAAATCGGAATTACCCGGGCCGGTGGCTTAAGTCGCAGGTTCAGGGTTTGCATAATGTTTTTGCCATTCCAGATAATTGTGGATCTTGTCCATCAAGCGGGAAAATTCCTCCGGACCCAATGCCTGCATCCCATCAGACCAGGCTTTATCAGGTTCAGGATGGACCTCAATCATAATTCCATCGGCACCGGCGGCCAGCGCAGCCATACTCATGGGCGCAACCAGTTGTCTTCTGCCGGTACCATGGCTGGGATCCACTATCACCGGCAGATGCGATAGCTCTTTTAACATGGGTACAATATTTAAATCCAGCGTATTTCTGGAATATTCGACGAAAGTTCTTATTCCTCTTTCACAAAGAAATATCTGCTCATTTCCTTCCTTGAGAATATGTTCGGCACTGGCTAAAAATTCGTCAAGCCGGGCGGACATACCACGCTTTAACATCACCGGCTTCCGGATTCGTCCCACAGCTTTCAATAATTTGTAATTTTGCATGTTGCGTGAACCCACCTGCAGAACGTCGGAATATTGCGAGACAATATCCACATCTCCCGCATCCAAAACCTCGGTAATAATCCGTACGCCGATTTCTTCCCGCGCCTTTGCCAGCAATTCCAAACCCTTTACCTCTAATCCGGAGAAACTGTAGGGACTGGTGCGAGGTTTAAATGCACCGCCACGCATCAGTCGAATCCCTTTAGAGAATACCAGTTGGGCGGTCTTCATAAGCTGGTCTTCATATTCCACCGCACAGGGACCGGCAATTACCACTGGCGTTATGCCGCCAATTTCCAGATCACCTACTTTTACTACTGTATCATTAGCTTTATATTTCCGGCTGGCCAAACGATAGGGGTATTCTTCATCAATAATGTAGGATACACCAGGAAGGTTTTCCAGTCTTTCTCTGGATAGCGAATTGTTATCGCTGCTCAATTGAACAATTGGAATATCTCCCTGATCGATCAGTTGATATTCGGCACCAGATTGAACTAAACCGTTTAACAGGTTTTCCAAATCAGCTTTTACTATATCTTTTCTCAGTACCATTAGCATCGGTTTTTACCGCGGTAAAGTTCAGATAAATCAATTTATAAAATAAACTAAAATTTATCAATCACCTTTTAAATTGAGAAGCATAAATTTGTTCCACCGGTAAAATTGAAAAACCAAGGATTTGTATCAATGAATCCTGTTATTTATATTGCAAATTGTGATCATATAGGAATCCATAATGGAACAATATAAGAATGAACTGATCGAAGTCGGGAAATTACTTTATCAGAAAAATTATATTACCGGCACCGAAGGAAATTTGAGCATTCGGATTTCCAGAGAAGAAATTCTAACCACCCGAAGCGGTGTCTGTAAAGGCAGCATGAGTTCAGACGATCTGGTACTGGTTAATCATGTGGGCGAAACGATTGGATCGGACTTAACACCTTCCACCGAATTTAAGATGCATCTGGAAGTCTATAAAAACAGACCGGAGATAAATGCCATTGTGCATGCCCATCCGGAATTTGTCATCAGCCTCTCCCTGGCAGGTATCAATTTCGATAAACAGTATTTACCGGAAAGCGCCCTGATGTTGGGAAAAGTGCCCATTGCCAAATATGCCCGTCCCTCTACTGCCCAGGTTCCTAAAAGTATAAAACCATATCTCCAGAAAACAGATATAATCATCCTGGATCGGCACGGCAGTTTGGCATATGGGAAGTCCCTCATGGAAGCTTTCTATAAAACCGAAATTCTGGAAAAAACCGCAAAAATAATCTGGCTCGCCAGCCGGATAAGTCCCCTTATCTCCCTGGATCCTCTGGAAATAAAAGAGCTGTTGAAACTGCGGGGTGCTGTCTACGGTCTGGATTCTCCGATCCCCTAACTTAAGAAGGCGTCATACCAAGGGAACATGAGTTTACCTTACAAAATTTCAGAAAAAATTAAAGATTGAAAAAAAAATCTGAAAAATATTATATTGACTTAACACATTATTCGGAAGAGGAGTTTTAAATGAAAAGGAATTGGTACTATTTACTTCTTGGAATTTTCCTTTTAACACAGGTGGCCCTGGCAGGGTGGCGGCCCGGAGAGATGCTGGTAAAGGTCAAAAACCTGGACGCGAATCAAAGAATTACTCTGGCACAGGAAAGATTTACCATCGATCAAGTCCTTGGTTCTGATATGACCATTTTGGCCACTCCACAGGAATATGACCGATTGGTTCAGATGGGCTTTCAACCGGAAGTGGTGATTCCCAGTATGGAAGAGCATTCCCGGCAACTCCTTAATAGCCTGGAATTCGCTAACTTCCACGACTATAACTCCACTCTATCACTGGTGGACAGCCTGTTGCTGGAATTCCCAAATTTGATCTATAAAAAATCTTATGGGTATTCAATGTCCGGCAGGGAATTGTATGCGGTAAGGATTAGCGATAATGCCCAGATCGATGAGAACGAGCCGGAGATCAGTTTCGATGGCTGTCATCATGGGGACGAGATTATGGGCAGTGAGGTGATAATTCTGCTGATGCGGGATCTGTGTGTTCAGTATGGAAGCAATCCCCAGATAACCGATCTGGTAAACAACCGGGAAATCTGGATCTATCCGTTTATCAATCCCGA
>CAZTXJ010000096.1:10187-12412 GCA_964617285.1 uncultured Calditrichaceae bacterium | reverse complement strand
CAGCAAACTGCCAGATTTATCATACAAAAACGTAATAAAAAAATCCCGGCACAAAGGCCGGGATAATACGACTTAGGATACTAAATTTCAATTTAGGCTAGGTCTACCAACGGCCGCCGCGGCCACCACGACCACGTGAACCACCGCCGTTTCCACCACGCCCGCGCGATCCGCCACCACCTCCGCCACGACGTTCGGTTTTCGGGCGGGCTTCATTCACAATCAAACGCTTGCCACCCATTTCCTTGCCGTCCATTTGCTTAATGGCTTCAATGGCTTCGGCCTTGGCGGGCATTTCCACAAAACCGAATCCGCGGGGTTCATTGGTATAACGATCCTTCAGCAGGTTAACTGAAGATACTTCACCGAATTCAGCAAAGGCTTTCTGGATGTCTTCTTCCGTCACACCGGCGCCGATATTGCCAACATAGATATTCATAATACTACTCCTTAAATTATTTTAGATTCGTGGTGAGTGACGAAAGAGGTTTCCGGAGAAATATGCTGGAGTATGACCCGGGATTTCTCTGATGGACTTTTATCCGCCATCCATCACACAATATTAGGTAGGTAATCTAACTATATTTTGTTCTTTTATAAAGGGAATTTTATACCTAATTCAAGTAAATAAAAAAGGCAGCCTTCCGGCTGCCTGAAAAGGTAATCCAACATTATTTAATTCTACCGGATCAGCATCATCTTGCGGGAATCGCTGAAATTCTCCCCTTGCAGCCGGTAAATGTAAACGCCGGAGGGTACCGAGCGGCCATGATTATCCCGGCCATCCCAGACCACCTGATAATCGCCTGTCGGCTGGTAAGTATTCACCAGTGTCCGAATCTTCTGTCCCAGGCTGTTGTAGATGCCCAGATTTACCTGAGACGACCCGGGAAGTTTATAGGGTATGGTGGTGGTCGGATTGAACGGATTGGGGTAGTTCTGTTCCAGCCTGAAACCGGAAGCCACCAAATCTTCCCTGTCGGCAATACCTACCACCATATTGTTCAGGGCAAGATGAGAAATGGTGCTCACCGCCAGCTTGGACATGCTGTAAAAATATCCCAGGTTAAAATAAATGATCCGGTCATTGGAAGTATGATAATAGGGATTCCCGTCTCCGCTGAAAAAGGCCTGACTGTAGACGATTGCAGTATACCCCCGGTTCCAGAAGGAAGAATGATCGCTGGCGGTGGTTCCCGGATTCTGCACCAGCGGCGTCAGACTGATCTGATAGATGTTTTCCAGCTGAACAATCAGGTTCGCCAGGTTCACCGAACTGGCAATCGGGCGGGTGTGGATCTCAAATTTGCCATCGTCATTGCCGTCCCAGCCAAACATCTCCAGATTTACCACCCCCAGGATATTGTCCCCGGCCAGAAAGGCCTGCTGGGCATAGTAACCACTACCGACCAGTCCAATCTCTTCCTCATCCCACAGGGCATAGATAACCGTATAGGGCGTCTGCACCTGGGAGAGGATCCGGGCCGCTTCCAGAACCGCAGCCGTACCGCTGGCATTGTCATCGGCGCCCGGGGCAATGGCACCCGGCATGTCATCATAATGGGCGCAAATGATAAATTGCTGATCGGGATAATCCGTACCGGTCTGGATTGCGAAAACATTCCGGCCGCTGGCGCTGTAATTCTGATCGTAGGTATTAAGCCCGGTTTTTTCCAGGGTTTGATAAATAAAGTCCGCCGCCAGGTCATTTCCAGGCTGACTGGCATTACGGGAGGTTATCAGATACCGGTTGCCGTTTATGGTCACCGAATCTTCCCCGGAAAGTACATTCACATAATAAACCAGGGTATCCAGGTTGGTCTGGCTTGCCAGGGCCTGAACCAGACTGTCCGGATACTGGGCATGGGACAACGTATATGAGGCGAAAAGCCAGACTGTGATAACAAAGAAGGTGAGATGTTTAATTTGATTTTTCATAAATGAAAATTACAGCAGCAGGAATTCAAATCAAATATTTTATATAATCAATGAAAGTGATGCCATCGCTTGGAGCAATGGCATCACAGTAAATCAATTTGTTATTTCAAAAAGGTCATCCGCCGGGTGCGAGTAAAATCGCCCGTTTGCAGACGATAGATGTACGTCCCGGAGGCCACCAGCCGGTTACTATTATCCCGTCCATCCCATACCACGCCGTAAACACCAGGCCCCTGATTTTCATTTACCAGCGTCCGGACTTCCTGACCCAGGGTATTATAGATGGT
>CAZTXJ010000096.1:0-10087 GCA_964617285.1 uncultured Calditrichaceae bacterium | reverse complement strand
CCTGATTTTCATTTACCAGCGTCCGGACTTCCTGACCCAGGGTATTATAGATGGTCAGTTTAGTCAAAGAAGACTCATTCAGGCTGTAGGGAATGGTAGTACTCGGATTAAACGGATTGGGATAGTTCTGTTTCAGCTGAAAGGTCTGCGCAACCGGTTGAGCGGGAGTTTCTCCGGTACCGGTCAGCAGCGACAGATCCAGCCGATACATGGAACGGGCATGGGTACCAATAGCCAGATAATTAGCTGTTTCATGAACTTTCATATCGTAAACTGAAACCATTGGTAAATTGCTGCTGATATACTGCCAGCTCTGGCCGGTATTGGCGCTGTAATAGGCTCCCAGATCGGTGCCCACGAACAGATAATTCGGGCGCAGCGGATCGACTGCAAAAGCATTGATAGGGGCATCGGGCAGATTGCTGCTGATGTCAGTCCAGTTCTGGCCCTGGTCGGTGGTGCGGAAAACATGGGGCTGGGGATCTTTCCACTTCAATCCTGAGAAAGTGACATAGGCAATGGTCTCATCGGTGGGATCCGGTACGACCCGGGTGACCCAGCGCTCCGGCAGATTGCCGGTCACCTCATTCCAGTTCACCCCGTAATCTGTGCTTACCCAGACATTCCCGGCATCGGTCCCGGCCCAGATTACATTGGAGTTGGTGGGAGCCACTGCAATGGTGGTTATGGTTCCCAGACGGGGATAGGAGATGGGAGTAAGATCCGGACTGACAGCGGTCCAGGATGAAGCACCATTGGTAGTGCGGAAAACCTGCTCGGCTCCGTAATAGAGAACCAGGTTATTATTCGGATCCATGACTACCGGGGTAGACCAGTTGGTTGCTCCGTATATTCCATTGGTTGCGCTGTTCCAATTGGAGCCCCCATTTATCGATTTACCCAGATTGCCATTTTGCGACTCGGCATATAGAATATTGGGATTGGTATGGTCTACAATCACATAAAAACCGTCACCGCCATATATATGATCCCAATCATCCAGTGCACCGGTTAATGTGCGCAAAGTTCCGTTATCCTGGGTGCCGCCATATAGTCTTTGGGGATTATTCCGATCCAGCCCGATTTCGTAGAACTGGGAAACCGGCAGATCCGCTACCTTTGTCCAGTTTACCCCGGCATCGGTGGAAATATTTATTCCCCCGTCGTTTCCTTCAATCAGGTAATCCGGATTGGCGGGATTGAAAGCCAGGGCGTGATGATCCACATGAAAATCCGCCGGACCGCCACCATAACCGTAGATAATTGGCCAGGTGGACCCACCGTTGGCCGAGCGCATAAAGGAAACATCCAGGGCATAGATCATATCAGGATTGGTGGGATGAATCCGTACCTGTCCAAAATACCAGCTGAAACCCCCAGTGCCGTTACCTATTTCCTGGTCCGGGTCAGCATCCGTCCAGGTAGTACCAAAATCTGTCGATTTAAACAAACCCCGGTATTGATATCCATCCGTGTATATGGCATAGACCAGATCGGGATTGGTTTGAGATATTGCCAGTCCGATCCGCCCGATATCTTCCGCGAGCGGATTTGGCAAACCGTTGGCCGGGCCCAAATACCCCCAGGTATCCCCGCCATCCAGCGAGCGATAGACACCACTGGTGGGGCCAAAGAGATGGGAGCTGTTCGGGCGGCGCACCCGTTCCCACATGGTCAACATCATTCGGGAAGGATTAGTCGGGTCCATAATCACATCGATGGCACCGGTAGAATCCGAGACAAATTTCGAAAGCGACCAGGTTTGACCTCCATCTTCACTCCGGTAAAGCCCCCTCTCCGGGTTAGGATAAAAGTAGGAGCCAACCGCCGCGACAAAAACCCGCTGGGTATTAGTGGGATCGACCACAATCCGGCCAACCGAAGCAATATTCTCCAGACCGAGAAATTGCCAGGTGGCTCCACCGTCCGTGGATTTATATACCCCACCACCAGGGAAATTGTTGTGGCCGCCATTGGCCTCACCGGTACCCACATACAGCGTATCGGGATAGACCGGGTCAATACCGATATCGCCCACATTCAGATTAGCCTGATCGTCGAATACCGGAAACCAGGTGAGCCCCATATCAGTGGACTTGAACACGCCCCCGGTTGCCGCACCGGCATAGACGATATTGGGATTTTTAGGATTGAATTCAATATCAGAGAAACGCCCGCCGATATTGGTCGGACCAGCAAACTGCACCTGCACCAGTTCGCGATTGGGCGCCTCGGCCCGCATCTGCTGGGCAACCTTCATCTGATCCCGGAAATATTGAGCATCGGCCTTCCAGTATGGAAAGGTACGGCGTAGCCAGGCCCAGTCCGAAGGATATTGATCCGGACCCTTTTCTTCCTTTTCGATTTCGGTTCTGCTGCCTTCCATATCCGGGTTATTCTGCACTGTTATAAACATGATCAGAAGCAGGGGAATGATAACTACCGCCCCTATTATGATTTTACGAATTTTGTTCATTACACAGACCTTTCTAAATAACACATCTTATTAATTAATTCGTTGAATATATAAGGTAAACAGAAAAAGCCCAACAAAATTTTAACAGAAGAACATTTTCATCTCTTTAATTAAACCAAACTTCTCACCTATTTGGATAGATTTAAATTGGATTTGATACGAAAAAGCAACCGCAATCTATTTTGCATCAGACGGTTTACATACAGTAATATGGAAGTGTAGAAGCTCTTTTGACTCAAATAATTCCCCAAATTTGACAATATAAAAATAAATAATACTCCTCTGTGAACTCCGTGACATTTTTAAAGATTTTCCCGCAGAAACCAGAGCACATAACCGCAGGAATCGCAGACAAAATTAATCGCCTGGCGATTGGCCCACTCCACCCCGAAAAAAGTTGCCCCGGGGGTGTTCATTAAAGTCTTCCGTTTCCAGAACCGTTTATTCCCGCATACCGGACATTTCAGTTTGTGCCCCTCCAGGGTTCGTTCTGCCGCTTCCTCGGTGAGCAGACTGTCTTTCTCATCCAGTAACTTTTGTTTTTGAGCATTATCCATTTTGTCAAAACAATCCTGGCAAATGGATTCGGTTACAAAATAATATTTGGAGGGATATTCCTTATGGCACATTTTACATTTCATCAATCTGGCTCCTGATTTATTTTGAACAGACTAAAATGACATCTCTTCCGAGTAAAAATCTGGATTCCGGAAAGGGACCAGCGCCATCAGGACGCCATGCTGGTACAGTTGAGTACGGTCGATAATGTCCCCGGTCAACAGTCCAATGGCACCGTTTGCCTGCTTGGAATTTTCCTTATCGAAAACAATGTCATTCGCTTCGCCCAGTTCCTTTCCCTCCCGCACCAGTCTGGCCACTTTATCCGGCAGAAAGAAAGTCCCGGTGCGGCCGCGGCCAACGCTTCCGTGGGAGAGAATCACAATCCAGGCAAACGCAGCCATCCCCTCAGGAGAATCCACTATGCCACCTTCGATTCCCACATAATAATCCGCACCGGGGATTTGCCGGGAAGCCTCTTGGCAGCGGTTAAAAGCACCCTGCAACGTCTCCTGGTCGGACATGGGCTGGTCCGCCACACCCGAGGGGACCGTCAGTGAGCCGACCTCAAATATTTCTCCGGGAAACATTTTCCGGAAAGCATTCCGAACCGCCCTTATTTTTACCGGATTTAGCGAGGCAACGATGACTTTTTTCATGATATTTTATGAAGAGTAAAACCCTCAAATTTGAAATAAGGTAATCAATCAAAATGATTAAATCATCCACAATTTTTCCTCTATGAGGTAAAGAAAGTACAAGCATATCCCAGTAACTACAAGATCGAATATCATAGATGGATTCAATAAAATTATTTAGCACTTGACAAATTTACTCCGGATTATTAAAATAATAATGATAATCATTATCATTAAGGACTACTATGAACAAGAATAGAGATGGACTACACAATAGATTTAGAAGCCACGGTCTTCGAATTACCGAACCACGCAAAGCTATTATAGATCTTCTCAGCGACACCAAAGAACATCTCTCTGCGGAAGAGATATATATGGAGGTTCATAAAGGATACCCGGGAATCGGTTTAACCACTGTTTATCGTACCCTGGAACTATTGGAAGAAATGGGAGTCATCTATCGTTTCCATTTTGGTGATGGTCGCAGCCGCTACGAATTAATACAAAGTCAACACAAACCCGGGCATCATCATCACCTCATTTGTACGAATTGTAAACGTATTATTGATTACGATGATTTTATCGATGAGGAAGTTGAACTGCTAAACAAAGTAGAAAAAAATCTCACTGAAAAACACGATTTTAAAATAACCGGGCATGTCATTCAATTTTACGGCACATGCTCAGAATGTCAAAAATAGAATAATTTTTTGTTTTCTACTGAAAATGATTATCATTATTAAAAATGGAGAACCAAATGAAAATAGCATTAACCTCTATTGGAAAAAGCTTGGATTCAGAAATTGATCCACGTTTTGGCCGAGCTGCATTTTTCCTAATCGTTGATCCGGATACCATGGATCACCAATTCATAAAAAATCAAAATACGGATGGACAGGGTGGGGTCGGTATCCAATCTGCACAAATGATCATACAAGAGGGTGCACAAGCTGTGATTACCGGAAAATGTGGACCAAATGCATTCAAGAGTTTATCAGTAGCGAATTTAGAAGTTTACGAGGGAATCACCGGAGTAGTTCGGACTGCAATTGAAGATTTTAAAAATAAAAAATTACAAAAAAGTCAGGCTTTCTTACCTAATCAACAAAACTTTTCAAAATTGAGAAAGCCAACCAAAAAAAATCGAAATCAAATAAATCGAGGACACTTTGACGCTGGAGAAAATGATATACCCTTAATCAAAGAAAAAATTGCGGATTTAGACAGGCGCATTGTCGAATTAAATGAAAGATTACAAAAGATGGCCGAAAAAAGAAAATAAATCCACTTTATGAAGAGAAATGAAATACAAACAAATCAATAAAAAAAGAGAAAGAGGAAATAATGAAATCTAGAATTGCAATTACAGTTGAAGAAACCTTAGACGGTATGAGCAGGGTTGCCGACCACTTTGGCCGTTGCAGTAAATTTAAAGTTTATGAGGTAAACGACCAAAAGAAAATAGTCAACGAAGAAATATATCAAAATCCACTACAGGGAAGCCACGGAGGAACCTGTCAACTGCCACACTATCTGAATAAAATTGGTGCGAATGTAGTGATTGCCGGAGGGATGGGTCGTAAAGCAATTGCACTTTTTGAACAATATGGGATAAACATAATTACCGCCCCTGGTATGAACATCGATGAGGCGTTGTATGGATATTTAAATGAAGAGATAAGCGGATACAAGGAATGTGCCGGTCACCAGGGGGATTGTCATTAGTCTTATCTAAAAATATTTAAAAATTTCTTCGAGATATTACTTAAAGGATAGTGATAAGGATTATGATAATTTCAGTAGCATCAGGAAAGGGCGGGACAGGTAAAACCACCATTGCAACCAATCTCGTTCTTTCCATTCCAAATAGTATATACCTGGATGCCGATGTGGAAGAACCCAACGGGCACTTGTTTTTGAATCCAACAATTTTAGATGAAAAAGTTATCAGTCGAAAAATTCCAGAAATCGACTATAACAGATGTAACTTTTGTGGCGTTTGTGCCAAGACCTGCGAATTTCACGCTATTTCAGTTTTGCCAAAAATGGTTCTGGTCTTCGATGAATTATGCCACAGTTGCGGGGCCTGTGCCTATTTTTGTCCGGAAAAAGCGATTGTAGAAGTGGATAAACCCCTGGGTCTTCTCCAAACCGGGGAAATATTACCCGAAAAAAAGAGTTTCTACGAGGGGCGGTTAAATATTGGCGAGATGATGGCCAGCCCTCTGATTGCAGAACTAAAAAAAATTTGTCATCCAGATAAAATTAATATCGTGGACGCACCAGCCGGTACTTCTTGTTCGATGGTAGAGTCTGTAAGAGATGCAGACTATTGCATATTGGTGACCGAACCGACCCCATTTGGATTACATGACTTAAAATTATCAGTAGAAGTATTGCAGTTCCTCGAAATACCATTTGGTGTTGTCATCAACAAATCACAAAAGGAATCTGATATTATTGAAGATTATTGTTTGGAAACCGGGACTCCCGTACTGTTAAAATTACCATTCGATCGCAGACTGGCAGAAGCGTATTCACGGGGAGAGCCTGCCGTTAAAGTCTTTCCTGAGCTAAAAAAGCAGTTTGTGGACCTGTATGAAAAAATCCTGGAGGATTTAAGAAAAAGAAAAATCAAAAACCATAAACGAGACCGTCTAGTGACGGGCATTTCAATATGATTAAAAATGATGCACATAAACAGATTGTAATTGTGAGCGGCAAAGGTGGAACCGGCAAAACAACCATAACAGCAGCTTTTGCTGCATTGGCGGATAGCCAGGTAATTGCAGACTGTGATGTGGATGCCGCCGATCTCCATATACTATTGAAACCCGAGATTACCCAGACACATCCATATACGGGGAGTAAAAAGGCAAGAATCAATATTGATTTATGTTCTCAATGCGGAATATGTGAAGAATATTGTCGATTCGATGCCATTAAAAATTTTATTATCGATTCGGTGAAATGTGAGGGTTGTGGATTTTGCGTTAAACTATGTCCGGACAATGCCATTGAGTTCGAAGATACCATTGCTGGTTTTTATTTCGAAGGTAAGGTTGGACCCGATCCGTTTTTATCCGCCAGGCTTAATCCTGGTGAGGGCAATTCTGGTAAATTAGTAAGTCAGGTAAAACAACAAGCTCAAAAAGCGCTGCAACAGAGCTGGAAGAAATGGATGATCGTAGATGGACCGCCTGGCATTGGTTGTCCGGTAAACGCCAGTCTATCCGGGGCTGATTTTATCTTAATCGTTACCGAGCCGACCGTATCCGGTTTGCACGATCTCAGACGAATAGTAAAACTGATTCAGCGGTTTGATGTTTCAGCCGGCATCATCATTAACAAATTCGATCTCAATAAAGAAATTAGTAATAAAATTCAATGCTTAGCCAGGAATGAAAAATTGCCAGTCTTGGGTCAGATTCCGTTTGATGAAACTGTCATTGAATCTTTAATGAAAGAAGAAATTATTACTCATTATCCGAATAGTTCAGCTGGTAAAATAATCATAGAGGCCTGGCAAAAAATTGGAAAATTATTGAATTAGTAAAATATAAATTAAAACATCATCAAAACAGGAGGAATCAATCATGCCAGGATTTGATGGAACCGGACCGAGGGGTTTTGGTCCAATGACCGGTTGGCGGCGAGGTAATTGTGTCGGACCGGGTGGATTTTTATCGGCGAGAGGTGGACTCGGTAGATTTGGTGGCGGCAGAGGGCGTGGATGGAGAAACAGATATTGGACCGCAGAGGGCCCCGGCTGGGGATACCCGGGATATCATACCAAATGGTTTAATGCCGATATACCGGCGGATGAAGAGATAAAAATATTACAGGAGAACGAGAAACATCTTGAAGAAGAACTTCAATATGTGCGGGATGAGCTGGAAAAATTAAAGAAAAAAGAACAGAAGTAATAAATTTAGAAGAGGTCTGTATGCAAAGATCGCAAGGCATGGGCCCAATGGGGTATTGTGTTTGTCCTAACTGCAACTATAAAACCCCTCATCGCAGGGGAACTCCCTGCCAGGAAGAGAAATGTCCCAGATGCGGGACAAAAATGCTGAGAGAAGGCTCGTATCATCATGATCTGTCCGAGAAAAAGAAGAAGCGAAAAAATTAGGTTCAGTAAATTAAGTTAAAAAGCTCATTAAACACTCTTCGCCATTTTCGCAATTGTAGTTTTGGGAGTAGCTCTTCCGGGTATCAAATTTCTGGGAGAAATACCAATGAATCTAAAAGCCCGCAAATTGGCTAATGACAGCAAACCAATGATGCTCGGAGATGAAAACGCAGTCATTCCATGTTTATACTAAAACCAGTTAAAAAGATAAAGAAATTAGTGGAAGCAAACCAACATGCTGTAATCGAATAATTCTTAAAAATTTCTGTAGTTACTAAAATACAAAAATGAGCCAAAAAATTATGAAAAAATCTGTCAAAATCGGGATTATCATTTGTGACCGATATCGGAATTGTGCCGGGGGTAAATGTTTCCGGTCCCTGAAAAATCGCGAAGGCGCATTCGACCGGTACAAAAACCAGGATGTTGAGGTTGTTGGTTACACTACCTGTGGTGGCTGCCCGGGAGGTAATGTGGAATATGCTCCGGCAGAAATGAAGAAGAATGGTGCGGAAATCATCCATTTTGCTACCGGTTTGGTAGTGGGATATCCACCCTGTCCATATCTCTTTCATTTTCGGGAATTCATCAAGACCAAATATGGTATGGAAGTAGTAACCGGAACCCACCCTATTCCGCAGAACTATTATGAAACCCACGAAAAGTTGGGTACCTGGAAGTCCGCGGATTGGGCAGAAATATTAGCACCCATATTAACGGACGAGGAAACACGAAAGGCTTATGACTAAAAGTTGGGCAATATCATTTCAATTCGTTTTCATCGACAGGGAAAGGCACCCCGTCCCAATCAATCTTGGAAAGAAAACATCAAGTGGAACTGAAATTGAAACCGTAAAGGATGTCTATAGATAAAGTGGATCATTCCGTAACATTTGAACGATCCTTAAAGATTTATAATGTTCATTTTCTATAATAAAAACTGTTAAACAAAAGAGGATAACTATTATGAAAAGATCCCTGTACATTAAGGTAATGAGTTTCTCTTTATTTTTTGGTTTATTCTTACTTCAAATCCATGCCCAGAACAATAATGACCACACTTTGTTTCACAGCAGTCTCCATTATACGGCAAAAGGTATGGCTTACTGGTATGATCAATCGAATGGCGGTTTAGAAAGCATTACCGGTATACCGTATGCACAGCTCGGTTGTCAAAATTGCCATGTTGCCAATTGCGACCGATGTCATTTAACCGAAACGGATGAAATCCCAGTCTACTCCACAAAAGCTGCCCTTAAACAAGATATGTGTTTGGAATGCCATGCGAGGGAGGCTTCCATTTTAAAAATTGATCGCCAGGCTAATGAATTGGATGTCCATTTTGCCAATAATATGATCTGTATGGACTGCCACAGTGGACGCGAGATGCATGGCGATGGTGTGCAATATTCCTCAATGAAAGAAACGAAAGCCATGGATACGAAATGTGAGAATTGCCATGCTCAAATCAATGAAACAACTTCTCATACAGTACATGGAGGAAAAGTGGATTGTAAGGCATGCCATGAACGTCAGGTGGTGAGTTGTACCAATTGTCATTTTGAAACTCTTATTAAAGAAGGAAAGCGAGTTGCTATACCGGTTTCGGGGTGGGTATTTCTTATGAATTATAACGGTAAAGTGACTTCTGCCAATATGCAAACCTTTGTGGTAGCAGGTAATAAGACATTTCTGATGTTTGCACCTCAACATAGTCATTCTATTATGGCAAAAGGAAGGAAATGCGACGATTGTCACGCAACTATAATTCTACAGCAATTAAAAAAGGGTAAGCTAAAATTAACTTGGCTTCAAAATGATAAGTTAGAAAATCTAAAAGGGGTTATTCCTGTTTTTGAAAATGTCGATTGGGAAATGGTTTATCAGGATCGGAAAAACGGTGAGTGGGTTCCCATTAATAACCCACTCGCGCCCAAATTGCACTATGCTGGTTATGGGGAACCATTAACGTCAGATCAAATGCAAAAGCTTCTCCAGTTACAGAAAAATGAGAAATAAAAGGTGTTTCTTACAGTGTAGACCAGTTTCTATTGCCAAAATGGCTCGGAAGATTAACTGATTACAGATAGATATCAAGAGACTATGCAGCAAAAGATATGATAGCAAGTTCGGTAGATAAAAATTCAATTAATAGCAGAAAAATTTAAATAACCATGGACAGCGTATGAACCAAATTCAAAATCTATCACATCAGGAATTACTTAAACTGATTGAAGTTTATGCCAAAAACTGGCTGGCCCATGATGGCTGTTGGTTTTTAGC
>CAZTXJ010000095.1:5495-12769 GCA_964617285.1 uncultured Calditrichaceae bacterium | reverse complement strand
AATAATTTAAGTGTGGGATTGTGTATGCCCGGTAGTCCCTTTTCATCGTCTGATTCTTCTCAGGATGCGCTGGAAAAATATTTGGCAGAAATAAGCCAAATCCCCCTGATTTCCCCACAGGAAGAGATAGAACTCACCCGGAAGAGTAAAGAAGGTGACCATGAGGCTCTCAATAAACTGGTCCAGGCCAATCTCCGTTTTGTGGTGAAAGTTGCCAAAGAATATCAGAATATGGGATTACCGCTGATTGACCTGATTGATGAAGGGAATATCGGGTTAATGAAGGCCGCGGACAGGTTTGATGAAACCAGGGGATTTCGTTTCATCTCCTATGCGGTCTGGTGGATAAGACAGTCGATTTTACAGGCCCTGGCCGAAAACGCCCGGGTGGTGCGACTACCACTGAACCGGGTAGGCCTGATCAATAAAATAAATCATGTGACCCGGGAACTGGCCCAGCAATACAACCGGGAACCAACCTCCGAAGAAATTTCGGAAATGCTGGATATTTCGGGAAGCGATGTGGCCGAAGCGCTGAGTCATGTTTCCCGCCATGTTTCCTTGGATCAGTCGTTAACCGGAGATGAGAACAAAAAATTCAAAGATTTAATGGAAAATCCGGATTCCGAGCGACCGGATAATGAGCTGCTTAAAGAATCGCTGAAGGATGAGATCAACCGGGTTCTGAAAACATTGACGCCGAGAGAGGCAGATATAATACGAATGTATTTTGGCATAGATTTACCCCGCCCCTTAACTCTGGAGGAAATGGCGGTAAAATTAAAATTGACCCGGGAACGGGTTCGCCAGATCAAAGAAAAAGCCCTATCCAGATTAAGACATCAATCCCGATCACAAAATCTGCGGTTGTTTCTCTAAATGGATTTTGTTATTTTTGACCCTGTTTTAATAAGGAGGTTAACTTGACCAAAAATCTCATGACCAGTGTTTCCGGGATCCGGGGTATTGTCGGCGAAAGCTTGACACCGGATGTTATCGTAAAATATATTTCTGCATTCGGGCAACGTCTGGCCGGAAAAAAAGTGGTCGTGGGCGGAGATCCGAGGGGAAGTTCTGAGTTTATTCGGTCCCTGGTAAAGGGGACGCTCAGAGCTGCTGGTTGCCATGTGGTCGATATTGGCGTTTCACCCACCCCCACGGTTGAGATTATGACTAAACACCTGGGCGCCGGAGGCGGAATCGCTATTACTGCCAGTCATAATCCCATTCAATGGAATGGTTTGAAATTTATTGGCAAGGATGGGATGTTCTTACCGGAACGAGAAGTCTTCTCGTTGTTTAAGGAAGCGGAGGCGAAGAAGCGGACTTATAAAAACTGGGAACAGCTCGGCAGCGAAGAACATTACCCGGATGCCATTGATGATCACCTGAAACTGATTTACCAGCTTCCCTATCTCAATATTGAAACCATTAGAAAACGAAAATTCAAGGTTGTTTTGGATTGTGTTAATGGAGCCGGAGCGACCATCATTCCAAAATTGCTGAAAGAATTCGGCTGCCAGGTGATTGGTCTGAACACCGAACTCACCGGTGTATTTGCACATGAGCCGGAACCGATCCCCCAAAACCTGGTGGAATTAGCGGTGGCGGTGAAAAAGGAAAAAGCGGATCTGGGATTGGCAGTCGATCCCGATGCCGACCGTCTGGCCATGATCTCCAATGAAGGGAATCCGCTGGGGGAAGAATATACCCTCGCCCTGGCGGTTAAATTTGTTTTGAGCAAAAAGTTGGGCTATGTGGTGGTTAATCTTTCTACCTCCCGGGTAATTGATGACATTGTTCAGTATTATAATGTGCTATTGTTTAAAACTAAGGTGGGAGAGATTAACGTTTCCCAGCGGATGCAGGAAGTCGAGGCCATCATTGGTGGAGAAGGAAATGGCGGGGTGATTCTCCCTGAGGTTCATCCGGGAAGGGACGCGGCAACCGGGGTAGCCCTCATTCTCCAGTTTCTGGCTGAATCCGGTGGGACCCTCGCTCAGCTGAAACAGAGTTTGCCGCAATATTATATTCTGAAGGATAAGGAAGATATTAAAAATATTGATCCGGATAAGGTTATCGAACATTTTTCGGAAAAGTATAGTGACGAGCAACTGGATCTTACCGACGGTTTGCGAATTGACCGGGCGGATTCCTGGATTCACTTGCGCAAATCCAACACCGAACCAATCGTCCGGATAATTGTGGAAAGCCGCACACCTGAGATTTCCTGGCGGATACTACAGGAGGTAAAAGAAGAGATCCAGAAATTGTCCAAATCATAAATTAAAATTTCCGTTATTGTAGAGCGCCTCAGCAATTTATTTTGTTGGGGCGTATTTTTTTAAAATTTAAGAATGGGTGAAATGGGTTGAAGATCGATTTTACCTTTTGAAAAAGATTGGAACATTAAATGACAGCCTACGAAATTATTTCAGAAAAAAGAAACGGACAATCCTTATCCCGGGAGGAGATTCACTTTTTTATTAATGAATTTCTGAAGGGAAATATTGAAGACTACCAAATGACCGCTTTTCTCATGGCCACTTATTTCAGTGGTATGAATGAAGATGAAATCTTTGCTTTAACCGAATCTTATATTGAATCTGGTCAAACTATAGATTTATCAGATATCCCCGGAGTTAAAGTGGATAAACACAGTACCGGCGGCGTGGGAGATAAAGTTTCCATTGTCCTTGCCCCGCTGGCTGCCTCGCTCGGTGTGGTAGTACCGATGATTTCCGGAAGAGGTTTAGGGCATACCGGGGGAACGCTGGATAAACTGGAATCGATAACCGGTTTTCAGGTTTTTGGTGAACTGAAGGATTTTAAGAAGCAGCTGGCGGATATTGGTGTGGCCATGCTGGGACAAACCGACAACATTGTACCGGCAGACCGAAGAATATATGCGTTGCGGGATGTAACCGCCACGATTGAATCCATTCCCCTGATTACTGCCAGCATCATGAGTAAAAAAATTGCCGAAGGTATCGATGGCCTGGTCCTGGATGTTAAGTATGGAAACGGTGCTTTTATGACCGATCCCGAAAAGGCTGAGAGACTGGCAAAAAATCTGATCAGTGTGGGAAATTCCTTTGGGAAAAAGGTGATAGCTCACCTGACCTCCATGCAACAACCGCTTGGATTCAAAATTGGTAACTGGCTGGAAATCGAGGAATGCCTTGATACTTTACACGGCAATGGCCCCCAGGATTTACTGGAAGTGACCCTGGCTTTAACCGGTGAGATGCTGATTATCGCCGGGAAGGCACATTCCTTTGAAGAAGCGAAGTCATTATGTCTGGAAGCACTGGGCGATGGCCGGGCATTTAATAAGTTCCTGGAGATGGTGGAGTACCAGGGTGGGGATGTGAATCTGGTAAAATCCCCGGAGAAATATCCCAAAGCCAGTTACCGCGAGGTGGTCAAATCACCAACTGCCGGGGTTATTACCGCATTTAATACCCGTGAGATCGGATTGGTAGGCGTGGAATTGGGAGCGGGAAGAAAAAAAGCGGAAGACGCGGTGGATCCTCAGGCTGGTATAATTCTCTTCAAAAAGATTGGCGATAGAGTGGAGGAAAAGGAAGATCTGGCAGAAATCCGGTCCAATAGTAAGGATAGTCTGGACAGGTTGAAGAGCAGATTTTTAGGGGCAATTGAGATCGGCCATAAAATTAATACTTTACCGGAACTTATTTTTAAAAAAATTGAATAATAGACATATTTGGGCGATTATTGATCTTAATAATAGTTTTTCTTTCTTGTGATCTAACACATCGATCAGCGAAGCAGTGGATTTTAACTTTCTCCCGGTTTCAAAAATATTTTGTTCTTTTATGGGTTAAAAAGGTTGTACAAATTAATCTTGCGGAAATTTTCGGTTCTTAAAAATTTAACTTGATTTAAAAAACACAAAGGCATAAATTTTTTAGCCAACAAAATTGAGGGTGCGTATCGGTATTTGTTAAGGATTTAAATTTTAGTAAAATTTATTAAATAATTAAAAATTAGTTTTATGTCCTTAGCAATTAGAGATAATGCACCCAGGCGATATAGCCGAATGTCGATTGGGTGTAACATCGCATTCGGTTTTTTTATTTTATTCACGGAGGTTTGAGATGAAAACCATTTTAGTATTATTACTCCTGGTGCTGTTGGTACCATTATTTAATACCGGCCTTTATGCGCAGGGTGAAGCAACGGTTTTATTCCTGATGATTAATCCCGGTGCCCGGCAGGGTGGCATGGGGGAGGCCGGCGTGGCGCTGGCCAATGATGCAAACGCCATTTATTGGAATCCGGCCGGACTTGCTTTTCAGTACAACGACCCGGAAGTAGATAAAAAGGGTGAAGCAACCCTGATGCATGTGAACTGGTTACCTCAGTTTAACCTGGGTGATATGTATTACGATTATGCAGCCGGCAGGTATCACTTACAGGATATCGGCATGGTTGGTCTGGCCATTCAGTATATCAACTATGGGGAAAGCATCTGGACCGGTGAAGACAGTCCGCAGGAACTGGGACGATTCAATAGTAACGAAGTTGCTTTGACCGGAAGCTATGCCTTAAAAGTAAAAGAAAATGTGGGCGTTGGTGTTAATCTGAAATATATTTATTCCCGTTTATCTCCGATTGAAGTAACCGTAGGTGCGGAAAAAGGTAAGGGTATTGCCTCCTCCTTTGCGGTGGATTTAGGTGTGCTTTATCATCCCGGTTTCAGTAAAAATCTGAGCGTGGGTGCCAATATCAGCAATATCGGTCCAAAAGTCTCTTATGTGGATTATGCCCAGGCGGATCCGTTGCCAACCAATTTACGGTTGGGTTTTGCCTACCATATTCTGAAAAGTCAGTTTAACACCCTGACCTTTGTGTACGACACCAATAAGCTACTGGTCAACCGGGATAGCGTGAAAGTGGATGGAGTTTTTGAAGCCATGTTCTACTCAAGTTGGACCAATGGAGATCTGCTGAAAAAGTTTACCCACTCTTTCGGCCTGGAATACTGGTATACCGACCTCATCGCCCTGCGAACCGGATATTTTTATGAGGATCCTTCGGCCGGCGGCCGGAAATTCTGGACCTTTGGTGGCGGATTACGTTATTCCGTCTTCGGTTTTGACTTCAGTTATATCTATGCCTCGGTAGAAGATCATCCATTATCCGATACCATGCGCTTCTCACTGGGCATTCAATTCTAATTCAGAAAAGTTTAAGTTTCCTGACGGATCCTTCCGTCAGGAAATTTTTCAAATAATAACCGGTAATGTGAAAGATGGATTTCCCTGATGAGAAGTATACTTTCTTTTTTCGCAGTTGCTATTACCTTCCTGTTCAATCCTGCAATAGGTCGTGCCCAACCTGTACTTCCTGATACCATTCATATTTTAGCCATTCGGGTGGAGTTCGTGGAGGATAATGCCGCAACCACTACCGGGAACGGTAAATTTGATTTATCTCAATCCTCCGCGCAGTTTCAGATTGATCCGCCGCCCCATAACCGATCGTATTTTCAGGATCATATTCAATTTGTTTCCAATTATTTCAAGAAGGTATCGCGAGAGCGGCTCCACATCCAAGGCGAGGTGTTCCCTCAGCAGGAAGATGTCGCTTATCAGCTCGACCACCCGATGACCTATTATAATCCCAACACCACTCCGGATGAGAACGACCGGGGTTTGGCCAATCTGTTCCGGGATGCTCTACTCAAAGCAGATGAAGATCCGGCAATAAATTTTTCGCAGTATCAAAGTTTTGTCGTTTTTCACGCCGGGGTCGGAAAAGATGTCGATATTGGTTTTGATGAGACACCCCAGGATATTCCCTCTCTATTCTTAACCTCGGAATTTTTATTTAATACGCTTGGTGTTACAGGTATTACGGTTGATAACGGCGCGGTAACAGTGAATAATGGGATGATCTTACCGGAAACTGAAAGCCAGGTAGGAATTGAGCTTGGTTTAAACGGGATTTTTACCTCTAATTTTGGCTCCCAATTAGGCTGGCTGGATCTGTTCAGTCCGGAAACCCGGCGCACCGGCATCGGCCGTTTTGGCCTGATGGATGCCGGGTTGTTTAACGGGGATGGATTGCTCCCGGCGCTACCCTGTGCCTGGACCCGGATCGAAGCCGGGTGGGAAGAGCCGACAACACTGTATTATTCTCCAAATGATGAACTGACCATTCACTCAACCATATCGCCTGATCCAGACCGGGTCTATCGAATTCCGATTAATGAAAATGAATATTTCCTGGTGGAGAACCGTTATTCCGGTGAATTAAGTTTCGACAGCCTGCAATTCGTCATCGGACAACAGCGCAATGAATATCCACCCGCCCGGGAAATCCTGGAAACCTATTTTCCCGATCAGGCAACATTCAGCCCTCGTGGTGTGCTCATTGATGTGGATAATCCGGATATCGGTTTGCCGGGAACAGGCTGCCTGATCTGGCATATCGACGAGAATGTGATTGCCCGGAATCGGGCGGAAAACCGGATAAATGCCGATCCGGAACATCGTGGAGTCGATCTGGATGAAGCAGATGGTTCTCAGGACATTGGTCAGGAATATTCGGTGTTGAGTGCCGGCGCCGGTTCGGAGATTGGCTATGTTCTGGATATGTGGTATGCCGGCAATAATTCACCGCTGTTTAAAAACGAGTTTTCACCCAACAGCACTCCCAATAGCCGGAGCTATTACAACCGGGCCAACAGCCATATCAAAATCTTTAATTTTTCGGCTCCGGATTCCCAGATGACTTTTCAGGTGCGGCTGGATATTTTTCAGCAGAACTTTCCGGTGAGTATAAATCCCGCAGTCTATGGCCGGGTAACTTCCATGAAAACAACGGATTTGAACCTGGATGGTGCCGGGGATATTGTACTGACCACCGATCAAAATCAGATTCTGGCGGTGAATAAAGATGGTTATTCTGCCTGGGGTGCAGACTCCTTTCTGGTCGCTGATATCGGTGAAAAGATTCTCCCACCTCCGGTATTTTTTGATGATCCGGTTTCGCCCGGCGTTCCCGGTAAAGCCATGGTAGTTTTGACCGAAAGCGGTAAGGTATTGGGATTCAAATTTACCGGCGGGGCTGTAGATACACTTTTTACGCCATTACAACTTTCAACCTCAATTACCACTTATCCCATTGGCTACGAAGATATTGATGAAACCCGCGTTTACTGGGGAGCGGATAATGGCCGGGTATATCAGTTAAATCTTAATAGTTCAGGAGTGACGTTAGATTCCTTATCTGGCCTGAATGAA
>CAZTXJ010000095.1:3043-5395 GCA_964617285.1 uncultured Calditrichaceae bacterium | reverse complement strand
ATGGTTGTCAATCCTTTTTATGCAACCGGAATGAAATATCAGCCTTATTATCTGGTGGCAGGTAATAATCGTATTTATTCTTTTAATCCAAACTTTTCCATGCTGGATAATTTCCCGGTCAAGATTTATCATCCGGACCGTCCGGTGGAATTGTTACTATCTCCGCTGGTAAATATTTTCTATCGAAAGGATTTGCAGGAAGCACCCGGGGTGATTGTAGCTGATCCGGCAGGATTAATCGATGGTTTCGATTTCAGCGGAGATCAACTGGATGATTTTCCCCTGGCAGCGGGCGATTCGATTGTTGCCACACCGGTTATTCTGGATATCGATGCGGATAGTACCCTGGATCTGGCGGCAATCACCGGTCAGGGCACACTTTATATCTGGGATTTACAATCCAAATTTTTTAGAGAGAGCTGGAATCAGCTTTATGGCAATGAGTTGAACAGCAATTCCAATCTCGCTCCAATAGTAGCTACGCCGGGAGAACCAAGCAGTATTGCCGAATCGGAATTGATGCCGGAAAAAATGGTCTATAACTGGCCTAATCCCAATATTGAGGATTATACTTTTATCCGGTATTATTTAACCGACCGGGCTGAAGTCAAAATCAAGATTTACGACCTGGCCGGTGATTTTGTGGAAGATTTTACCGGACCGGGCGATGCCCAGACCGCCAATGAAGTCCGCTGGAATCTGCACAATGTACAGAGCGGAGTGTACCTGGCCCGGATTGAAGCAAAAAGCAGTAATAAGTCCGAAGTGAAAATTATTAAAATTGCGGTCGTAAAATAGCCGTATGGGTTGCAGGAGGGACAAATTTCTCTCTTGCGGGATATGTTGAATTTTTCTTTTTTTATAGGGTGATGTTTAATTACCATGAATTTGTCCAAAAATCTTATTTATCTGTTATCTAAATTTTTAGTTTTATCGCTTTGTTTCATACTGGTTGAATTTGCCCGGGCGCAGCCGGAGGCCTATAATCATCCGGAGCTGTACTGGCAGAGTATCGAAACCGATCACTTTATCGTTCATTATCACCAGGGAACCGAGCGAACTGCCAATCTGGTGGCAAAAATCGCCGAAGAGATGTACCCTCATATCACCAACCTTTACCAGTATTGGCCAAAGGAAAAAACCCAGTTCGTCATTCGGGATACGGACGACTATTCCAATGGCGGTGCCTACTTCTATGACAACAAGGTGGAAATCTGGGCCGAGAATATGGACTACGTTCTGCGCGGTACTCATAACTGGTTAAGGGATGTGGTGAGTCACGAATACACCCACATTATTTCCATGCGCAAAGCGCTGAAGTTCGGGCCGCACGTGCCGGCCGGCTGGTTCCAGTTATTTGGCTATGAAACCGAGCGTCGCCCGGATGTGGTGCGTGGTTTCCCGGATGTTCTGGTGTCCTATCCCATCTCCGGGATCACCATACCGGTGTGGTTTGCCGAGGGAACTGCCCAGTTTCAGTCACCCAGCCGGCGTTATGATTACCGGGATTCCCACCGGGAAATGATCCTGCGGGACCGGGTGGTTACCGGAAAACTGCTGGATCTGCAGCAGATGGGGGTATTTGGCAAAAACAGCATCGGCAATGAATCCTCCTATAACCAGGGATATGCCTTTGTCTCCTTTCTGGCCAAAACTTTTGGTGACAGTATCGTCAAGAAAATGGCCCATCAGGCTGCCGCTCCTTTAACCCTGACGTTTGATGGGGTCATGAAGGAAACGACCGGAATCGCGGCGGACAGCATTTTCCGGATGTGGGACAGTTATTTGGAAGACACCTATTCCCACCGGCTTGAAACCATCAACAAAAACCTGGTGACCGGTGAAGCAATTCAGGATGAAGGTATTGGCAATATTCATCCGGTTTTTTCGCCGGACGGGGAAGAGGTTGCCTATGTTAAAAGTATTTCAGATTACCTGTCCATCAATGCCCTGGCAATTAAAAATCTGAAAACGGAAAAAGAAAAGCTGGTCGATGGCCCGATCACTTCTTCGGTGAGCTGGTCGCCTTCCGGACGGTATCTGGCCTATTCTAAACAGACCCATATTCAGCCAAATGGCAGCAGTTTTAATGATATCTACGTCTATGACACCAAACGACACAAAACCTATCAGATTACCAATGGCTTGCGGGCATCGAATCCGGACTGGTCCCACGATGGGGAAAAGTTGGCCTTTGTAGTATCCAGTGATGGGCTGACCAATCTCTTTGTCTTAACCCTGGATGAGTTCGTCTGGATTAAAGATAAAAAACTGTGGTACAGATACTACTACGATCTGGATGGTCACTTCCTGACGAACGATGTTCCGGAAAACCGGAAAGATGACTGGCAG
>CAZTXJ010000095.1:0-2943 GCA_964617285.1 uncultured Calditrichaceae bacterium | reverse complement strand
CCGACTTCCGGCGAACTTTTTTATGCCAGCGATCAGACCGGTATTTTTGATATTTATTCCTATGATCTTGAAACCAAGGAAATAAAACCGCACACCAATGTGATTGGCGGCGCGTTTATGCCCACGGTTAACAAGCGGGGCGATTTGATTTATTCACTTTATAAAGATCAGGGATATAAAATTTATCTTATCCGGAAAGTGAATGCGCTTCCGGCGGAAACGCTGGTTTATGACCAGAATTATCAAGCCAAAATTCCTCAGATTAAAGCAGACGACCGGACCTATCAACCCTTGCCCTCCCGGGAATATAACCGCAGTTTTGGGGCGGTTGGCGTAATGCCCAGGCTGTTTATGGATTATGGCACCCTGAAACCGGGTCTGTATGTTTATTCCAATGAAATTCTTGATAAAATGATGTTTTTCGGCGGATTCGATTTTAATCTGCGAAAAGATTATGATATTTTTGCCCTGTTTGGCCTGCAGGTCTGGAAATTTCCGATTCAGTTCGAATTGTATAATCAGGCAACAAATATTGATGATAAGCTGGAAGATCCCTTCTATCGGGAGGTTGGTGACCATTCGATTAATTTTAATCTGCTGGAAGCTGATCTGGGCACCTGGTTAAAGCTTTACTGGAAAGGCAATCCGCTTTTTAATTTGCATCTCACCTACATCTTGAGCCTCTATCGGGCCCGTATTTCCACTTTTGGTTACCGGGAATTAGCGACGAATCAATTATGGATTTCACCGGAGTTCAGGTATACCTATCTGCGTGGTCATGCCCTGGAATTGCAATTGAAGCAAGACCGGATTATCCCGGATATCGATCGCGCCATAAATCCACGACGGGGATACTACCTGTCTCTTAAATACACCCGGCAGTGGAATCGTTTTCTGGATGATTTTGCCACCGATCGGGTTATCGATCTGGAGATCTACAAAAAATATTATTACAACCAGTATGAGCTGGATTACGAGAAATATTTTACCGTACCATTTACCAAAAGACACTCGCTCAGTTTCCGGCTGCAAGGCGGATACATTGATAAAAAGGTGGATGATTATTTTAATTTCTTTGCCGGCGGATTGGTCGGACTGAAGGGATACAGTTATTTCAGCATCGATGGTCCGGAAATGGCGATTGGAACGGTGACTTACCGTTTTCCACTGGTCAGGAATTTGAATTTTAGGATTGTGAACTGGTACCTGGATAAAATTTATCTGGGCGCTTTTTATCAATATGGAAACGCCTGGGAGAAAAATGCGGCGACCCTGAAGGATTTCAAATCGGATGTTGGTGTTCAGCTGCGGATCGAAACCTTTTCCTGGTATATGTTCCCCACCCGGATTTTTTTCGAGGCGGCTTATCCGCTTAAGGAAAATATATACCAGGATATTCGTTATGAAAAGGATTGGAAATTCTACTTCGGCGTCCTCTTTGATTTTGATCTCAGGTTCGATAAAAAATTAAGGAGATTGTTATGAGATTTTTCAACCTCTGCCTGATGGTGGTTTTGAGCAATATATTTTTGCTTAAGGCCGAACAGCCCTTCGAGTGGGGTGACCAGCAGATTATTGCCAGGCGGATGGAAATGAAAGATGGTGTGAAGCAGAATATGCAGGATGTCGACCCCGATTACAGCGGCATCCCAGTCGGCGATCAGCGTTCAATCGGGAAGGCAGTGGCGTTTTCGCTTTTGCTGCCGGGCAGTGGGCAGTTCTATTCCAATTCTTATATCAAGTCCGCCATATTTCTGGCCATAGAAATTGGGGCCTGGGCCACCAATATCAGCTATCATAAAAAGGGCGATAATAAGGACCGGGAATTTAAAAACTATGCAAATAACAACTGGAGTGAATATCGTTACTGGTCCTATGTGAACTATTCAGCACAGGGTGAAGAGCAATATGCAAATTATGTTGTTCCGGAAAATTATATCTATACCGAGACAGCACCTAATGGCGGAACCTGGTATTTGATTGATCAGGATTATTACAATGCGCACCGGAATGAAATCATCAACAATTTACGTTATGTGGAGGCGGATAAATTCAGTCACCGCTTGCCCGGCAGCAAAACCCAGCAATATTATGAAATGATCGGTAAATATCCGCACCAGTTTGGGGCTGCCTGGAGCGATGCCAGTTTCGATATCATCTATAGCGGGCCGGATAATATCACGTCCAACAATAATTTTTATATGGATATGCGGGAAGAAGCCAACCGGTTATACGATAAGGCCCAGTACGGATTGATGGTGGCCCTGGTCAATCATGTGGTCTCGGCAATCGATGCCGGTTTTACCGCCCGGAGTTTTAACCGGGAGCATATGAAAGTGGAGATGAGCTACCGGAATATCAACTATAAGGGTGAGTATATCAATATGTTTGGCGTCAATATGAAATGGTAGAGAATGATTATAGATTTTTCCTGGAATAAACAACAGGTTCAAAGGAAAATATTCAGCGGGTACAGCTTATGAAATATAAAATTTTACTTTTATCATTGTTTTTGATTATCACTGCGCAGGCCCAGACCGGTACCGATTTTTCCATGCAGAAATTAATCCAGACCGAACAACCTTCTGAAGAAAATATTCAGTCCGGTTCCAAAGGGGTAAATATTTTACTCTCCCTTTTGCTTCCCGGGGCAGGTGAGTGGCGGATGGGGCATAAAAATACCGCGAAGTTTTTCTTCGGAACGGAATTTATGCTCTGGGCGGGCTATTTCAGTTTTAACGCCTATGCGGATGTGATCAAAAATGATTATCAGGCTTTTGCCTCGGTGCATGCCGGGGTTAATCCCAATCAGAAAAACGATCAGTACTGGATTGAAATAGGCAGTGCCGAGAATATTTACCTTTATAATGAACAAAGACTCCGGGAACGGGATATTCCCGGGACCTATCCCGAGACGGATTTATATTACTGGCAATGGGACAG
>CAZTXJ010000094.1:0-12856 GCA_964617285.1 uncultured Calditrichaceae bacterium | reverse complement strand
AAAAAATGGAGGGTGAATAATCAACTTCACTTTCCAGAATTTTCTCTGTATAAATTGCTCTCTTATTTTTGCAATTGGATTCTTCTATACTAATTATACTGATTACAAGATTTAGGGCGAAAAAAAAGAAAAATCTCCGGTGACATTTGCTTGCTTAGCAGCAAGGCTTAATTAACTTCATTCAAAAAGAAGTCCAGATAGAACTATTTAAATAGTAAAAGAATCTTCACTTTCATCAAGAAAGTACGAGAAAAAAATTCTCAAAAAAATTCTTGACAAATTTGTTTTTATTTCCTATAATCGAAAGGAAACGAAAGTAATCGTAAATAATAACAACAAAATTCTTCAAAAAACGAATCTATAAAGGCATTTTTCAAAAGGAAATACCTATCAGTGGATATTGGGTTTTAAAATGCTGAATGAGGAACGTAGGCAAAAGATCGAACAATTCCTATCTAGGAATAAACGACTTCGGGTAAGAAGTCTGGCCAATCAATTAGGCACCTCGGAAGTAACCATTCGTAAAGACCTTGAGGTTTTGGAAAGGCGCGGTGTGTTAACCCGAGTTCATGGAGGTGCTATTGTAAATCATTCCACTGTAACGGATATCGCATTAACTGAAAAAGAACGTATTCACGCCAAACAAAAACAACGTATTGCTCAAAAAGCCGCTGAAATGATTTCGGAAGGTGAGGTCATTATTCTTGATTCAGGTTCAACCACGCTTCAAATCGCCCGACAGATAAAGTTTTACCAGAATCTTACCATCATAACAAATGCAGTAAATATTGCTTCCGAACTGGCGGCCAGTGAAATGGAGATAATACTTACTGGTGGAATACTCCGTGAAAAATCCTTCTCTTTAGTTGGGCCAATAGCAGAAGAATCCATTCGAAATTTTACTGCGGATAAACTATTTCTGGGAGTTGATGGGATTCATTTTGAACACGGGCTCACCACACCAAATGTATTAGAAGCTAAAATTAATCAACTGATGGTGAAAGCGGCAGCAGAGGTAATACTGGTGGCAGATTCTTCTAAATTTGGGAGAAGAAGTCTAGGATTTATTGCAGATATTTCAACATTGAATAAAGTTATAACAGATAAAGAAATTCATCCGGATGACATAGCTCGTCTTGAAAATCTAGGCATTACGGTTTATGCTATTTAAATGAGGGAAGGGGACGTTATGGAAGTCAATGGTTATCACGACAATGTTACTTACCAGGAAATAGTAAGGCAACAATCTATCTGGAAAGAGATAGTTGTCCATCTCGATTTGGAGAAGGAGAAAAATAAAACTCTTCTGAATCTCTATAGGGATAGAGTCTGGATATTCTCCGGCTGTGGTACATCTTATTATTTGGCACAAACGGCAAGTATAATATTTGAAAAGCTGACTGGGATTTGTACTAAAGCAGTGCCGGCTTCGGAAATTCTGATAAATCCTGAAACAGTCTTTAATAAAAAGGAAAATTATATTCTAGTAGCCCTTTCCCGATCCGGGTCAACCACGGAAATAGTCCGGGCAGTCCAAAAAGCCCGAGATGAGTTGAATATTCCTACCCTGGCGATTTCGTGTGACATGAATTCAAAAATGAGCAGGGAAAGTCAGCATATTTTGGCTTTTCCCTTCGAACAGGAAAGAAGTGTGGTAATGACCGGTTCTTTCACCAGTATGTTGCTTGCCATCATTCATCTGGGTTCTTTATTTCTTGATGTAACCAATCTTACAGAACGGTTGACCGATGTTGCAGAAACCAGTCAGAAGATAATGGAGGAATCTGAAGTCACCCTCAAAACGATGCTACACGATTATTCCATCTCCGACTATGTTTTTCTTGGTCAGGGAATTAATTATGGTATTGCCAATGAAGCGGCATTGAAGTTACAGGAAATGTCCATCTCCTTTTCGCAAAGTTTTCATTCCTTGGAATATCGGCACGGCCCGCTTTCTACTGCTACTGAAAATACCCTTATTACTATCATCTCTTCACAGAGTAGTCATAAATACGATCTGGATCTGGTAAAGGATATGAAAAAACTTGGGGCGAAAGTGATGTTGCTGCGTGTGGAAAATGATTCTCCAAAAAAGAGTCTGGCTGATTTTGATATCAGCGTGCCAAGAATCTATGGTGATATTTTGAATCCGCTATTATACATGCCCGTGCTCCATCTCCTGGGATATCATGCGGCATTATCGAAAAATATTAATCCGGATAAGCCTAGAAATCTTACAGCAGTGGTTCAGCTTCAAATTTAATGGAAGGATATATGCAGAATAAAAAATTTGATGTCCTGGTAGTCGGTGAATTGAATATTGATCTGGTTTTATGGAACGTTCCTATGCCGGAGAACGAGAAGGAAAAATTGGCCGAGGATATGCGCTTTGCCATGGGAAGTTCCTCGGCAATTACCGCCCACAATCTGGCGGCCGTAGGTGCAACAGTAGGTTTTATTGGAAAGGCTGGTAATGATAATTTTGGCCATTACATGATCGAACAACTGGAAGAAGGGGGAGTGGACACTTCTCATATTATCGTGGATGACTTGGTAAAGACCGGTGCTACGATTGTTTTAGCGAATCCTCCTAAAAAGGCATTACTAACCTATATGGGCGCTATGACCGCATTAACCATTGATGACATTGACTGGGAAATTGTCCAACAGGCTCGCCACCTTCACCTGGGTTGCTTTTTTCTGCAAACCGGTATACGTAAGGATGTTTGGAAGCTTTTTGCTGAAGCAAAAAAATACGGTCTGACCACCTCGATGGATACAAACTGGGATCCGGAGGAAAAATGGGGTGAAGATTTACGCCAGGCGTTAAAATATACGGATATATTCTTACCCAATGATGATGAAGCTTTTCGGATCAGCCAAACAGATTCAGTGGAAAAGGCTCTTGATGAGTTAAGCAAAACGGTTAAAATAGTGGCGATTAAACAGGGGCATAAAGGAGCTGTTCTCAAAACAGATGACCAAGTCTATACCCAGGGAATCTATAAGGTCGAAGCCATCGAAACCACTGGAGCCGGAGATAGTTTTAATGCGGGATTTCTTAAAAAGTACCTTGATGGAGCGGATTGGCAGGAATGTCTAAAGTTCGGGAATGCTTGCGGTGCTCTGGCCGTAACTGCCATTGGTGGCACTGGTGCATTTAAGGAACGTCAATTAGTTATATCCAAATTAACTGAGATTCAGAATAATGGGTAATTACCTGATTGATATTTTGCAGGAACATAAAGCTGGAAAACCTGTCGGTATTTATTCGGTATGTTCCGCAAATCAATTTGTTCTTGAGGCCGCTATGCTTAAAGCGAAGCGTGAGAATACGACCCTGCTCATCGAATCCACTTCCAATCAGGTCGATCAGTTTGGTGGATATTCCGGGATGAAACCAAAACAGTTTGTGGAATATGTTCAGGAAATCTCTGATAGAATTAAATTCCCATTCGAAATGATTGTACTCGGGGGAGACCATCTGGGACCAAATGTCTGGCAGGATCGACCCTCGAAAGAAGCGATGAAATTAGCCGCAGACCAAATAAGATCTTATGTGCAAGCTGGATTTATCAAAATTCATCTCGATGCCAGCATGCGTTGTCTGGATGATACCGGTGATCCCGGCATGCCATTAAGTCCGGCTTTAATTGCTGAGCGGACTGCTCTTTTGTGCAAAACAGCCGAGGAATTTGCCGGCGGAAATGAGTTACCACCCCTATACGTCATTGGAACTGAAGTACCGGTACCAGGAGGTGCACATCATGATATTGATGAGATAACGCCAACCTCTATTTCAGATCTGCAAGAAACCATAGATCTCACCCGGAAAGCATTTTTTAAATACGATCTACAGGAAGCCTGGGAGAGGGTAATTGCGGTTGTAGTCCAGCCGGGGGTGGAATTTAGTGATGCGATGATTCATGATTACCACAGAGAAAAGGCTGCTGACCTTAAAAATTTTATTGAAAAATACGAATTGTTAGTTTATGAAGCTCATTCTACGGATTATCAAAAACGCGATCTGTTGAAACAGATGGTTGAGGATCATTTCGCCATCCTGAAGGTAGGTCCGGCACTCACTTTCGCTTTTCGCGAAGTTATTTTTGCCCTGGCCTTTATTGAAAAACATTTACTTCCTGTTAACCGGACCCGCTCCGACTCAAATATTTTGGAAATTATCGAAGCGGTAATGAGGGGGAATCCTAAGTATTGGAAACGTTACTATCCCGGGAATGAAGCCAGACAATCCTTCTCCAGGAAGTTTAGCTTAAGCGATCGAATCCGCTATTATTGGTCGGAGCCCAAAGTTGTTTCGGCTATGGAGATCTTAATTCAGAATCTCACTGAAATGGAAATTCCGCTTACCCTAATAAGTCAGTATCTTCCGGAACAATATCATGCTTTGCGAAATGGTGAAATTGATTATTCCATTTCCGATTTAATCTATCATAAAATTCTGGCGGTACTCACTGATTATACCTTTGCTACAAAACTTAAAGAAGTAAATATCTTTAAGCAGTTGTCAGAAGAATTTCATTAAATAAAGGAGTCGAATTTGAAATCCCGGATATGGTTAATATTTGCGATAGTTACTACGAGTTTTTGGGGGCTATGGGGGGCGATAATTGAAATTCCGGAAAAGGCAGGGTTTCCAGCAACCCTGGGATATTCCGTCTGGGCACTTACCATGATACCACCGGCATTAGTAGCACTATATATCATCAAATGGAAATTAGAATATAATGGCCGGGCGATATTTCTGGGTGCCGTCATTGGATTCCTGGGAGCAGGCGGTCAATTAATCCTCTTTCAGGCGTTACGGATGGGACCGGCTTATTTGGTTTTTCCGTTTATTTCTTTATCTCCGGTAATTACGATACTCCTCTCTTATTGGATTTTGAAAGAGCGAGCAAGCACTCGGGGATGGGTAGGAATTATTCTGGCATTGTTAGCCATACCTTTACTCTCCTACCAACCACCGAATAATGCCGGTACCTCGGGTATTTTGTGGATCATCCTTTCCCTTCTGGTATTTCTGGCATGGGGAATTCAGGCTTATGTGATGAAATTTGCCAACCAGACCATGAAAGCCGAGAGCATATTTTTCTACATGATGCTTACCGGGATTTTACTCATTCCATTCGCTTTGCTCATGACCGATTTTTCCCAGCCCATTAATTGGGGTTTTAAAGGACCCTATCTTGCTGCACTGATTCAGATTTTAAATTCTATCGGAGCGCTGTGTCTGGTTTATGCTTTCCGATTTGGCAAAGCAATAATTGTCAGTCCTTTGACCAATGCCGGAGCCCCGGTAATCACTATTATCATATCTCTTATCATCTATATGGTTGTACCTCATCCCGTGACAATCGCTGGAATGGTACTGGCTGTGATTGCTGCTTTTCTGATGGCGATTGAATCCGAAGAACCCGTCGAGGAAAAAGTAAAGGAATCATAGAATTTAAACTTATCCAGATTTAAGAAATGGGTTTTGAGTTTTAAAGTTATTTAATAAAAAAAAGTCTTTATCAGGAAATAGAATGAGTAGGCATTTAATTAAAAATTCTGCAAGAATAATGCTGATCTTTGCTCTCATCATTATCAATAGTGTGATGTCCGGTCAGATTAATGATTTTACATTTCCAATGAAGAGTCAAGGAGATTTAACTTTCTATGCAGATTTAATTCAATATGCCGGCAGAGGGGATACGACCAGATGCGAACTTTACTATTCGGTAAATCTGGAAAAAATATTTCGGAACTCTCTCATAGATCAAAAAAAGAGCAAATTAAAAATTGAATTAAATATTTTAGATAAAGATGGGGTTCAAATTGAAACCAGATCAAATTCCAAAATAATCTCTCTATCCGAACAAGAGCAGAATCAGGGTCAATTTACTTATTTGGATGTTATTCGGTTTAAATTAAAACCGGATACTTTCGATTTGTTTTTTAGCATAAAAGATTCAACCTCGGGTAAAAAAGGTACTCTGAATTCTAAAATTCTGGCAAAGTCATTAAATCCTCAATTTTCACTGAGTGATATTTCATTTATATCCAAAATTGTAAAATCTGACCAAAAAAGCAATTTTCAGAAACACGGTGTATTAATGGTTCCGAACCCGTCCCGTATTTTTTACCCGGATATGGAAAATCCTAACGGGTACATATTTTACGAGATTAATAACCTTACCTATCATCCGGATAAGCCCACCTCATATGGCTGTTTTTTTAGGGTAGATGATCTGATGGGAAAAACAGTTGCCGGAGATACTCTTGCTGCCACTCTGGTAAAATCTAAAAATCTATCACGAGTAGAAGTAATTCCCATTGCAAAACTTCCTTCCGGTGCTTACAAATTGATAGTAGGGGTAAGAGACATTGAATCAAATATTGAAGAGACAGGAATACGTTATTTCTGGATCGATGCGGGGGAAGACAGCACCAAGACAATTTTGCCCATGACTGATGATGATATTCAGAAATACTATGATCAAATAAAGTACATTTCCAACCGGCAGGAACAGAAGACATTTAAACAGCTCGATGCTGCAGGAAAGCAGAAGTTTTTATTAAAGTTTTGGAAATCGAAAGATCCCACTCCGGGTACACCTCAGAATGAGTTCATGGAAGAACATTTCCGTCGCATCGCCTTTTGTGAGAAAAATTTTAAAGGTGGAATCAATTCCGATAGGGGAAGAGTCTATATCCAATATGGCCCGCCCCTGGAAGTGTCCAGGCAAGCATCTCCCATTGCCACCAGTAAAAGCAGTGAAATTTGGACATACAGCATAAATGGGACCACCGAATTTGTCTTTGTGGATCGTACAGGAGATGGTAACTATGTCCTGGTACATTCCACTCACCCGGATGAGATAGAAAATCCCGAATGGGAAGATGAGGTGAACCGGGCCATTCCAAAGAGCAATAAACCATATCAGGATCAATATTAATTGAAATTTTGATTTATGAATAACTAACTATTTTTGGTTTAAAGAGGGAAATGAAATTAATTGTAGGTAAATCAAATTAATTAAAGGAGGTAATAACATGCAAAAAACAGACACAAGATGTATTTTGTTTGTTGTGGTACTTCTTCTTTTTGCTGTTTTTGCAACAGGGGCATGGTCTGCAAACACTGGGAAAATTGCAGGCCGCGTGGTAGATAAAACTAACGGTGACCCCCTGCCTGGTGTAAATGTGTTGGTCCGGGATACGCGAATGGGTGCGGCAACCGACGCAGATGGCTTCTATTTTATTATCAACATTCCACCGGGAACTTACACACTTGAGGCTGTGATGGTTGGTTATGCAAATCTTGTTCAACAGAATGTTAAGGTCAATCTAAATCAGACCACCACACTCAATTTTAATATGGTTGAACAGGCTTTGCAAGGTGAGACAATTGTTGTTGAAGCAGAGCGCCCGGTTATTCAGATGGATGTTTCATCCAGCCAGAATATTGTGACCAGTGAGGCAATTATGAACCGTCCGGTGGATAACCTGGAAGAGGTATTGTCTACTGAAGCGGGCATCCGGCTCCAGGCTTCTCCTGATGGCACGGGTTTGTTGGTTCGTGGTGGCGGTTTAAACGAAACGGATATTGTCGTCGATGGCCTCTCCACCCGGAGTGAGAGGACACAACAGCCGATGACCACCCTGAACCTATCGGCAGTTCAGGAAATCGAAATCCTAACCGGCGGTTTCAATGCTGAGTATGGTGATATTCGTTCGGGTATGGTGAACGTGGTCACCAAAGAAGGAAGTCTGGACCGGTATTCTTTAAACCTGGATGCACGAACAAGCCCTCCTGGTTTTAAGCATTTCGGCCCGAGCCCCTATGGAATAGATGGGCCATTCTGGCAGACCTATGCCGGACCGGATGCCTTTACCGGTGTTACCCAGGAGATGGTCGATGCCGGGAAATATCCATTTATTTTTGTGGGATGGAATGAGGTTGCCCGGCAATTCCTGGCAGATTCGGACCCGTCTAATGATATGACACCCCAGGCTTTACTTGATGTATGGAAATGGCAGCATCGTAACCGGGAATATGCAAACAAACCGGACTATATCTTTGATGGTGCGATCAGTGGTCCTGTTCCGGGAACTCCGGTTTCCTTTATGTTTTCCCAGCGGTACGAAAACCTGCAATTAGTTTATCCTTTCAGTCGCAATAATTCAGTTGCCAGTACAACTTTATTAAAACTGACAACTCATCTCACCCCCAAAATGAAACTTTCTTTTGCCAACAATTTTATGCTGGTTCGGGGGGTGAGCGGTTCAATTTATGATGATACCAATGGGCTTATTACCGGCACCCGGCAGGGCACTGAGTATGCCAGAGATGCCTTTTATTATCGCTATATCTGGTACGATGCCAACTTTAATCCGGCCGATGTTTATCAATACCGCGGTGGCTTGTCACTCAACCATGTGCTGAGCCCAAGCACATATTACGATTTAAATTTGGAATATACTAATTATAAGATTGTCCAGGAACCGATTGGATTACGGGATACGACTGGTATCGTAAATATTGGCGGTAAATGGTATGACGAACAGCCATTCGGATATGTGGGAAGTCAGCTGGGTTCCATAACCGAACAATATGATGTTCTGGGTGATTTTCTCATGTCCGGTGGCGGAAGAGGGCAGGATCATTCCCGGTACTGGGGACTTAGCTTCTCGGGAGACCTGGTTTCCCAGGTAAATAATCATAACCAGTTTAAAGTAGGTATTTCCGTTGATTTTACCAAATTCAAGGAGAGAAGGGAGATTAATCATGGTTATACCACCCAATCCTTCGAGGCGAATCCTTCCAACTGGTGGTTTTATGATGCTACGCCGGTCAAATTGGGAGCCTACATTCAGGATAAACTGGAATATGAAGGTATGATTGCTAATTTTGGCATCAGGGCAGATTACCTGCAGCCGGGAGAGAACCCATTTATTCTAAGCCCAACTTACATATATGCAAACCTTCCCTATGATTTGTCAACTTTCCGGGCAGATGGAAACAGCTTTTCGCCATTAAGACTTAAGGATAAAACATATAAGCTCTATTTGAGTCCGAGACTTGGAATATCACATCCGATAACCACTACCAGTAAAATCTTTTTTAATTATGGTCATTTCTATCAGCCCCCGGTAGTGGATCAACTTTTTGTGGTAAAACCCTCTTCGAATGGAGCTGAAATACCTAATTTAAAAGCAGACTGGCCTCGAACAGTGTCTTATGAAATCGGTATTGAGAAGAGTGTAGCCAATGATTTTCTGATTCATTTTATGGGATATTACAAGGATGTGTCGGATCAACTTACTCCGCTGACCATCGTTCCGCTTGATAATGAAAGTATAGTAACAACCTGGGCCAGTAATGGTTATGGGGATATCCGCGGGCTGGAATTAAAACTGGAACGCCGGGTAGGTCGTTTTTGGTATGGCTGGATTTCTATGGAATACATGATACAAAGTGGCGGAAACACAGGATATGCATTTATTTATGAAGATCCGCAACTGGCCGATCTACAGAGCGAGAGCCCGTTGCAGACCAGAAACTGGCCGGTGCCATCATTAACTGCCAATGTCACCTTCAGAACACCGGAAAATTTCGGCCCGGAACTGTTTGGGAAAAAACTGTTGGGTAGCTGGCAATTGAATGTTTTACAGGAATGGGCTGACGGTGGCAAAGAAAATCTGGATCCCACCGCATCAATCAGTGAGCAACGTTGGGCGGATGTTATCGATTACTGGAATACCGACATCATGCTGGAAAAGCGGTTCCGGTTATTTAATAGTCGTCTGAGTGCCTATATGCAGGTAAAAAATCTGTTTAACTACAAAGGTTTCCCCAATCCACTCTACTGGAACAAGTATGTCGACTCTCTGCATTTTCCATGGGAAACCGGCAACCAGAAAGGCAACGACAAACTGGGTGATTATAAGCAGGATTACATCGACCTGGGGTGGAACACCTGGTCTCAATTTGTGAATCCCAGAGATATTTTCTTTGGTATCAGGATACAGATGTAAGAGTGATTTATTAGAGGCAAAGAAAAAAATTACTATGACAAGGAGAAAAACACTTATGAAGCAATATAGACTTAAAAAATGGCTTCCGTTAGCATCTGGTTTTGTCTTTCTCTTGCTTATCATGATGGGATCAGGGAAACTTATCGCCCAGACCCGGACCCATGATATGGGAGATTTTAAGCTGCGTATGGAAGCCAACGATGCAATCAATACCAACGATGTTGATCCAACCGGGGAATGGCCGCAGGACTATTTCAGGTATGCCAATATCGTTTTCTACTATGACGGTCTGGCGGTCGGTACCTGGGTTGATTCGTTAGGAACTGTTCATTCCAAAGAACAATGGATAGAAGGTCCGGTCTCTTACAATCAAACAGAACCATACGGTATTAAAGAGTACCGTCGCCATTTGCCTCCCGAAGTCTGGGTATTCTCCGAAGGAAAATTGCAGCTCTCTTCTAGGCGTTTTAATGGCACTGTGGATCCAAACATCCCTTCCGATGAGATGATTGAAGTGCACTACAAAATGATGCCGGGTTTCGATGTATTGAAACGATCCTATTCATTTACTAACCCCAATCATAATGATTATGTTATTGTGGATATGAAATACAAATGTACTTTTGATTGGGACCAGGATCCACAGCCAGATACCGACACCAATCAAACCATCATGGGTGTGTATATTATTGTTGGTTACAGCTTTCAAACGGCCGAAGGAACCTGGATCACCTACGACCGCTGGTATGAAGAAGGTAAAGATGACTGGGCAACCTATGAGTCATTCCCTTCTGAGCTGGTACCCGGTGGACGAGAGCTGGCAATTTCCTATGGTTGGGACGGTGATTATCCAGATCTGACTGAGTTTGAAGCTGGCGGACAGGAATTTGATGACACCGGTGATCCGCGATTTGCCATCGGCTCCGGAGGCGCAACATCTATGCCCTCTGGAGAATTTGTTTCTTCTGCGTATGCCGGATTTGCTGCCTTGCATGTTGATACCTCCCCGGCCAATAATGCGGATTGGGCTGCCCAACCAAATTCAATTATTGGGAATATCAGCGTCTATAATGTCTGGGATACGGATTTTCCTGGATTTGCTACAATATGGGACTGGGCATATTCCGGAACCCGACAAACAGTTGAAGAGCAATCCGGATGGCCGGATGATGCTTCTGCCCAGGAAGATGAATTTCCGTTCCAGGCATTTGGTCCCTATGATTTCAATCTGGGTGACTCGGTTGAAATTGTTTATGTAGTTGGTGCAAACGGAATTTCACGGCAATTGGCAGTAGAAAAAGGGTTGGAATGGCGCTCCTGGTACCGTGGGGAAGCTGGCGCCACATTTGATAATGATGCGAAAAATACCCTTCTGGCAACCGGAAAAGATTCGCTCTTTCAAACCATAGATCGTGCTTATTGGGCCTACCAGCGCGGGTATGATATCCCGGATCCACTACCTTCTCCTGACCTAACGGTCACATCGGGACCATTGGAAATTTATCTGGAATGGCAGGATCTTTCCGGAGAGGGGGACCCGGATACTGGTGTACCGGACCTGGATCATTACAATATTTATCGCAAACTTGGTGCTTTTACAGTCGATACCTACAATGAGCTCAATCCAGATGGAACTCACCTGGTATGGGAGAAGATTGCCGAAGTGCCTAAAAATGTAACTACTTATACTGATTCTAATGTGGTTCGAGGTCAGCCATATCATTATGCGGTAACGTCTGTGGACGATGGCACTCAAAATACCGATGGTGTGTTCCCGGGTCAGCAACTGGAAAGCTCGATCTATACCAACCGTTCCCAAATTGCCGCCTATGCATTTGCTCCCGGTGAACCAACCGCCAGTAAGGTACGAATTGTACCAAATCCCTATATATTCAAAGCTGATGATTACAATTTTACTTATTCTGAAGGAAACGATTATATACTCTTTGTAAATCTTCCTCCTTATTGCACAATACGGTTATATACTGTGGCCGGCGATTTGATTAAAACCATTGACCACCAAACCGGCAGCGCCGATGAGAGATGGTTTCTGATAACCGATTCCAATCAATTAATTGCCAGTGGCGTGTATATTCTGCAGGTGGATAATGCTAAAAATATTGAGAAAAAGCCGATTCCTGGCAGCATTGAAAAATTTGTGGTTGTGAGGTAATTCAAATGATCTCAAAAATGCAAAGTTATATGAAAAAAAAACTGTCAGGAGGAATAAAATGAAAAAAATAAAAAACTATATCTTTTTACTGGTGCTCATCGCACTGATATTCGTAATACCTCTCCAGGCCGCCGGTTTAAAAAAGATAGCTCAATCCGGTATGCAATGGTTATCCATTCCGGTTGGCGCCAGGGCTGCGGCACTGGGAGGGGCCTATACTGCGGTGGCCAACGACGCCAGTTCTATCTTCTGGAACCCGGCGGGCGTTGCCTTAACCAAAGGAGGGAATTTCTTCCTCACCCAAACTAAATGGATTGCAGACATTAATGTTAATGCCGGAGCAATTTCATATGACGCCGGTCAGTACGGATTTTTTACGGTCAGTTTTGCGGCGGTTGACTGGGGCGTTTTTCACGGTACTCGTCGAAGTGATTTGTCAGCGGGATTTGAAGAAACCGGCGAATTTTCTCCCACGGACTGGGGGGCCGGTGTCGGATATGCCCGGCGTGTCTCAGACCGCTTTGCCCTGGGTGGACATTTAAAATATCTGCATGAAAATTTAGGTTCCAACCTTGAAGGCACCATGGGAGCCGGAACTGAATACACAGCCAAAATGAGTCTTCTTGCCTTTGATTTTGGAAC
>CAZTXJ010000093.1:0-13009 GCA_964617285.1 uncultured Calditrichaceae bacterium | reverse complement strand
GTGATGGGACAGGAAGACCGGGCCATTGTTCTGGCAGGACTTTCTTCGGTAGATTACATTTGTTTGTTCGAGGAAGAAACGCCGGAAAATCTCATCCAGGAGTTAATTCCGGATATTTTGGTAAAGGGAGGGGACTATCAGATCGATGATATTGTGGGAAGGGAAACGGTTGAAGCAAATGGTGGAAAAGTTGTCACGATTGATCTGGTTGAAGGTCAGTCGACAACTTCGATAATTGAAAAGATGGTGAAACTGGCAAAGAAGAGGTAAGTGCTATATGGTAAAGTGGCTTGTTTATTTGGTTTTTGTTGTTTTGGCGTTGTCCTGTTCCGGGACGCGGAATATGAAAGAAAATCCTGAAAATAAAAACATGGCTTCGCTTGCTGAAGTACAACAGGATTCCCTCTCATTGGCTAAATCCTATCTTCAACTGGCGAAAAATGCCGAGCAAATTGGTGATACCCTTGGTGCAGAGTATTATTATGACCGGGCGATGACTGTATCGGCCAGACTCCAATCAAGGGGCGGATCGGAAATCGACTCTTCCACCCAGAATGTAATCGCTGAAATATCGATTGAATATGCTCGCTACCTGGCCAGATTAAATGGTCTGGAGACCGATACACTGGCTGCAGCAAATGTGATGGAAATTATTAATGAGATGGAAGAAGACACAGCTGCGGTTGGTGCCGATACCAGTGTAGTTACCATTGAAGATGTTCTGGATGAAAATCAGATTCTGGCCATACCACTGGTGCTCAATAAAAAAGTTGAAAATGCCATTCAGTACTTTCAAAGCCGCGGCAAAAGAGTTTTTACCAAGTGGCTGCAACGGAGTGGTTGGTATGAGGATTTGATCAAAAGGATCCTAAAGGAAGAAGGAGTACCGGAAGAGTTATTTTATTTAAGTATGATTGAGAGTGGTTTTAATCCTCATGCCCGTTCCTATGCCCGGGCGGTGGGTGTCTGGCAGTTTATTCAAAGCACGGGAAGGGCCTATGGTCTGAATAACAGCTGGTGGTTCGATGAGCGGCGGGATCCGGAAAAGGCAACCCGGGCTGCAGCCCGGCATTTGAAAGATCTGTATGAACGCTTTGGAAACTGGTATCTGGCCATTGCCGGATATAATTTCAGCCCTGCTAAAATTGAGCGTAGGATGAGACAGTATAATGTGGACGAGTTCTGGGATTTGCCCCGTTTACCCCGGCAGACGCGCAATTATGTTCCAACTTTTATTGCGGCAACCCTTCTGGCCAAGAGTCCGGAGAAATATGGTTTTTATGTGGATCCTGAGCCGTCGATTGAATACGATACGGTTACGGTCAGCGAATGTGTTGATCTGAATGTCGTCGCAAAATGTGTTGAGAGTAGTTTTGAATATCTGAAGAAGATCAATCCGGCTCTGCTTAAATGGTGCACGCCACCGGATCAGGATAGCTGGGTGCTGAATATTCCCAAAGATACCCGGGACATGTTTTTGGAGAATTATTCCAAGGTGCCGGATGATCAGAAATTAACCTGGATCCATCACCGGATCAGATCCGGGGAAACCCTTTCCCAGATTGCCCGGAAGTATGGGGTTACCGTTACCGAAATTAAGCGTTTCAATAAAATCAGGGGCAGCTTTATCCGTGCCGGCCACAGTCTGGTTATACCAGTCCCGCAAAATAAAAGCTATGCCCGTCAACTGGCAAAAGAATCCTCGCGCAGTTACTCCTCTTATAAACCGCGAAGCAGACCGGTGGCAAATGTTCCCGGACGGGATAAGCTGGTTCATGTGGTCAGTAAAGGGGAAACCCTGTGGGATATTGCAGTGAAGTATGGTGTGTATGTCTCGCAAATCCGTCAGTGGAATGGATTAAGTTCTTCCAGAATTATTCATCCCAACCAGAAATTGAATATCTGGCTGCCCAAGAATTCGGGACAATTAGCGGAACAGCAGGATGAGCCAACACCGGAAAAACTGGTAGTAAGCGATAATATACCGGATACTTCCGGGGGGAAAACGGTGGTCTATACAGTCAGAAGTGGAGATACCCTGTGGGATATTGCCTCACGCTATGGTGTGAGTATCCGGGATATCAAAAAATGGAATAACCGTCGCAGTAACCTGATTAAACCGGGTGATGAACTAAAGATAATTACTACACAGTAGGACGGTATTTGAAACGGTTTCTGTAATGATATTGGTAACCATAAAACATAAAAATTGCCGGTTTCTCAAAAAACAGATTCAAACCTCCCGGTTTTAAAGTGCCACTGAAATGAAGCATGAATTTATAGATCATCATCGCTCCGGCACCAGCCTGGTTCATCTGGCCGATCCCCGCCTGAAGCTTATTATTCTGATCAGTTACATTTTAACCGTGGTCATTATTCCCGATAAATATTTGAGAGTTTATGCCGTCCTGGCTGTTATCCCCCTGCTTATGGTCTTGATCAGCGGTGTTTCTCTCTGGCATTATATTCAGAAATTGAGCAAGTTATATCCCATGATATTCTTCATCACCTTTATTCTTCCCTTTATTCCCGATGAAGGAGGACCCATATATTCCCTGGGATGGATTCATTTGTATCGAACCGGGTTGGACAATTTTGTTTTGATCAATATCAAATCGGTACTGGTCATTTTCATGTCGATTATACTAACCACCACCACCGATTTTAACCTGCTCTTAAAGGCATTGGAAAAGCTGCGGATTCCTCAAATCGTCATCATCATCCTGGCTTTTATGTACCGTTATATTTTTCTGTTGATAGACGAGGCGGAGCGGAATTTTCTGGCTTACCAGTCCCGGCACATAAAATTGTCCCTTGTCCAGAAATTAAAAACTCTGACCAAACAAATTGTGGTTATTTTTCTTCGGACATTTGAAAGGGGTGAACGGGTTTATCTGGCCATGGAGGCCCGGGCCTTTACCGGCAGAATATTTACCCTGGGACAACTCCATTGGAAACTGAGAGACACGGCAATATTATTTTGTTATTTGGTCTTTCTCTCTCTCCCGCTGCTATTTATAACCCGGATGTTTTTCTAAAATATATTGTGGTCGAAAAGTGAAATCAAAAATTCCAAAGACAAAACCAAGCATTGAGATGGCCCTGGTGATGCGGGATCTTTCCTACCATTATCCCGATAAAACACCGGGAATAAAAGGTGTTTCATTTCAGGTTCGGGAATTTGAAAAAATTGCGATTGTGGGACCAAATGGATCGGGTAAATCTACCCTGCTCACTCTGTTAAATGGTGTGCGCCGGGGAAAAGGAGAGATCACAATCTTCGGATTGCCGATTGAAGATAAAAATCTTACAGAAATTAAGAAAATTGTGGGGTTGGTTTTTCAGAATCCCGATGATCAGTTATTTTGTCCGACTATTTTTGAAGACATTGCCTTTGGTCCACTCAACCTTGGTTTATCGACCGAGGAGGTTCGCTCCAGAGTAGAAATGGCGCTGGAAGGTGTTGGCTTGACCGGTTACGGGAATCGTTCATCTTTTCATCTCAGTTATGGCGAACGCAAACTGGCCAGTATTGCCACGGTCTTATCCATGGATCCGCAGATTATTGCTTTTGATGAACCGACCAGCAATCTCGATCTGGCTCACCGGAGAAAAATAATTAACTGGCTCAAGCAGAATAATAAAACCATTCTATTGACCACACATGATCTGGATATGGCCATGGAGACCTGTGAACGAGTGATTCTTCTGAATTCAGGGAAAATAGTGGCAGATGGAGATGTGAACCATATTCTCCGGGATAAGGAACTTCTGGAAAAGAACGAGTTAGAGCTACCGATCAGTTTACAATAATCCTGAGCTTTTGGAACCACGCCTGCAAATTTCAACTACCAGCGTTTATTTTTTATTTTTGGAAAGATGCAAAACCTGCCGGATAGCATAAAAACGGGAAAAATTAGTGAGAATAACTCCGGATATCACCAGCAAAGTACCTCCCAGTAGTGATACTGAAATTTTTTCTCCCAGAATAAGATAAGCCAGTACAATTGCGCTTATCGGAACGAAATTAATAAATATGCTGGCCTTCATGGGACCGATCCGGTTGATACCTTCATAATACCAGATAAAACCAAGTACTGTCCCGAAAAATCCCAGGTAAAACAGACTTGTCCAGGCGGGAAAGGAAAATGAGTTAAGATGCAGGAACATCCCTTTATAAATAGCCGGAATAGAAAGGGCAAGCGTACCAAACAGGGTTGAATAACTTACCGAGACCAGCGGGGATAAACGAACCATTACCTTTCTCCCGATCAGGGAATAGGATACCCAGCTTACCACGCAGAGAAAAATGTAGAACTCACCTCTACCAATCCCTCCGGTGAAAACAGAGGTGATATTTCCGCGGGAGATAACGATGAGTGCCCCGCTGACTGACAGCATGATTCCCACTATTTTTGCAAAAGAAAGTTTTTCCTTAAAAAAGTAGGCGGCGAATAGACTAATGAATATCGGGTTGGAAGCGATAATGGAGGCTGCCCTGCCGGCATTGATGTGATGGAGTCCGCTGAAGAAAAAGATATTATAGGTAAAAATGCCGGTCATGCCCAGCAAGGTTAAGGAGATGAACTGAGAAAAATCTACTTTTGGGAGACCACCTTCTCTGCGCCAGACAATAAATATCAGAAAAACTGAAGCAATAAAAAATCTTAAGAAAGCGCCTTCGAACGGATTCATGTTTTGGGCTACCACCCTCCCGGCAATGAAAGTTCCACCCCAGAAAACCGCGGTTAAAAAAAGCTTTATCCGGACCATATTAATATTTCGCAATAAATCCTTTTTAATTTAGCAAACTTAATTGAAGTGCAGTGCAGAAAATAAATAATGTCGATCTTCGTCAGATGGGCATAAAAAAAGCTCCGCCGGTTTTGGCGGAGCTTATTCAAATTTAGGACCCTCGTGAAGCTGTCGCTAGCAGACTTCAGAGGAGGTTCCTATTAAACAATTCGTATTAATAGGATCACCTCCTTTCCACAGGGAGTGAATCATCGCACCAAAAACCACCCTGTTTAATTTCCGGTGCAGCGGCTACTAATGTTTCTCATACCCAATTTAATTTGGAAAAGTTCATTTTGTAAAGTTATTTTCCAAAAAGTTTTTCAAATATATTGAAAGTATCTCTGGATTGCGTATTCTTCCAATCGAGATATTTTTCTCTGGTGGTGATGCCGATCGGACCCTGGTAGATACCACCGTCAATAAATCCATCATAGACCCGGACTGCGATGGTATTTTTACTTCCGAAGCGTAAATCAGAAGCCGGTAGGTAATACGCCCTAAATTCCTGGTACTCATTACTGAAACGGATATCCTCCGGATGATCGCGCATGCGGCCGGTAGCACCAATTTTAGTGCCATTGAAATAACACTCATCAATATCGTCGATTTTACCCAGAACCAGGATCAGTTTTTTATTCTCCAGATCTTTGGGTAAAATGAATTCTTTGCGATACCAGGCAAATCCATCGTAATCCTGGTATCCCTGGGTTTCCCAAAAACCTGGCACCAGGATCGTGTTCCAATGAGAATCGTTTATGTCTTCATCTTTCCAGGAAAAATTATCACCGGTCCTGAACTTCCACTCACCCGATAAGTTCATGGCAAGTTCCATCTGGTTTCTCTGTTTGTAAACGCCGATATCGCCCCGCAAAATACCACCTTCCAACTGTTCGTCAAATACCCGGATAGCCAGTACATTTTCTTTTCCAAAGTTGATGAGGGATGTCGGTAAGACATAAGTTCGCGGTTCATTGTATGCAGTCCGATAATCCGGCGGGAAGCTTCCGGTGAATCCGATTAATGTGCCGTTAAAGTAAACCTCGTCCACATCATCGATATAACCAAGACGCAGGTAAAGCTCACTTTCAGATTCGCTGGTCGGGATAATAAAATTCCTCCGGTACCAGGCATAACCATCATAACCGGGAAATCCCTCATTTTCCCAGCTATCCGGCACATGAATATTGGTCCAGGAATTGTCATCAAAGTGGGTATCTGCCCATTTCAGATTATCTCCGATTTCAAATTTCCAGGTGCCCCGCAGGTTAATTACCTGTTCCCATTGTTGTGAGTGTCCTGGTTGTATCACAAAAAGTAAAAATACGAGGTAATAAAATCGCATACTGCTAATTCTCCTGTTTCCTAAATTTCTTCGTATTAATTTACCAAATCATTTTGAGGAAGTTGTCAACAGATGCGATATATTTGTAAAAATATGTCATTAAAAGCATTAAAGAGGTACATTTTCAGAGATTGTTAGAGTTTTGCCGAAAAGAAAAAGTCCTTTACATAACCAGCTTATATCCAATTCCATGAACGGTTAAAATATGTTTGGGCCGGTTTGGATTTATTTCAATTTTTTGCCGGAGTTTTAAAATAAAATTGTCCACGGTTCTGGTGGTGGGATAATCATCGTATCCCCAGACTTCTTCCAGCAGGTTATCCCGGCTCACAGTTGCGCCTTTATGTTGCCAGAGATATTTTACAATTTCATATTCTTTATGCGTCATCGCCACAGATTTTCCTTCCACCATAGCAGTGTAGGAATTGAAATCGATTTCCAGTTTGCCAATGGTAATTTTTTGTTGCGCTTTTGAGCTGCTTTCATCTGTCCGGCGGAGAATAGCTTTAACCCTGGCCAGTAATTCCCTCAGACTGAATGGTTTTGTGACGTAATCGTCTGCGCCAAGCTCAAGCCCAAGAACTTTGTCGATTTCCTCGCCTTTGGCGGTAAGCATAATGATGGGTGTTTTAATTCCTTTTTCACGGATTTTTCTGCAGACATCGAAACCGGAAAGTTTTGGCAACATCACGTCAAGGATAATCAAATCATAAGATTTACTCAAACTTTTGTCCAATCCAATCTGGCCATCCTCGGCTACATCCACCGCATAGCCTTCAAATTCCAGGTTATCCTTCAGGCCAGACCGCATTTGTGCTTCGTCTTCAATTATCAGAATATCACTCATGTGTTCTCCGGAAAATTTTTCTCAATTTAGTTTGTCATCAAAAATAGGTGAAAGTTTTGTGATTATTTGCTTACCCCATCCGATTTTTCGGCAGTACGATGCGAAATGTGCTTCCCTTTCCCGGCTGGCTCTCAACAATGATCTTGCCGCGATGGGCATCCACAATTTTTTTAACCAGCGTTAAACCAAGCCCGGTACCTTTTTTGTCGTGAACCAAACCAGTTGACACCCGATAAAATTTATCGAAAATTCTTTTCTGATCTTCCGGACTAATGCCGATACCATAGTCCCTGATCTCAAAAAACAGATTTCCGTCCGCTGTGCCAGCTTTGATATTAATTGTCTTCTTGTCTTCAGAATATTTAACCGCATTGTCCAGCAGATTAATAAAGGCCTCCGAAAGCGCTTCCCGGTCCCCATTAAATAGTAACCGATCTTGGGGCAGATGCTTTTCCAGTTTGAATCCGTTGTTTTCCAGGTGAAACTGATAGCTGTCCAGGACATCTGTGATCATCCGGGACAGATCGAATTCCTGGAAGTGATATTCTTTTCGCCCGGCCTCCATTTTGGAAAAGTTTAAAATATTATTGATCAGATGTGTTAACCGTTCGGTCTCCTGGCCAATGATTTTATAATACTCTCTTTTTTTATCTTCTGTTTTTACCCGCTCCATTTCCAAAGTTTCGGCGAACATCCGGATGAGTGCGAGCGGGGTTCGCAGTTCGTGTGAAACGTTTGAAACAAAACTCGACTTCATCTCAGCCAGTTGCATTTCCCGCCGGATGTTGCGGTACAAAAACCATCCGGCAAAAATGACGATAAAATCCAGTAATCCGATCAGAATCAAATTTTGATTGACTCTTCGGCGGGCGATGTCCTGAATGGTTTCACCACGCAGGCGAATTTGCAGATAGGTATCCGGCAATAACCAGACCGCCTCTTTAACCGTATTTCCCTTATCATCTGCCGAACCGGAGTCATCTCCCCCATAGATTTGTTGTTTGTAAAGTATATTGAGAAAGAAACCCTGTTCAAAATCATTTGTCTTGGGAACCAGGATACCGGTGATAAAGGCCGGTACATTGAGCACAATTCCGGCGAATTGTAAATCGGGTTCCTGAATATTCGGGTCCAGCTTAAACAGAAAGGAAATCAGATCCCCTTCAAAACCGGCATTCTTGGGAAGAATAATGGGTTCGATTTTCCGATACCCGGCTTTTTTGTACCGGCTTAATCTTTCGGATTCTTCCGGCCGGTTTTGGAAATAGGCGCTCAATGAATCCTTTCGCAGCGGGCTGATGCTGCTTTCCTCACTCTGGTTGTAAATTTCAATCCTGCGAAAGGTACTGTCTGCCAGGAAAATTGCCAGAATCGATTTATTTTCCGAGAGAAGTTGTTTAAAACTTTGGTCGAAATTAATGGATTCCGTTTCCAGATGTGCCAGGTTTATCCGGGCAGCCCAGCTGTTCACCACATCCCAGCAATATTGATTTACTGAAAAAAGAATGGCGTTAAGCTGTTGCCGATAGCTTTCTTCAACTAATCTTTCGGTGCTGTTCAGATTGCTCAGTTCGTAGACGGTATAAAAAATGACCGGTAATAGGATCAAAAAAAGAATGATGATGCCGATTTTTCTCATTCGCTAATATCTGCTTTGGCAATAAATTTAGTCATATAGTGGGATTCGAAAAAATCATTTGTTGTCATAAAATGTCACTGAATATAACTGGCCAACAAAAAGTTGCTTAAATGTAAATCTTTCCCATGGCGTAAGTGACCGCCTGTCCGGCAATAGTTACCCGATCCTTTTTATTCTCGCAGTATAATTTCCCGACCCGGGCGGACAATTGCATGGCGATAAGGCTGTTCTTATTCAGTCTTTCCGCCCAGTAGGGAATTAAAGAGCTATGGGCCGAACCCGTAACCGGATCTTCCGGAACACCAGCTTTGGGTGCGAAAAACCGGGAAACAAAATCAACTTCATGCCCCGGCGCGGTAATCCCGACCCCCAGGCTGTCCAGTTTAATCAGCTCAGAAAAATCGGGAACTATTGCCTTAATTTGTTCCTCACTTTCGAATAGAGCAAAATAATCCCGGGATTTGGTAACTTCGACCGGCTCCATACCCAACCCCCTGACCAGATGAGAAGGTGCAATAACCGGTACCGGTTTGCGGGAGGGGAAGTCCATTGAAATAAGGTTTTTCTCCATCTGCACGGTCAGGAGCCCACTTTTGGTCTGGAAATCTATCTTTTTTAATTTTGGATTGAGATAATTAAAAATTACATGGGCTGAAGCCAGGGTGGCGTGGCCGCACAGGTCGATCTCAACTTTTGGGGTAAACCAGCGAAGTTCATATTCATTCTTCTTTTTTACGAAAAAAGCAGTCTCCGACAGATTGTTTTCCATGGCGATGGATTGCAGAAGATCATCTTCCAGCCACTTTTCCAGCGGACAGACTCCCGCCGGATTTCCGCCAAATACTTCCCCGGTGAATGCATCTACCTGATAAAAGGGAATTTCCATTATATCTCCTCAATAAATTTTTACGGACCTTCTTAGCGAATTTACGTTAGTTCGTAACCGTAGATTCAGACTAAAAATATTCCAGCCCAAAGTAATGCTTTTTATTGATAGTTTCAAGAAGTTAAGGATCAGGGAGTGACATTTTTTGACAATCTTTAACTTCCGGATGACATCTTTGAAATTGCGCTTTCGTAAACTTTGAGTGAATGAATAATCAAAGGAGCGTAAGATGAAAACTTTAGTGGTTACAATTCTGTTGTCTCTTTCTTTTGCCGTTCAGGCGCAAAGTTCCAAGATTTTAGAAATGGCCCCTAAGAATTATCTGAATGCCCTGAATTCAGATTGCTGCCAGATGGTAGAAGCTGCGGTTTTCTATTCAGTTAAACTAAACTATTTTCATCCGGAAATAGAGATTAAAAATCTGGCCAAGAAAATTGATGAGTTGAGCCGGGAAGGGAAAACGGAAGTCATCCGGTATAAAGCTTATCTGGCAAGTTACCTGCTGAATAATACGGATCTGTTTTCTGAGATTAAAGAAGAGGACTACAACGACTCGGCGATATTCTTTCAAAATTTAACGACTTTAATAAACCAGCGGTTATTGGCGGAAAATGAGTAACGGACCAGATTTTGGAATCCTGAAAGAGATAAGGTTAGTGTTCCGGTGGACTTGTTAAAAAAGCGGAATAATAGTTAATTGGTTTGGAAAATCAGGTTAGAGCTTCTGAAGCGGCAATGGCCGCACCAATAATTCCTGCTTCATTTTTCAACTGTGCCGGCTGGATTTCTGCATTAATATGAAGGTATTTGGAAAACTTTTCGAACTTTTTACTCACCCCGCCTCCCACTATAATGAGATCCGGCCAGACCAGCATTTCCAGATGATTCAGATATTTATTGAGACGCTTCCCCCATTTCTTCCAGGAAAGATCTTTCTCCTTTCTCACCGAATCCGCCGCATATTTTTCAGCAATATCTCCTTCCAGCAAAAACTGGCCAAATTCCGTGTTGGGATAAAGCATCCCATCCATAAATAAGCCGGATCCGATTCCGGTCCCGACAGTAATCATTACCACCACTCCCGATTTATTTTTACCACCGCCACATCTCATTTCTGCAATTCCCGCGGCATCAGCATCATTTAATACATGGGTTTTGCATTTGGTCAAATTGGAAAAGAGTTCCTCCACATTGGTATCTATCCAGCTCTTGTCAATATTTGAAGCTGTACGGGCAATTCCATGCTGCACCACGGCCGGGAAGCCACATCCCAAAATTCCTTCCCACTTAAAATGCTGAACAACTTTTTGAACCGTCTTGGCCACCGCCTCTGGTTTAGCCGGATGCGGAGTGGGTATACGATGCCGCTCGCTGACCAGCTCACCAAGTTCGGTATCGACAATCGCACCTTTAACTCCGGAACCACCTATATCAATGCCCAGAACCTTCATATCATCACTTCTCCCATTTACCGATTTAAATTTTCAGGAACTGAAAATTTTTGTGAGATGAATTAGAGATAAAAGCTTTCGTTAAAGCAGGTAATGTTTGTTACTGGAATCACTTCAAACTTTCTGGAATTCCGGTTTGCTCTCCAGGCCTTAATAACATCCGATTTCACTTCACTTTCGTTGAATTTCACGATGGCCACAATTTCCGGATCCATTTCTTCATTGTATTTGCAGGTCCCCATCAGTAATTCTTCGTTTTTTTCAATGGTTGGAAGGATAAGAATATCCAGAATTTTCAGAAAGGGCCGTCCTTCGGTATCGCGGCTGGTCAGTTTACAGAACCAGAGCATCTGCAGATTTTCTCCGGATACATGGTCGATAATGTATTCATCGCCCTCCAGATACCCCATCACATATCCGGTTTCTTCTTTATAACCGGTTGGCATACTATCCGGTCCGAATTCCACCCCTATCAGCTTTTGCAAATTTTGGGGTAAATGGGCGATTGAACTCTCTGTTTGCGCTCCCTGATCCGCCCCACCGGTTTTCTGATCAGATTTTTTCCCACAGTTTATGAAAAATAATAATCCAATAACTACTATTAATGATGTCCTCATTAAAACGCCTATATTGAATTTGACACTTATCATTATATTCTTCAAAAATTCTTAAGCTAATATACAACTGAAATTATAAAAAATTAAATATATCTATGATAAATTATGTAAATACTATATGATTCGGATACAGTTATCTTGTTTCTCCGGTGTATATTACCGGCTCTTGAATCTTGGAATTTTATAGTGAATTGGACTGTCGAATCACACAAAACTAAAATTTCAGGGAGTTTTAATGAATTTTTTCAATCACCTGCAATGTTCTTCTTGTAATAAAATTTTTGATCCATCCCGATTGTGGAATCTCTGTCCCGATTGCCAAAAACCGCTTTTAGCCCGGTACGATCTTGAGAAAGCTCGTAAATTTATCGACAGAGATGCATTGAAAGGAAAAGCCCCGGACATGTGGAGATATCGGGAATTATTACCGGTGCAGGATGATAAATTTGTATTGTCCCTGGGCGAAGGATACACTCCTTTAATTGAAGCGAAGCGATTATCCCGGGAGTTAAACGTCGAGAATCTTTTTATTAAAGATGAGGGTCTGAACCCCACCGGTTCATTTAAAGCCCGCGGATTATCTATGGCTGTTTCCCGTGCCTGGGAACTGGGCGCTCATTCACTTTCCATTCCCTCTGCCGGGAATGCTGCTGGTGCACTGAGCGCCTATGCTGCCCTGGCAGGTTTGCCGGCTCATGTATTTATGCCCAGGGATGTACCAGCTGCGTTTATCTCAGAATGCCTGACCCTGGGTGCGGAAGTCCAGCTGGTGGATGGCTTGATTATCGATTGTGGCCGAGTGGCCAGTGAGGGTGTTCGAAAGTATGGTTGGTTTGATGTTTCTACCCTTAAGGAACCTTACCGCTTGGAGGGCAAGAAAACCATGGGATATGAGATTGCCGAGCAGCTGAATTGGGAATTACCCGATGTCCTTATTTATCCAACTGGTGGTGGCACCGGTCTGGTGGGGATGTGGAAATCTTTTCAGGAATTGGAAGCTCTTGGCTGGATCGGAAATAAACGGCCCAGGATGGTCAGCGTTCAGGCTGAGGGATGTGCGCCGATGGTCAAGGCGTTTCATGCTGGATTGGATCATGCTGAACCCTGGCCGGATGCCCACACGGTGGCGGATGGTTTGAGGGTGCCTGCTGCGGTGGGTGATTTTTTAATCCTCCAGGCATTGAGAGAAAGCAATGGTACGGCAATCGCAGTTTCTGACCGTGAGATGCTGGATGGTGCTAATCTTATTGGAAGAACACAGGGACTTTTTGTTTCTCCGGAAACCGGAGCAACCGTTGCCGCATTCAGAAAACTGGTTCAAACGGGCTGGATCCAAAAGGAAGAGAAGGTTGTTCTTTTCAACACCGGTAGTGGCTACAAGTACTCCCATTTATGGGAAAAAGAGATTTCACAAATTAAAAGTTCTTAAA
>CAZTXJ010000092.1:10785-13037 GCA_964617285.1 uncultured Calditrichaceae bacterium | reverse complement strand
AGGGAAACGCCGGATTTTTCTGTCCAGTTGAGGTACTGCTGCACCGCCTGCGACAGCGTTCCCGCACCAGTAATCATCGTACAATGCCCAATGCCAAAAGCAGTAACCAGCAACATAGGCTTCATCCACCCCCCGGCAGCGAGACTCATCACCGCCCCCAAGACCGGCGCCATAAAAGCAAATGTGCAAGGTCCCAGCCCGATGCCAAATACCAGCCCCAGGCTAAATGCTCCCAGCAGTCCCTGGCCTTTTCGCGGATGAATCCCGACACTGTTCCAGGAAATCGAAACGAGGTCGAGCAAGTAAAGACCCACCAGAATAAATACGGCGGCCACCACCAGGTTACCCCAGCGGCCAACGTCGCCGATAATCCTTCCCAGGGAAGATGTTATAAAACCAATGAACGCGATGGATAGCAGGATGCCAATCGCAAAAACCAGGGATAAATGAAATGAGCCTTTCAGGTTAATTTTTTCATCTCGGCTGGAAATATAACCGATGATGAGCGGTATGCTGGTCAGGTGACAGGGGCTCAAAAGAATGCTGAGCACCCCCCAGCCAAAGGCCGCTGCCAACGCAATTTCAAAAGCACCATTCAGGTAAGTGCTCAAAGTAGTAAAAAGATTCTCAATCAAATGTCGGATCTCTGTTATTGAACAATTAAACCATGTGACTGAAGAAAGACGTCGATTTCCTTCTCCGGAAAGAATCCTTGATGGCGCATTATTTCATTTCCGGATGTATCTACAAATATTTGGGTTGGTATGAGCCGGATCTTGTACCTCTTCGCATACGATTTTCCATCATCAGTCCAGACATCGTGAAATACAATTTTAATCTGATCTCCATATTTTTCTTCTATGGCTTTCATGACTGGTTGCATCTTTTTGCAAGGAATGCAATTGACTGATCCCAGTTCAATAAAGATGATCTGTTCTTTTTCATAAACCTGGGTTCCGTTTACATTAACCGCATTATCCTTCGCTGGTCCCGCAGAAACGGATCCGGATTCCGCCCTGGTTTTGGTTTGTTGTACTTCATTCCCATTATTACTGCAAAACATTAATCCTGCTACCAGAATCAGAATCATTATCAAATAAAGAACCTTTTGCATATCAACTCCCATTTGTTTTAGCTTCAGAAGGTCAAAAATATTTTTTTTGAAACCACAGCGCCACATTCACCAGACTGATCAGGGCCGGTACTTCCACCAAGGGACCGATGACGGCGGCAAATGCCTCACCGGAATTTATCCCGAATACCGCAACAGCCACGGCAATGGCCAGCTCAAAATTATTGCTGGCGGCGGTGAAGGAAAGGGTAGCCGATTTGGAATAATCCGCCCCCACTTTTTTACCCATATAAAACGATACCAGAAACATCAGCACAAAATAAATAAGCAGGGGAATGGCAATCCGGATCACATCCAGCGGCAATTGAACGATAAATTCACCTTTCAGGGAAAACATAACTATAATGGTAAACAGTAAGGCAATTAGGGTAATTGGACTGATCCTGGGGATAAACTTTTTGTGATACCACTCTTTGTCCTTCAATTTAATGAGAGTAAAGCGTGTGACGATGCCGGCGATAAATGGAATCCCCAGATAGATAAACACGCTCTCGGCAATCTGTCCGATGGTGACCTGAACCAGAGTACCGCTAATCCCGAAAACCGGCGGTAGAACGGTGATGAAGATATAGGCATAGATGGAATAGAAAAATACCTGAAAGATTGAGTTAAAGGCCACCAGTCCGGCGGCATATTCGGTATCGCCCTTGGCGAGTTCATTCCAGACAATGACCATGGCAATGCAGCGGGCCAGACCGATCAAGATCAATCCGTACATGTAGGCCGGATAACCACGTAAAAATATAATCGCCAGAAAAAACATCAGGATGGGACCGACGATCCAGTTCTGAATCAGCGATAGAATCAGGATCTTCCAGTTGCGAAAAACTTCACCCAGCTCTTCATATTTTACCTTGGCCAGAGGCGGATACATCATTAAAATCAGACCGATGGCGATGGGAATATTGGTGGTCCCCACCTGAAAATGGTTCCAGAAATCCACAATGCCAGGAAAGAAATAACCGGATAAAACTCCGGCAAACATGGCCAAGAAGATCCACAAAGTTAAAAACCGATCTAGAAACGATAACCTGCCTGATACTTTTTCCATCAGTTTCCCCAGAGTGATGTTTTAAGTTGTGTCACGGAGAAAGACAGAGTAATCACGGAGCTACACGGA
>CAZTXJ010000092.1:6959-10685 GCA_964617285.1 uncultured Calditrichaceae bacterium | reverse complement strand
TCCGCCGGATCTTCGAAACCAATATGCAACTGTTCCTTCACATCACCCAGAAAAACCGGGCAGGTTTCCCTGGCGTTATCACAGACGGTGATCACATAATCAAATGACCGGTCCAGAAATTGGTCAACATCTTTGGGATAACCCCGGGAAATATCGATACCCACTTCCTGCATCACCTTTACTGCCAGGGGATGAACCCGGTTCGAAGGATTTGTTCCGGCGGAATTGACGTCCAGTTCCGGGTCGAATGATTTAAGGAATCCCTCGGCCATCTGACTCCGGCAGGAATTCCCGGTACATAAAATCAGTATGGTTTTGGCCATTTTAATCCATCCTTTAATACATTTTCACGGAGAGACACGGAGTAAACATTTTTTATTAATAAAAACTTTAAAAAAATTACAATACATACCTTTTGATGCCATTTTTTAAAACAGTGACATTGAAATTAATTAATAGTCCTACTTCTTTTTGTGCGAATTTCATATAAGTTAGAATTTGTGCTTCATGAATCGAAGAAAGCGAATCAACAGATTTCAACTCAACAATTACTTTATTTTCAACCAATAAATCAATCCTGTATCCGTAATCCAATAAAATCTCTTTATAATGGATAGGAACCGGTTTCTGCCTTTCAACCTCTAGTCCTTGCTTATTTAGCTCATATGCCAAACACTCTTCATAGGCAGATTCAAGCATACCCGGCCCCAGGTGCTTATGCACCTCTATTGCTGCCCCGATTATTGCTTTTGTTAATTCTTCATGTTTCATTACGTTATTTTTCTTACTAAAATATTTCCAGTAAAAATAAATATATGCTTCGCATTTCTCTGTGAATCCTCCGTGCAACTCCGTGTCACATTCTAAAATAAGAAACCATACAGCAGGCCAGTGATGGTGGCCATGACGATTACCAGGGAAACAAATACCACGGTTTTCTGGGTACCGATCACACTGCGGATAACCAGCATATTGGGAAGACTCAGGGCCGGTCCAGCCAGCAGAAGCGCCAGGGCCGGGCCTTTTCCCATACCACTGGCAAGCAAACCCTGCAGAATAGGCACCTCGGTCAGTGTGGCAAAATACATAAATGCCCCCACCACTGAAGCAAACAAATTGGAGAATACAGAGTTGCCGCCTACCAGTGTCGAGATCCATTCATTTGGTATTATTCCCTGACCACCTGTCGGGGAACCGAGCAGAAATCCCGCCACCAGGACACCGGCTCCCAGCAGTGGTAAAATCTGTTTGGTAAATCCCCAGGTGGAACTCATCCATTCACTTGGCTCACCGGGGGACAGAGAAAGCAATATGCTCAACGCAACAATTGCCGTGATAAAAGTAATTAATGGATTATGAGGAAACAGGAAGAAAATGATCACTACCGGAATGGCAGACATTATAACCCAAATTGCTTTTATATGCAGAATTTTTACCAGGGAAATTCCTAGCAGAATCCCGAAGACGGCCACCAGCCACCATTTGACGGAATAGATCGAATACCATACCCCCGAAGTACTTTCCGGTTTTCCCCAGGTGGCAAAAATCAGAATGCCAACCAGAATAAAAAAATGAAAGGCGGTCTGCCAGAGCGGTCTGCCACCATCTTCACCTGGAATGGTTAATTCGCTTTCCGCCTTTTCCCGCTCCTCCCGCCGGTAGATAAAATGCATAATCAAACCAATAATCACACTGAAAGAAACCGCACCCACCACCCGGGCAATTCCCAGTTCCATTCCCAGAATTCGGGCAGTCAGGATAATCGCCAGAATATTAATGGCCGGACCGGAGTAGAGAAATGCAATAGCCGGACCTAATCCGGCACCCCGTTTATGGATACCAGCAAACAGCGGCAGCACTGTGCAGGAACATACCGCTAAAATGGAACCAGAGACCGATGCCACCAGGTAGGAAAGCCATTTCCTGGCAGAAGCGCCAAAATATTTGATCACCGCCGCCTGGCTGACAAAAACAGCTATGGTACCGGCGATGAAAAAGGCCGGGACCAGACAGAGCAAAACATGTTCCCGGGCGTACCAGCGGGCCAGTTGAAGACCCTCGAGTATGGCATTGTTAAATCGCTCGCTGCCAAGCGGGAGGTAATAGGCAAAAAGAAAAAAGCCTAAAATCCACAAAAAAGGTTTATATTCATTTTTCCAGTTCATAATTGACATATCCTTTACACCCGTTATATTTCCCCAAATAGGGGATCGTTTTCTTAGGTACCGCAAATGATGTTTCGGTCAACAACCTTCACCTTTTCCAGATCCTGCTTAACGATCTCATCTTCCGGTAGCCATTTCTTTATCAGGGGTAGCAGCTGGTTTACCTGTTCATTCCCGGTGGATGGATTCAATTGATAAATAACCCATTTCCCCTCTTTGGAATCGGAAATCAGATCCGCCTCCCGCAAAATGGAAAGATGTTTGGAAACGGTGGATGTGGCCAATCGAAGAACTTCAGTTATTTCGCAGACACATAACGGTTTCACCTCCAGCATTTTCAGAATCCGGAGGCGGTTACTGTCCGATAAAGCTTTAAACACTCTGGTAATTTCTCTCATATAAAAAAACCAATCATTTCGTTATTTGTCGAAATGTCGTTTTGTTTTCCAACAAAATCAAGTGGTTTTAAAAATTCTATTTTACCATTGGGACGCCATTCTTGCTTTGTAACTTTCTTTTTTTGGACGCATTTAATAAACAAGGGTTGAGAATTTTTCGAATTGATTAACATAAAGGAACGTAATATGGAAACGACTTTGTACAGTTATTATAAAACGGTGGATATGTCTTATCAGGAAGCGATTGATAAGGTGACCGAAGAATTAAAGAAAGAAGGATTTGGCATTCTCACCGAAATCGATGTGAAGGCCACCCTGAAAAAGAAGCTGGATGTGGACTTCCGGCCATATAAAATTCTGGGTGCCTGCAACCCACCCTATGCCCATAAGGCTCTACTGGCGGAAGAGCAAATCGGCCTGATGCTTCCCTGCAACGTGGTGGTTTATGAGAATGAAAACGGAAAGACTGTGGTAGCCGCCATCGATCCCATTGCTTCCATGCAGGCGGTGAACAATCCGAACTTAGGCGATATTGCCGTGGCTATCCGGGAAAAAATGCAATCGGTGATCGAGAAGATGTAAAAATCTGCGCTGGTGCCATCCTTCATTGGGATGGCATCACTACCAAACCACCAGATTTTACCCCAATCTTTATCATCATCCCTGAATAAAAACTTTTTAATAAAATTGGTTACACATTTCCTTTGACTTCCCCCAAAAAGCATTTAAATTATAATCACTTCAATGCATTAAAATGATGAATGGCCAATGTATTTGACCAAAGCACAGATGCGGGCGCTCTGGTTTATCATTATTGTGTTCGGAATCTCGGTGGTCTACCAGTATGCCAAAGTATGGTTCTTCCCAGAACCAGCTTACGATTTTAGTGCATTTGAACAAGCCTTTATCCAGCGACGGGACAGTCTGCTGGCCCAGGAAAAACTGGACTCGTTAAAAGCCATTAACGAAAAAGAGCAGATATCAGATTCTTACCAATCGCAGGAAAGGAGTGGTTTCCCGGTCAACATCAATACTGCCAGCCGTGAACAACTGCAGCAGCTCCCCCGGATCGGACCGGCCTTGGCCGGTCGGATTATCGAATACCGCACCCAAAATGGGAATTTCAAAAGCAAGGAGGAGTTGATGAAGGTGCGGGGTATCGG
>CAZTXJ010000092.1:3885-6859 GCA_964617285.1 uncultured Calditrichaceae bacterium | reverse complement strand
TTTGCCGGGTATATTTTTACAGTTAATGTCAGTGGAAGGACAATGGCAGCGATTGATGATGTTGAGCTGATCAAGGAATGTCAGACGGGATCTGAAACAGCCTTTCAAAAGTTAGTCGAAACTTTTTACCAGGATGCTTATCGGATGGCCTATTACTGGACGAGAAACCGGGAAGTTGCCCTGGATATTTCCCAGGAAGCATTTATCCGGGTCTACCGGAATCTCGATCATTTCGATATTGAAAAACCATTCCGGGCCTGGTTTTATATCATCATTAAAAATCTGAGTATGAATTACCTGAAACGGATACGCAATCGCCGGACGGTTTTTTCTGATTTCTTCAGTAAAAAGCGAAATCTGCCAGAGGCCATTAACGAGACTAACCGGAAAATAGAACAGGATGAAACCGCCAGAGTCATCTGGCACTCCATCCGGAAATTAAGCCGGGATGAGCAGGAGATTATCCTGTTAAGAGAATTTGAAGATTTCACTTATCAGGAAGTCAGCGACTTGCTCAATATTCCACTGGGTACGGTGATGTCCCGGTTATACCATGCCAGGAAAAAGCTGGCAAAAATTATTGAGGGCGAGCAGGATGAATCATAAATCGAATTGTGAGCAATACCAGTTATTGCTGATGCAATATGTTGATCAGGAGATCTCTCCGGAAGATAAACAAATACTGGAAGATCACTTGAAACAATGTTCCTCCTGCCGGGAAGAATTGGAAAAATATGTCAAAATAAAAGGAGTCAGTTCGAGCATGAAAAACAAACTTTTACCGGACATGGCCTGGGATGAGTACTGGCGTCATCTCTATAACCGGATGGAACGGGGCATCAGCTGGATATTTATTTCCATCGGCGCCATTATCCTGCTGGGAATCGCGGTCTATTCTTTTATCATCGGTATCCTGAATGAATCGCATATAACCCTGCTGGAAAAAATCGGGATTCTGGCCCTGGCCTTTGGATTTGTGGTATTATTCGTTTCGGTGGTGAGAGAAAAACTGATGACCCGTAAACATGATAAGTATAAGGAGATTGTCCGATGATTGTGACCAACACAGAAAATGTTCCCGGAAAAAAAGTGGTAAAAATTGTCGGTATGGTAAAAGGAAATACGGTGCGGGCGCGGCACATAGGCCGGGATATTCTGGCGCTTTTCAAAAATATCGTGGGCGGGGAAATCGAAGAATACACCAAGCTGATTGCCGAAGCCCGGGAACAGTCACTGGACAGGATGACAGATGAGGCCGAATCATTAGGAGCGAACGCGGTAATCAATGTCCGGATTACCACCTCCTATATTATGCAGAATGCCTCGGAAATTCTGGCCTATGGAACGGCTGTAGTGGTTGAGTAAACCAAAGTAATAAATATACTCAATTACTAAAAGCTTATTCCGGGAGAATATTATTCCATTTTCTGATCTTCCGGTTCGGTCGGGCTCAAAGAACTTTGCGATAATTTTTTCCTGGGAAGGGTTTTCAGGAGAAAGAGGTGGGTACTGACCCCAATCGCAACAAGTAACAGAAAAATATCCAACAATATATTTTGACTTACCATTAAAATTGCATAACTGATTGTTCCCCACAGGAAGAGTAATCCTACAATTTTTGTGCGAAGGGAAACCGCCTTGTGCTCCCGGTAATTTTGGATATATTTACCAAAGAACTTTTGATGGATGAGCCAGTTGTACAGCCGATCCGAACTTCTGATAAAACAGGCGGCGGACAAAAGCAGAAGCGGAGTGGTGGGTAACAGGGGAATAAAAATACCTATCGTCGCCAGAATTAATAAGAATATGCCTAGTAACAGGAGTATCCATTTCTTGATCATCGAATGTCTCGTTAAAATTCATCAACATGATGCTATAAAACTTGTCTACTTTATTCTGAAAGAAAGGTTCTACCGCATTATATTTCCTACCCGGTCTGCATCTGGTATTTTTCACCCGGTTTGACAATGGTTGCTTTGTATCCTTTTTCAGATAACAGTTTCTGCAGGTTGGTCTGGGCTTCCCTTTCCCCATGCACCAGAAAAATCTCCTTCAGTTTATGATAATCCAGTTTACCGATGTAATTCAGGATATCATTATAATCCGCATGGGCGCTGAAAGTGTTCAGCACATCCACTTCCGCTTTGAGTTTGTACATATCTCCGAAGATCTTCACCTCCGGCTGCTTCTCCTGGATTTTTCTGCCCAGGGTGTTCTCCGCCATGTACCCCACAATCAGAATAGTATTCCGGGCATCCTCGATATTGTGCAGCAGGTGATGCAGAATCCGGCCGGCCTCACACATGCCGGAGGAAGAAATGACGATTGCCGGCTCCTTGAGTGCATTCAGCTTCTTGCTTTCCTCCTGACCGGTGATATAGCGAAGCTCGTTGAATCCGAAGGGATTTTTATGATGGGCGATAAACGCCTCCCGGGTTTCTTCATCGTAGCATTCCTGATGTACCCGGAAAATGGAGGTTGCATTGGTGGCCATGGGACTGTCCACATAAACCGGTATCTGGGGAATCCTGTTTTTATCGTGCAGCAAATGAATAAAATAGACCAGCTCCTGGGTTCTTTCCACAGCAAATGATGGAATGATAATTTTCCCGCCCCGTTCTACCGTTTGGTTGATCACTTCGGTCAGTTTGTCCATGGCCATTTCAATGGGATCGTGCAGCCGATCCCCGTAGGTACTCTCGATAACCAGAAAGTCCACCGGGGGGATAATCTCCGGATCGCGCAGGATGGGTAGATTTTTCCGGCCCAGGTCCCCGCTCATACCGATGTCCATCTTCTGGCCGTTCAGATTTATCTCCACATGGGTAACGGCCGAGCCCAGGATATGACCGGCATCATAAAAGGTGGCCTTCACCCCATCCGCCAGCAGAAAGGGCCGGTGATAGGATACGGTTACAAACTGATCCAGGCAGCTGATCACATCTTTTTCGTTGTACAGCGGTTTCAGATCAAA
>CAZTXJ010000092.1:0-3785 GCA_964617285.1 uncultured Calditrichaceae bacterium | reverse complement strand
CCGCAATCGAACATGATGGTACTGTCTTTGATCTGCAGAAAATGTTTCGAACCGGTGACTTCTTCGGCAGCTCCCCAGGAATAAAATTCAGCGCGCATTGCTATCCTTTCTGTTTCAACGTGTCACGAACGTGGATTTCTATTCTAATATAAAAGCGGGGGGATTTAAAGTGTTATTTCAGATTTGGGAAGTGTTTTTGGGAAAGTGATGCCATTGCTCCAAGCGATGGCATTGCTTTTCAGGAAAGTTTATTCTTCAGTTTCTGCCATAGACCACTGCCCACCATTTTATCGGCATTTACCAGAATGGTCTTCACCAGTTCGAGAATATCCCGCTCACCGGCCCAGTTCCGGGTGATCAGCTTTGGATCGGTATTATTGATGATATCATTCAGGATAAATGCGGATAAGGCGATATCGTCCAGATAGCCTATCGGCCCAAGGATCATTTCCGGTAAAAAATCCAGCGGTGAAACAAAATAGGCGATAACCACCCCCAGCTTTACCTTTTTGGATGCCGGTACCTCCGGGTCCATAGCCAGCTTACACAGTAAATGAAAAATATCCGGCGCCAGCAGGATATATTCCGCCCAGCGCTGATCCTTCTGATCACGGGTTTCAATCCACTTTTTTATTTTCACCCGTAATTTCTGATAAAAATCCTGTTGTGCTTTGTCCATTTTTGATTTTCCTAATGATTAAAGAGCTTGTTCTAAAAAGTCTTGATAATGTCATTCCGTCCCGCCCTTGCGGGATCGTAATCTCAAAAGTATAGTTAAATGATAGATTCTGAAACAAGTTCAGAATGACAAATTGATGGAAATGGACTTTTTAGAACATATACATTCACAACTTTTTCAATTCTTAAAAAACATTATTCCTCAAATAAAGATGTATTCCCTGCCTGCTGACGCAAGTCAGGCAGGCCGCTTATTCCGCAGTTGCGGGACGGGGATGACATTTCTAAGGTTGTCGAATTCATAAGTAATGACCAACTTAAAAGACGTTAATAATTCTTGCATCAGCCAAAGATACAAACAATCTCTGAGAAAGAAAACCATCATCCATTTTAACACCTTCCTGCGGGGATTCCCTAAGACAATCTTTTCCCTTGCTTCATCCCATCCCTTTCTGTAAAATTTTTAACACTTTTTTAAACTTTGGCGTAAAAGAATATGTTTATCGACTGGGCAAAAATTTATGTGAAGGCCGGACAGGGCGGCAGCGGTGCCTGCAGCTTTCGCCGGGAAAAAAGCGTGGACAAAGGTGGTCCCAACGGCGGGGATGGTGGCCGGGGCGGAAATATCATCCTAAAGGTAGATCCTCACATGAATACCCTGATCGATTATAAATATAAAAAACATTTTGTTGCCAGACATGGCCAGCACGGAATGGGCAGCAACCGCAACGGACGGAATGCTGAGGATATCCTTATCCGGATTCCGGCAGGTACGGTAGTTAAGGATGCGGAAAATGAAAGCATCCTGGCAGACCTGGTAAATCCCGGTGAGGAGTTCATCATTGCCCGGGGCGGCAAAGGCGGACGGGGCAATGCCCGCTTTGCTACACCCACCCATCAGGCGCCGCGGGAATGGGAAGTCGGGGAACCGGGAGAAGAACGCTGGCTTATCCTGGAACTGAAGCTGCTGGCGGATGTAGGTCTGGTGGGAAAACCCAATGCCGGAAAATCCACCCTGTTATCCAAAATATCGGCCGCCCGCCCGAAAATTGCCGATTATCCCTTCACTACCCTGCAGCCCAATCTGGGTATCGTGAGAGTAGACGATTTTAAAAGTTTCCTGATGGCGGATATCCCCGGCCTTATCGAGGGCGCCCACCAGGGAAAGGGACTGGGGCTACAGTTCCTCCGCCATATTGAACGAACCAAATTGCTGGTGTATCTGGTCGATCCCAGCGAAGAAGATCCCAAAACTGTTTTCAAAGTTTTATCCGGAGAACTCCAGGAATACAGCCAAAGGTTGGCGGAGAAACCATTTATCATTGTCTTCAGCAAAAAGGATGTCTGGCAGGAGGATTATCTGAAAAAGTATAAGAAGAAATTTGATGAGGAATTGACCGGCATCTCTTCCCTTACCGGAGATGGACTCCCCCAGTTGAACCGGACCATCTGGAAGATGCTGGAAGACCTGGAAAAAGAAAATGAATTAAACCGGGTGGAATCGAATGACTGACCGGACGCCCCAGCTTTACGATCTGCTTTACCTGCTCACCATTCCCAATATCGGGCCAGGCCGGATCCGGAAACTATTTCAGGTGTTCGATTCGGTTGATGCAATCCTCAAAGCGCCGGTACAGCAGCTGATCCGGGTGGAGGGGATCGATTATAAACTGGCCGGGCAGATCAAGAGCGGGGGCGATGAAAAAACCGCCCGGGATCAATTGAGCCTGATCGAAAAACACCAGGTGCAATATACTACCATCTGGGATAAAAGATATCCCGCACTTCTGAAACGAATTTCCGATCCTCCGGTAGTTCTTTTTCATAAGGGAGATATTCTGCCCGAGTTCGATAAGTCCATTGCGGTGGTCGGCACCCGAACGCCCTCAAACTACGGCAAGGTGATCACCCAGGAGATAGTCCGCGGTTTGGTAGACCGGGATATCTGCATCATCAGCGGGTTTGCCCGGGGGGTGGATTCCATTGCCCATCACACCGCCATCCAGTCCGGGGGGAAGACCGTGGGGGTGCTGGGATGCGGCGTGGATCGCTGTTATCCTCCCGAGAACAGAAAACTGTTTGAGGATATTCCCCGGCATGGGGCCATCATCTCCGAATATTTTATCGGTACCGGGCCGGATGCGGCAAATTTTCCCAAGCGAAACCGGATAATCAGCGGTCTGTCCCTCGGCACTCTGGTTATCGAAGCCGGCGACCGGAGCGGCGCACTGATCAGCGCCCTGTTTGCCCTGAATCAGGACCGGGAAGTTTTTGCCATACCCGGAAACATTAACAGTCCCAAAAGCCAGGGGACCAACCGGCTGATAAAACAGGGAGCCAAACTGGTTCAATCGGTGGAAGATATTCTGGAAGAGATTGGCGAGGCACAGAGCAAAGTTCAGGCAAAACCCCGGGAACTGCCGGATCATCTGGGCTCGCTGGAAAAAAATATTTACCAGGCGCTCTCCAACGAACCCAAGCATATCGACCGGCTGGTGATGGAGCTGAAAGAATCCCCCGCCACGGTGCTGGCCGGACTGCTGAATCTGGAACTCCTCGGTTTCGTACAGCAGCTGGTGGGCAAAATGTTCATCCGTCTTTAACCGTCCCAGGTAACGCTATTACAAAAGTTTAGGGCAGGTCAATTCACAAATAAATTCAATTTGTTGACAATTACCGATCTTTTTCCTATTTTGCTCCGTATGATCCCCACTGTCCCCAAAAAATGGCAGTTCGTTATACTCTCTCTTCTCCTGGCAACGGCCATGGGGATTATCACTTATTTTGTCTATCCCAGGTTTATCGGGCTGGTATTCCTGTTTTTCTACATCATTCCCTCAAACTCTTTTGTTCCTTTTCCCCATGAACCGGCCATCATCTATTACGGGAAAATTTTTGGCCCGCTGGTGACTACTATTACTGCGGTGATACCAACCATCATCGCCTGCATCATTGATTATGCCGTGCTCACGCCGGTGTTTTCCCGAACCCGTCTTTCAAAAATCAAGAATACCGGCATTTACCAGAAGACCGTTCATTATTACCATAAAGCCCCATTCTTCACCAATATGTTTGCCGCACTCTCGCCGGTTCCTTTTTATCCGGTA
>CAZTXJ010000091.1:0-13255 GCA_964617285.1 uncultured Calditrichaceae bacterium | reverse complement strand
GGTGTTTTTTCTTGAGCAGAATTTTTAGGAAAATCCCTTTAGGGATGAAATATTTATAGCCGGGAAATTATATGCTTTAATAAAACCCCTTTAGGGGTGAGATAGACTACTTTTTAGTCGATATTGAAATAAAACTTTTTAGATAGATTCTTTGGGACGAAGCTTACGATTGGGTAATTTTTTAGATAAGGAAATCTTGTTTACTTTGTGGCTTTGTGTGATACGAAAAGTTTTTCCAGTCAAATGCTCAGGACTGCCTCGGTAATCAATGTCCGGAAGGCAATGGAAATTTTGACCAGGTTGGGGATTTCATGTTTATGCTGCAAAACATCAAAATTGTTTTTTTGCAGAGTTTTCAGTAAATGATAATAAATGTTTTTCATAATCTGGGAGGGGATCATATTCCGTCGCTCGCTGTCCGGGAGGAGCGCGGTGGCCTTCTGATAAAACGAAGCAGCCCGGTCGTACTGGTGCTGCATCAGATTTAAAAATGGATCGGTAATTTTACCTTTCAGAATATCTTTTACATTCACGCCAAAATTTTCCAGATCCTGTTCCGGCAGATAAACCCGTCCCATTTTCGCATCCACCCCGACATCCCGCATGATGTTGGTCAGCTGCAGCGCGATTCCCAGATTGATCGCATATTCTTTAACCCGCTCATCCCGGTAGCCGAAAATCTGAATACTCATCAGACCCACCACCGAAGCAACCCGGTAACAATAGGTGATCAGATCGTCAATTGAGCCAAAACTGACGGAATTTAGATCCATCCGGACACCCTTGATCAGTTCCAGAAAATAATCCAGTGGAATCCGGAATCTGTCTGCTATTTTCCAGACCTTGTCGAAGCGGGTATGGCTTTGATTATTAAATTGGCGGAAAAGTTCGTTTTCCCAGTAGTCCAGGGTTTTTTGCTTTTTAGATCGCGATTCCTCGCTGTCCGCAATATCATCGGTTTGCCGGCAGAAGGAGTAAAGGGTATAGATGGCATCCCGCTTTTCTTTGGGGAGCACCGAAAAAGCATAGTAAAAATTGCTTTTGCTATTTTTGGTAATTGTTTTTTCTTTACTCATTCAGGTTACCCATAAACGACTTTGATGCCAGCCGGACCCAATCCCTCTTCGAAAGAGTTGGGCGATAATATAATATTTTTTCCGGATTTTTGTGAACTTTTTTTAAAATCTCTTGTCCACCGGCAACGGTGAGCCGGAGTTCATATTTTAATCTGCCCTCAACCTGGTTCAGAAGTGGTAATCCCCTGGCATAGAGGGATTTTGTCTTTTTGAAAAGTTCGGAGAGCACCAGGGCGAACTCAACCGAAAATTTGCGTTGAAAGACATCTTCTTCACTCAGCTGAAAGCGGTTCAGGATATCCAAAGGGATGTAAAGCCGTTCCTTTGCCAGATCCACTGAAAGATCCTGCCAGAAATTGGTCAGTTGCAGGGCGGTGGTAATCCGGTCTGCCTTTTTCATTAAATCTTCCGAATGATAGCCAAAAATCCACAGCACAATTCGCCCCACCGGATTAGCCGAAAAGCGGCAGTAATGCAGGAGTTCATCGAAATTCAGGAATCGGTTTTTATCCAGATCCATCAAAAAGGCGGTCAGCAGGTCGTCCAGCCATTCCACCGGGAGCTCAAATTTAGCAATCGTATCGGAAAGGGCCTGAAAAATAGGATGGGAGAAATCTCCCTCTACACAGCGATGCAGCTGATCGCGCCAGTCCAGTATTTTATCCCGATCCTTCAGTTCATCGGAAAAATCATCAGCGGTTCGGGCAAAGGCATAGACCGCAGCAATATGTTTTCGGAGTCCGGATGGAATAAAATAGGAAGCCACTGGAAAATTTTCATAATGAGCCCGGGTGATTTCCAGACAATGTTTATAGGATTCTTCTACTTGCATTTCGATTATTGATTAATGACTTCAATATATATCGGGTTTTTATTCGGAGACATGAATCCCCTGATCTTTTAGCAGCGGAAACCAGCATCGGTGCTGATGAGAATTTTCCGGTTCGAATACCGGTGGCGATTTCTGACTGCATTTCTCCCGGGCGTAGGGGCAGCGGGGATGAAATTTGCACCCGGAGGGATAATTGGCCGGGGAAGGTACTTGTCCGGGTATCTCGGTTAATTGTCCGCGTTTTTTGTCCAGCCGGGGAATGGAATTCAAAAGCAGGTGTGTGTAGGGATGAACCGGTCTGGCAAAAAGTTGTTCCAGACTGGCATACTCTATCATCTCGCCGGCATACATTACCAACACATCGTCGCAGATTTCCGAAATGAGTCCCAGATCGTGGCTGATGAAGATAATGGACATGTCTCGCTCACGCTGCAATTGTTTAAGCAGTTCGATTATCTGGACCTGAATAGTGACATCCAGAGCAGTAGTCGGTTCATCTGCAATTAATAAGCGGGGATTTCCGGCCAGGGCCATGGCAATCATCACCCGCTGCTGGAGTCCCCCGGACAGCTGGTGAGGATAATGCCGGAAACGCACCTCCGGGGAAGGAATACCTACCTGATGAAAAAGTTCAATTGTCTGTTGATCGGCTTCCTCCTTGCGGATTCCCTGATGGATGGTCAGTACTTCACTGACCTGGTTTCCCCCCGTGAGCACCGGATTTAAGGCACTCAAGGCTTCCTGGAAGATATAAGAAATTCCGCTCCCCCGGATTCGGCGAAGACTATCCCGGGACATTTCCCACAGATTTTCTTTTTCAAATTGCACTTCACCTTTAAGATAGTAGATAGGGGGCTGGGGCAGGAGTTTGGTGAGGCTTAAACAGGTAACGGTCTTCCCCGAGCCACTTTCTCCAACGATTCCCAGTACCTTACCTTGCTTCACCGAAAAGGAGATATTTCGGATCAGCGGATGCCGTCCTTCCTCGCTTAATACATCGAGCGACAGATTGCGAACGGTGAGTAAGTTTTTCTCTTTATTTTGAGTATGCATCAATCATTCAGGGTCTTAGGCTATAAAACAAAAGGTAAAATATTGGCGATACAAAAATAAGCGAATCGAAGCGGTCGAAAAAGCCGCCATGACCGGGAAGAATGGTTGAGGTATCCTTTACCCCGGCGTCCCGTTTGAACCGGGATTCAACCAGATCGCCAATCTGCCCAAAGATGCCAACCACAAATCCGGACAGCCAGAACATTTTTGGTGCGATTTCCGGAAGCCAGAGCGGGCCAAAAACAACGAAGATCAGAATGCCACCCAGTAAACCAAAAATTGCCCCTTCAATGGTTTTGTTGGGGCTGGTGACCGGGGCAAGCTTATGCTTACCCAGCAGCCTGCCGCCAAAATAAGCAAAGGTATCGCACACCCAGATACTTACCCAGAGCAGTACCATAAATTTTCCTCCGGAATAGATATCATCAGTTGTGTGCTGCCAAAGGGCAAAATTTTGCCTGAATTCGATCAGCGTTGCCAGAAACAAAGAGATATAGGCAATTCCGGCAATAGTAATCATGGAATTCAGGGAGGTTTCCGGGGGGGTAATTTTCAGGTGGCGAAGAAGAATGACGAAAATTGTAATCAGAATAATATTCATGGTTATTTCCCAGGCAAACCAGTAGGCGGACAGGAGAATAAACGATGAAAGCACAACCGCCAAAAATCGATAGGGATGTCGTTGTTTATGCCTGGTCATGGTATTGAATTCCCAGATCGAGAATCCGTTGATAACTAAGATTAATGCCAGAAAATAATACCCTCCTAGATAGCTCAGACCAAGAATGAGTGGAATACCCCAGAGTGCCATCAGGACGCGTTTTGCCAGTTCCTTCACCATTACCCCCGTTATATTTGATCCGTTATCCAGTTATAAAAAATGTAATTAAGCGAACAGTTGTTTTTGACGGTTAAAATATCTGGAATTCATCTCGGTAAGGCAATATGACTTTTAAAAGTCAGTAAAAGGGTGATCAGGTTTTAAAAATTGGTTTTAGAGAAACCGCTCCATAAAATCTTCGGTCTCAAAGATACCCTCTTCGCTGACAATTTTCCTCACATAAGAGAGGGGGATTTCCTCAAAGTAAATATTCTGCACAGAAAGGTTTTTGACGGTTTTAGGTTGAATCTCTTTTTCATGAGTTGAGGCAAACCGCGCCGGATAAACTCTTTTTAGCAGGATCTTGGTGGTTTCCCCTGCTACATAGAAGGGCTTATTTAATTCCTTGGCAATCATCGCAATAGCCGCCGTGCCGGTTTTGTTGATAATCGAGTTTTCAGTTATCCGGTCAATACCGGTAATGGCGAAATGGGCATCATGCAGCGCCCGGTTGATGTCGGCATCGGGGATCAGCCTGGTTTTTATCCCGGCTTTGGCCATCCGCTGGGCCAGTTGAGTACCTTCCAATCTGGGTCGGCTTTCGGTGCAGATCAGACGGAATTTCTTCTTATGCCGGTGCGCTTCCAGCAAGATGGACTCGATAATGCTGCTGGAGGAATGGGTGAGGACCACATGCTGGTCCATGATCAATCTCGCGCCCAGTCGGGTCATCACTTTATATTTGTCCTGGGTTTCCTTGTGGATGGCTTTAATTTCATCCAGGGCCATCTGTTTTATTTTATTGATATCCCGTTCTTCTTTTTCAATGGATTGAATAAAATCAACGATCCGGTGAGAACGGGCGTGAATCAGGGCCATCAGGGACTTTGCCCGCACCAGGGCATTGGTTAGCTTGGCCAGGGACTGTAGTAATTCGGTGCGGTTCCGATACAATTGCCGCTCGATAAATTCCTGGATAATACCCAGGGCCGCGTCGGCTAAAAAAAGTGATCCATGTTCGGCGTCTTCCTCAATCTTCTCCACTTCCGTGCGCCAATATTCCAGATCCGGATTTTCAATTTGCTTATCACTTGACATTTTCATTCACCCAGTTTAGATATTCACGGTTACCTTCACTCATCTCTGAAGCAATGATCTCAGGAACTTCGTAAGGATGCATTTTTTTGATTTTTTCCGTTAATTCCGGTACAACACTTGTCTTTGTTTTTATCATCAGCAGCAATTCGGACTCTTCCTGTATTTCATTTTTCCAGGAATAGATGGAAGTAAGTCCGGGAATGATATTGCAGCAGGCGGCAAGTTTGTCCACCACAATAGCTCGGGCGATTTTCCTGGCAACTTCAGCATTTGGAACGGTACAAAAAACGATCTGATAATTTTCATCCATGGGGCGACACTAATTTTATGAAATATATTGTTTTTTTTATTAAAATCAAGCGTGTGAATAAATAAACCCGAATGATCGGACAAACTACAAAATCACAGATTTTGTTTCATTCTCCCTGAATGGCCAGGTAGGTAATTTTTTCCACCAGATCCGGGAAGCTGATACCCATCGCTTTTGCAGCTTTGGGAACCAGACTGGTCGGGGTCATTCCCGGCAGCGTATTGACTTCCAGGCAAAAGGGGAGGGTGTTATCCTGCAGCCGGAAATCGACTCGGGCATAATGGCGGCAATCCAATACCTGATAGGCTTTAATGGCAAAATTTTGCAGGGATTCCGTGACAGTTTCCGAAATCTGGGCCGGCACCACATACTGGCTTTTTCCTTTCTGATACTTGCACTCGTAATCATATATACCATGCTCCGGAATGATTTCGATAACCGGTAATGGTTTGCCATCCAGCATAGAGACGGTCATTTCCCGCCCCGGAATAAATTTTTCGGCCAGTACGGTTTTGCCGAACCGAAATGCCTTTTCGATTGCCGTTTCCATTTCCTCGGCTTTTTTGACGATGGTGAGTCCCACCGTGGAACCCTGATCATTTGGTTTGATGACCACCGGCAACCCCAGATTCTCTATAGCTTTTTTATCAAAAGCTGTTTCTCTGGTGATAAGCAGCCAGGGTGCGGTCGGTACCCCCACATCCTGAAACAATATTTTGCTCAGATTTTTATCCATACCCAGACCACTGGACAGCGCCTGGCTTCCGGTATAAGGCATTTTGATCAAATCCAGCGCTGCCTGCAGCTGGCCGTTTTCTCCATACCCGCCGTGCAATGCAATGAAGGTTACATCGAACTTTTCCTGAATCAAATAATCCAGGGTTTTCAGCAGATTTTTATCCAGCTCGGCTTTTCTTTTCTCAATGTCGGAGTGATCCACCCGGATAATTTCATTACTATCCACCTCCCAGTCCGTTATCACTTGATCGCCAAAAGCACAATCAATCGCGGTAACCCGGTGTCCTTTATCGGCAAGCGCTTTGGCGATGCCTCTTCCGGTCACCAGGGAAACGTCTCGTTCGGCAGAAGTGCCGCCCAATAAAACTGCAATTTTAAGAGACACGGTAAACTCCACAGATGTTAAAGTTTATTCCCGGGCAATTTCGATTGCCTGGCCTACAAAACTCTCTATTTTTTTCTTCCCAAATATCTCCATAACAATCGGCAATTCTGGACCATGGGTTACACCGGTAATTGCCACCCGGATCGGCATCCACAGATCCTGCTTTTTTATCCCGGTTTCCTGTTGAACTTCTTTCATCACCTGTTTAAATGAATCGACATCAATTTCAGGAATAGAAGTAATTTTTTGCAGGAAGGTCTCGAGCACGGTAAGGGCGGTAGGTTTCTGCAGAACTTCCCTGGCCTCATCGTCTTCCAGGATTAGCTTATCGCTGAAGAAAATGGCTGCTTTCGATTTTATTTCGTCCCCAAAGGAAATCCGCTGATAAACCGTACTTATGATCTTTTTACTTCTCTCGTCATCCGTAGTGTCGAAACCTGCTTTTTCCAGATAGGGCAACAGAAATTGATTTCTTCTGGATTCGTCCATCTCGCGGATATATTGACCATTCATCCAGTTTAGTTTAGCCAGATCAAATACTGCTCCGGATTTATTTACCCGCTCCAGAGAAAATTGATCGATCAATTCCTGCATGGAGAATATTTCCTGATCGGTGCCGGGATTCCAGCCCAGCAGGGCTACAAAATTATTCAGGGCTTCCGGCAGGTATCCCTTCTGCAAAAAATCTTCCACTGCCACATCACCCTGGCGCTTGCTGAGTTTGGAACGATCGGGATTCAGCAGGAGCGGCAAGTGCGCCATCTGGGGCGGTGTCCAGCCGAATGCCTGATAGAGGCGAAGGTGTTTAGGAACGCTCAGCAACCATTCCTCTCCCCGGATTACGTGACTGATTTCCATCAGGTGGTCGTCAATCACATTGGCCAGGTGATAAGTAGGATAACCATCGGACTTTACCAGGATCTGATCGTCCACCAGGTCATTCCGGACCGTAACCTCTCCGCGAATCAGATCGGTAAAATGCGATTCTCCCTCGGTCGGCATTTTCAGCCGGATAACATGGGGAACGTTCTCTGATAATTTATTTTGTATTTCTGAAGCTGACAAATTTCGGCACAGGCCATCATATTTGGGTTGCTCTCCTGCTGCCTCCTGCTCTTTGCGCAGGGCTTCCAGTCGCTCGGGAGTGCAGAAACAAAAATAGGCATCGTCCTGCTGAACCAGTTTTTCGGCGTGTTTTCGGTATACATCCAGACGCTGGGATTGCAGGTACGGGCCTGATTTTCCATCCTTATCCGGACCTTCCTGATAGTCAATGCCCATGACATGAAGCGTTTGGATCAGATTCTCGGTTGCACCTTCAACAAAGCGGGCCCGATCGGTATCTTCGATTCGTAATATTATTTCTCCCTGATGATGCCGGGCGAACAGATAATTGTAAAGGGCGGTTCTCAAACCCCCTACGTGCAGAAAGCCAGTCGGGCTGGGAGCAAATCTGGTTCGGATTAAACTCATATTGTTATCTTTGAAATACTTTGAATATGACTTTTTCACTTTAAAAATTAATTGTAAATATTACAAATAAGTGCTGGACTATTCAAGCTGTAAGTTGAATTTGAGATTGGATATGTTCATTTGATCCACACTTAATTCGGGATTAATCAACTGTCTGATAGGATTTTTCTTTATCTAGACTCTTTATTTCATCATTTTTTGTGATTAAGTTTCCACACTTTTTAGAAAGTAGTTGGTTTATTGATATGAGCAATTTTCTTTTTTTACCAAAGATCTTTTTTAAAGTCATTCCCTGCCTGCAGCAGGCAGGCGAACGGATCCCGCATCAGCGGGAGAAGTGCCTGTCCGGCTGCGCCCGCCAGACGGGGAGGAATCTAATAAAAATTATAAAGATTTCTCGATTCCGTCAATCTACGATGGACTATACTCGAAATGACTTTTTTATTCTTGAAATTTAGGTGATGTAATACATCGCTTTTCAGAGGTAAAATAATAAAAATGAATTTAGTTGGAATTTTTGAGGAAGAATAAAATGGTTCCCACGAAGCCGTCCCGGGAAGATGCGGAAAATAAAATGAACAACCAGGATAAAAAAGTAAATGTCCCACCAAATTTTATCCGGAATATTATTCTTGAAGATTTGGAAAATAATAAGAATGAGGGACGGGTGCATACCCGTTTTCCACCGGAACCAAACGGATATTTGCATATCGGACATGCCAAATCCATCTGCCTCAATTTTGGTCTGGCAGAAGAGTTCGGCGGATTTTGTAATTTGCGTTTTGATGATACCAACCCGGTTAAGGAGGAGGAAGAGTACATCCGCTCCATCCAGGAGGACGTTCGCTGGCTGGGTTTCGACTGGGAGGATCGGCTGTTTTATGCCTCAGATTATTTTGATACCCTTTACGATTATGCTCTGAAATTGATCAAAGATGGCAAAGCTTATGTGGATGACCTGAGTGCCGATGAGATCCGGGAACATCGTGGGACGCTTACCAAACCCGGTAAGGTAAGTCCATTCCGAAACCGGTCAGTTGAAGAAAACTTATCTTTGTTTAAACGAATGAAAGCCGGTGAATTCAAAAATGGGGAAAAGGTATTACGGGCAAAAATTGACATGGCTTCGCCCAATCTGAACATGCGCGACCCGGTGATGTACCGGATCCTCCATGCGGCGCATCACCGGACCGGGAAAAAGTGGTGTATTTATCCCATGTACGACTGGGCACACGGACAGTCCGATTCGATCGAAGGCATAACCCATTCTTTATGCACCCTGGAATTTGAAGATCATCGCCCGCTCTACGACTGGTTTGTGGAAAACCTGGGTATCCATGCTCCCCAGCAAATCGAATTTGCCCGGCTGGACATCAATTATACTTTATTAAGCAAACGTAAACTCCTGCGACTGGTAAAGGAAGGATTTGTCAGTGGCTGGGATGATCCGCGAATGCCCACTCTTTCCGGAATTCGCCGCCGGGGATATACGCCGGAGTCTATCCGGGATTTCTGTGAGCGTATCGGTGTGGCAAAAAGCAATAGTGTGGTTGATATATCGTTATTGGAGCACTGTTTACGGGAAGATCTGAATAAGCGGGCACCCCGGGTGATGGCCGTGCTCCGGCCTTTGAAAGTTATTATTGATAATTATCCGGAAGAACAGGTGGAAGAACTGGAAGCGGAAAATAATCCTGAGGATCCCTCAGCCGGAACCCGGAAGTTGCCATTCAGCAGGGAAATATATATCGAACAGGATGATTTCCGGGAAGACCCGCCCCGCAAATTTTTCCGTCTGGCCCCAGGACAGGAAGTCCGCTTAAAACATGCTTATATCATCAAATGCGAAAAGGTGATAAAAGATAGCAAATCGGGAGAGGTCACCGAAATTCATTGCAGTTACGATCCGGAGACCAAAAGTGGCCAGACCAACGATGGACGTAAAGTGAAGGGTACCCTGCATTGGGTTTCCACCAGACATGCTATTGCAGCTGAAGTTCGTTTATACGACCATTTATTCAGCAAACCGGATCCCAATGAGACCGAAGCTGGCCAGGATTTTATTTCCAATCTGAATCCGAATTCGCTGGAAGTTGTCAAAAGTTTTGTGGAACCTTCCTTGAAGGATGCCAAACCGGGAGAGCGTTACCAGTTTCTGCGGAACGGTTATTTTTGTGTGGATACCAAAGATTCTACCCCGGAAAAACCGGTTTTTAACCGTACAACTTCCTTGCGGGATACCTGGGCCCGGATCGAGCGTTCGCAGTCCCAGAATGTTTAATACTATGATGGAGTTGAATTAAGGGTTAATAAGAAATAGTGCACGACAGTGATCAGGCCTTTTTTGACCGATAAAATCGATAACCGGCAAAGATCACTATACCCACCACCAAGGCGATAATCACAATCTGATTATATACCTTTAGAAAATGGCCGATCAGCTCCCAGTTTTCGCCCAGTAATTCTCCCAGACCGATAAGCGCCCCATTCCAGACAAAACAACTGATCAAAGCCAGCAGGAATACCAGCATGGTGTTCATCTTGGAAAGACCGGCTACCACTGAGATTATTGAGCGTACCCCTGTCAAGAAACGGTTGATCAGGACGATCCAGTAACCGTATTGTCTGAACCATTTTTCCACCCGGTCTATTTTTGATCTTTCTACCCACTTAGGCCGGTATTTTTCGATGAGCTTCCATTCAATCCAGTAAGCGAGAGCAAAAACAGCCATAAATCCGGCAATACTCCCCAGGGTGGTACTGATGAGTACCCCCCAGAAATTAAGAAATCCCCGGCCGACCAGATAGGCGCCAAACACCGTAACCGTATCACCGGGAATGGGCGGGAAAATATTTTCGATAAAGGCACTGACAAAAAGGATAAAATATGCCCAGAGCGGATTTGCCGTTTCCAGAGAATGCAGCAGGGATTCCATCTATCGCCCCTTACCTTTTTCCAGACTGCATATGGTCAGGGCGGTCATCCCTCCTGGATCATTGGGCAACCCCGGATGGGGACTGCTGGTGACTTTTAAGGATATTTTTCTAATGTCGCACCAAAAAATATCAGCAATATTTTTTCGGATGGCATCGAGATAATTTCGGTTGATCAAATTATTCAACAGCAGAATACAGTCCAGATTGTTAAGGAAGTACCCCTCTTGTCGGATCAGGTCATAGGTTTTTTCCAAAAGAAGCGCAGCGGGGAGATTTTGGAAACGACTATCGGACTCGGGGAAAAGATCCGCAAAACTTCCCAGGGCGAGTGCACCCAGCATCGAATCTGAGATCGATTGGACCAGAACATCTCCCGCCGGGTATCCGGTTAATGCGGGGATTTCCGGAACCTGGGCACCGACCAGGGTCAGTGTCCCGGAATCGCTGAACAACTTGCTGTCCATTCCAATGCCAAATCGATTTTCATGCGCCATGTTCAATTCTGCCGTAACCGAAATTTTTTTCTTCTGATGGTTTCTTTTTGCCTGATAGAATTACATATAAATAATAACGGTTGCAATTTAAATAAGAACCGGATTTAAAGAGATTATTTTTTTCAAAATTTATAAACAGGTTCGGCTTCAATCTGAATAACGCTTTGGCACTTACATTTTTTCTATAAAACAATATCTTCTTGTCTTTTCAATGTCCAACCAATGGATATGACAATAAACTACAAACAAAAAACCCGGCAATTGGTTACCGGGCTTTTAGAAAAGATTGTTCTTTTAAGCATGCTCAATCCACTTCCACAAAGACGATTCGGTTATCATAGGTATTGTTTAAACCGGGTGATCGGGCAGAAAATTTTAAAACATCCCCCTTTTTGTATTCGGATATTTTTTTCTCGAAATCCTTTTCATTCACTATAGGTTGCCCATCCAGGCTGATGAGTACAAATCCCTTAAAAATACCCCCTTCATAGGCGGGACTGCCCGCTTTAACCTCATCTACAAATACACCTTCAGATACATCAAATCTGCTTTTTTCAGCGGAGGTTAAATTTCTGATTTTCATTCCCAGGTTCTTGAATTTTTTCAATTCCGGTTGCTGTTTCTGGTTATCGGAAGCCGGACTAACCGGCGCTTTTCCCAGGCGAACATTATAGGTGCGTTCCTGTTTATCCCGCCAGACTTTTAGCTGGACAACCTGGCCGGGGTTTTTACTGGCGATCTTAATCTGCAAATCGTTTACCGAGACCACCTCTTCCCCATTGACCTTTAAAATGATGTCTCCGACTTTCAGCCCGGCTTTCTCCGCTGGCATACCCTCCTGGAGACCCTGTACCAGAACACCCATCGGTTTTGGTAATCCAACCCCTTTCGCTACCCGGCTGTCCACGTTAGTGATGGAAACGCCCAGCAAGCCTCTGCGCACTTCGCCAAATCGGAGCATATCGTTGACAATTTTTTTGGCCAGGTTACTGGGAATGGCAAATCCATAACCCTGATAGAGGCCGGTCCGGGTGGCAATGGCAGTGTTAATGCCAATCACTTCACCATTTAAATTTACCAGGGCACCACCGCTGTTGCCGGGATTGATTACCGCGTCAGTCTGGATAAAATTTTCCACGCCATACTGCCGGTCAATGATGCGGATATCCCGACCCAGGGCACTGATAATCCCGGCGGTAATGGTCGAGGTAAAATTAAGCGGACTTCCCACGGCCATTACCCATTCACCGATTTTTACACTGTCGGAATTCCCCATGATGGCGGTGGGCAAGTCGTCATTTTCGATTTTCAGTAAGGCAATATCCGTATTCGGGTCACCGCCGATCAGCTTTCCCTTAAATTCCCTTTTGTCATATAAGGTTACATTAAAACTGGTGGCATTTTCCACCACGTGATAGTTGGTCAGAATATATCCTTTTTTGCTGATGATGATTCCGGAGCCTGTACCCTGCTGGAAAAATTCCAGATCATCTCCCTCGTGCTGCTCCCAGAAAAATCGATGTTCTTCATCCCGGGGTACTGCGCTGATCATCATCTCGCTCTGAATGGTAACGACGGCTGGAAGAATCCGGTTTGCTGCGGCGATAAATACCGGATTAGGATTGTGCATCTGATAATCCCGCTGAATGGCAGCTCTTTCTTCTTCGGTAAGACTTTTCCATACCACCGTATCGGATTTAAACGTTTCCGGCGCTGGCGTCTTCCATTCGGTGGTGTCCTGACCTTTTGCCAGTGTATCGGGAGTTTTCTGGAATTCCTCTTCTCCCTTCTGCTGTGGTTCTTCTCTTTGTTCCGAAAAGGGAGTACCACGCATTTTTTGCGCTTTTTGTGATTCGCTGATCACAAAAATCACTACCGCTACCAGGATGAGTCCGGTAATAACCACAAGTATCTTTTTCATTAATTCCATCTGGATAATTCCAATCTGTTATATGAATATAGTTAGTGTTTTGCAACCAAAAATTAATCGTCACCGCGCAGAATGAGCAATCGGACCAACTGCAGAGCTGCCATGGCAG
>CAZTXJ010000090.1:5353-13325 GCA_964617285.1 uncultured Calditrichaceae bacterium | reverse complement strand
CGGATATTGAGTGAAACTTGCACTGCGCTCAAAGCCCCGTTTATTTCGATTAACCCGGAAAGGAATATCAAAATAAACAAATCCAACATCCGGGGAAATATTTTCGATTTCACCCTGGGAGAGCAAAAATATTCCGGACTGGAAACCGGCATGGCCGGGAGGCATCAGACCGATAACGCAGCGCTGGCTTTTGCCGCTGTAAAAAACATCAAGAATTTTGATATCCCGGGAGATAAAATCCGGTTCGGTTTGCAGCAGGCAAGATGGCCGGGCAGGATGCAAATTATCCGGGAAAAACCACTGGTTATTCTGGATGTGGCCCATAATCCCGATGGATTCAGAAATATTCTGGGATTTCTCCGCCAACTTTTCCCCCGGAAAAAGATCTGGAGCATAATCGGATTGGCAAAAGATAAAGATTATAAAACTATTGCCGATATTTTAATGAAACATATAGATAAAATCGGCGTAGTATCAGAGTTTTCGGACAGGGGCTTGCCTGCGGAGAAACTAATGGATCAATTTCAAAAAAGATCCGGAGATGTGATTTGTTACAAAACCATTCAGGATGCGTATCATAAAACACTTGAACACATGTCGAAAAGTGATATTCTGATAATTATTGGCTCCCATTATCTGGCCGGAGAATTTTTACAAAAAATACAATTTTCTTGATTTCATAAAATGACGCGTATAAATTTGTCATCGGTTAAAGAATCTTCTAGGACTTCATTTTTACTCCCCATTAAAACCACCAGAGAAGTTGAGAGATTTCGTTAGTTGGAACTTATTTTAAAAACTATTTCACACGAGGTATTCAATGCTGGACTTAGACTCTCTAAAGACGCTAAAAATTGCTGAATTAGCGCAAGTCGCACAGGAACTTGGAATTCAGGGTACATCCGGATTAAAAAAACAGGAACTTATCTTCAAAATTCTGGAAGAGCAAACCAACCAGGAAGGTCTGATCTTTTCCGAAGGTGTGCTGGAAGTGCTGCCGGATGGCTACGGTTTCCTTCGCTCCCCCCGTTTTAATTATCTGCCCGGACCGGATGATATTTACGTTTCTCCGTCACAGATCAAACGATTTGACCTGCGTACCGGCGATACCGTTCAGGGACAAATCCGACCCCCCAAGGATAACGAGCGCTTTTTTGCTCTTCTGCGAGTGGAAGCGGTAAACTTCGATCCGGCCGAACGGAAAAAGGCGGTGGCCCTTTTCGATAATCTGACTCCGGTCTATCCGCTGGAGCGGATCGAAATGGAATCCAATCCCAAGGAATTTACCATGCGGATCATGAATCTTCTGACCCCCATCGGTAAAGGCCAGCGTGGATTGATCGTTTCGCCACCGCGGGCAGGAAAAACCGTTATCCTGCAAAAAATCGCCAATGCCATTACCACTAATCACCCGGAAGTGATTCTGATCGTTCTGCTGATTGACGAGCGGCCGGAAGAGGTAACGGACATGGAGCGGAATGTAAAAGCAGAGGTTATTTCCTCAACCTTCGATGAACCGGCTGAACGGCACGTTCAGGTATCCGACATGGTTCTGGAAAAAGCCAAACGGTTGGTAGAGTACAAAAAGGATGTGGTTATTCTGCTGGACAGTATCACCCGTCTGGCACGTGCCCATAACACCGTGGTTCCGCACAGCGGTAAAATATTATCCGGTGGTGTGGACTCCAATGCCCTGCAGCGGCCCAAACGATTTTTCGGTGCAGCCCGGAATATTGAAGAAGGTGGAAGTCTGACCATTCTGGCCACGGCTCTGGTTGAAACCGGATCCCGGATGGACGAGGTGATCTTCGAAGAGTTCAAAGGTACCGGTAATATGGAAATTGTACTGGACCGACGGCTGGCAGACCGGAGAATTTTTCCAGCCATCGATATTAACCGATCCGGCACCAGAAAGGAAGAACTGTTGCTTACCAAAAAAGAACTTTCCCGCGTCTGGGTATTGCGAAAGCTGCTCAACGAATTGAATCCGATTGAAGCAATGGAATTTCTGCTGGATAAGATGAGAGGTACCCGAAGCAACGAGGATTTCCTGGATTCCATGAGTTCTTAAAATCCGGGGAACTAAAGCTACTTCAGGAACATTCAAAGCATACAAATAAGGTATCAAAACAGGAATAAATTTGCATCTATTCTTGTTTTAGTATAAAAAGTCCTATAAATTATGGGGCTTTAAAATTGACTATCAGGAGGTGTTTGTTGTGAAAAAAGGTATTCATCCGGAATATAAAACGGCGCATGTGACCTGTGCCTGTGGAAATACTTTCGAAACCCGGTCAACCGTCGACAAACTGAATGTGGAAATATGCTCCCAGTGCCATCCGTTTTTTACCGGAAAGCAAAAACTTATTGATACTGCAGGTCGGGTAGAAAAATTCTTGAAAAAATACGGCGAACGTCGTTAGCTGAGTTATTTTTAAATTATTAAGAAACGGAATGTCATTTCACAATGCATTCCGTTTTTTATTGCAAAAATTCAGAAAACGGGAATTCATAATGGAAAATTTAAATAAACAAACCGAACCGGAAGAAAAAATAATGCCGATCGGTGGCCAAGCGGTTATCGAAGGCGTGATGATGCGCTCTCCGGAAAGAATCGCCACGGCGGTACGACGCAGCAACGGTGAGGTACAGATAAAAATACAGGAATATCAATCCCTGATTCAGCGCCACAAATGGTTAAATATGCCAGTGGTCCGCGGTGCGGTTACCCTGATCGAAGTGATGATTTTGGGGATCAAGCACCTCAATTTTTCGGCAGACGTCGCCATGAAGGATGCCGAAGCCGAAGAACAAACCAAGAAAAAAAAGAAGAAGAAAGAGAAAAAATCCAAAGAAGGCATGAGTACCCTCTCGGCTTTCTTTACCGTGACTATTGCCCTGATTGCCGGATTAGCTCTTTTCTTTGCTTTCCCGCTGTTTGCCACCACCAAATTATTCAACATCGAAAAAGATGCCTTCGCTTTTAACCTGGTAGCCGGAACCATCCGAATCGCCATGTTTTTGGGATATATTTATCTCATCTCTCTGCTCAAGGATGTAAAAAGGTTATTCCGCTATCATGGTGCTGAGCACAAAACGATCTATGCTTTTGAGTCCGGTGAACCGCTGACGGTGGATGCCGCCCGGCCATATACCACGCTACACCCCAGGTGCGGCACAAGTTTCCTGGTAATGGTGATGTTTATCAGCCTGATCTTTTTCAGCATCCTGGATTCTTTTATCATCCTGTTTCATGGGAATATTGATCTGTACATTCGCCTGCTCACTCATCTTCCCCTGGTACCCCTGGTCGGCGGAATATCCTACGAAGCGATTAAGGCCTCGGCTAAAAACCCGGATAACCCCGTTGTAAAGTTTCTGATCATGCCCGGTTTGTCTCTGCAGAGAATAACCACCCAGGAACCGGATGACAGTATGCTGGAAGTGGCGATCATCGCCCTGAAAGCTGCCCGGGGAGAGGAATATGAACATTTGTTGAAAACACAAGCTGCTTCAGAAGTAGCCGTGGAATCAGCATAACTTGGAACCATAACGCAGTAACAAAATATGGACCTTATTGAAAAATTAAAACAGTTCAACCAGCGTTTCGAGGAAATCGGTAACGAGATGAGTCAATCCGAGATTATCTCGGACCGGGAACAGTATGCCACACTTGCCCGGGAATATGCCGATTTAGAGCCTGTTATCAAAAAAGGCAAAGAATATCAGAAGGTAATGGCTCAAATAACCGATACCGAACACCTGATCGAATCCGAAAACGACGACGAGATCGTGGAGATGGCCAAAGAAGAACTGATGATGCTGCAGGAGCGGGCCGAGCAGCTGGAAAGGGAGATCCACCGGTTGATTATACCACCCGATCCCAATGATGAAAAAAATGTAGTGCTGGAAATCCGGGCCGGGACAGGCGGCGATGAAGCCGGTATTTTTGCCGGCGATCTTTTCCGGATGTATCAGAAATATTGCGAAAATCAGGGATGGAAAATGGAAATCCTGGATGCCAATTTTGCCGAACGGGGTGGCTTCAAGGAAGTGATTGCCTCCATCAGCGGAAAAAATGTTTACGGACGTCTGAAATACGAAAGCGGAGTACACCGGGTTCAGCGGGTTCCGGAGACCGAAACCCAGGGACGGATCCATACTTCAGCCGCATCTGTTGTGGTATTACCCGAAGTGCAGGATATCGAATTTCAAGTTAATCCGAACGATTTACGGATTGATGTTTTCCGTGCCTCCGGACATGGCGGACAGCATGTAAATACCACAGATTCCGCCGTCAGGATTGTGCACGTTCCGACCGGAATTATGGCGACCTGCCAGGATGAGAAATCGCAGCATAAAAATAAAGCCAAAGCCATGAAAGTGCTTAAAGCACGTCTTTACGATCTGGAACTCCGCAAACAGCAGGATCAAATTTCCAATCAGCGACGCTCGATGATCAAAACCGGGGATCGGAGTGACAAAATCCGCACCTATAATTATCCGCAAGGCCGGGTCACTGACCATCGGATTCATCTTACCCTTTATCGTTTGAACGAAATTATGGAGGGGGATATCGATATGCTGATTGACGAACTGCAGCAGGCCGATCAGGAACAGGAACTGAAAGAAGAAACGGTATAAATGAAGCTGTCCGTCTACGGATACGGACTGATGATCCGTCCCGCAAAAATCAGGCAACTAAGCTTATTTTAATAACCAACCGCATGCAAGAAATCTGGACCATTCAAAAAGTATTAAACTGGACACTCCCATATTTCGAAAAACACCAGGTACCGGAATCGAGATTGAGCGCAGAACTGCTTCTCTCCCATGTTCTAAAATGCAAACGACTGGACTTATATTTACAGTTCGACCGTATCCTTACCGGTCCGGAATTAAAGGAATATCGTTCTTTTATAGAACGGCGGATTGTCCATGAACCGGTAGCCTATATTCTGGGTGAAAAGGAGTTTATGGGCCTGAATTTTAAGCTAACCCCGGACGTGCTTATCCCCAGACCGGAGACCGAAATTCTGGTTGAGACAGCTTTGGCCGAAATAAAGGGACAGCAAGCGAAATCGATTGAAGTGCTGGATGTGGGAACGGGCAGCGGTGCCATCGCCATCAGCATTGCCCATTACTGTACGGAATGCCGGGTGACCGCCATCGATATTTCCGAAACGGCCATAAAAGTTGCCAGGCAAAACAGTGAGCACCTTGCGGTAGACAATATAAAATTCCTGGTAATGGACGCATTGGATTTACCCGGTAAAGGGGAAGAAAAATATGACTACGTTCTGGTGAATCCTCCTTATATTGCAGAAAAGGACCGGAAAGAGCTCCATCCGCAGATCACCAATTATGAGCCGGGGATCGCTTTGTTTTCCGGAGAAAATGGTCTGCAGTTTTATTCCGGCTTTATACCAAAGATTCCGCAGATCATCAAAAAGAATGGCTGGATTTTTATGGAAATCGGATACGACCAAAAAGAACATATTAATACACTATTAAAAGAATCGAATTTCTCAAAAATCGAATTTATCCAGGATTATCAGAAAATCGATCGGATTGTGAAGGCAAAATATGAGTAGAAAGAAACAGCCAGAGAATGATATCAGTGACAACATTCTGGAATTTTTACAGAAACGCAGGGGGAAGAGTTTTAAGGCAAAGGAAATTTCCCACGCCTTGCACGTGCATAAGAATAATTACCATACTTTTCGGGATGCCCTGAGAATGCTTGCCCGCAAGGGTAAAATTGCCCGGCTGAAAACCGGACGATTCACCCTCCCCTCCACCCTGCAAAAAGTGGTAGGGAAAATTCAATTGACCAGAAAAGGTTTCGGGTTTGTAACCGACGAAAGGACCGGGGAAGAAATTTTTATTCCGGCCCAGCACCTGAACACTGCCCTGAATGATGATGTGGTGGAAGTTCAGCTTTTTGCTGTCTCGCGCGGGAAAAGCAAAGAAGGCCAGATCACTGCCATCAGGGAACGTGGGCATCGCGTATTCGTTGGTACCTATCATAAAAGTGAATATTACGGATTTGTGGTGGCCGATAATCGCCGGGTCTATCGCGATTTCTATATCCAGCCACAAAATAATGCCGGTGCCAAACATGGACAAAAAGTGGTGGTGGAATTCTTGAAATGGGATACCGCTTCATTGAATCCGGAAGGTAAAATATCCGAGATTTTAGGATTTCCGGATGAACCCGGAGTAGATGTGGTCAGCGTTCTCAAGGGATTTGAACTACCGGTACAGTTTCCGGCAGCGGTTGAAAAAGAGGCCAAACAAATCGAACTTCATCTTTCCAAAAAGCTGCTGGAACAACGGTTAGACCTGCGCGATGAAATGATTTTTACTATCGATCCGGTGGATGCCAAGGATTTCGACGATGCGGTTTCGCTCAAGCGACTGGAGAACGGAAATTATCAGTTAGGCGTACACATCGCAGATGTCAGTCACTTTGTTAGCGAAGGATCGTTGATCGACAAAGAAGCCTTTCTCCGGGGAACCAGCATATATCTGGTGGACCGGGTGGTGCCCATGTTGCCGGAACACCTCTCCAATGAATTATGCAGTTTGCAACCGGAAGTAGACAAACTCACCTTCAGTTGTATTATGGAGATTTCCGGTGAAGGTGAAGTCATCAATTACCAATTAAAACCCTCGGTCATCAACAGCAAACGCCGATTTTCCTACGAAGAGGTCCAGGGAATTATCGATGATCAAACTTCGACCGATCCTTATGCCGGAGTCCTGCGGGAAATGCGGGATTTCAGCCTGAAACTCCGACGGATACGGGAGCAGATGGGCAGCATCGATTTCGAAACACCGGAGGTTCGGTTTGTCTTAAATGAAAAAGGCAAACCCACGGAAATTATTCCCATCGAACGTCTGCAGAGCCATCAACTCATCGAAGAGTTTATGCTCATGGCCAATAAAACAGTGGCCCGGCATATTTCGGTGATATCCCAAAAAGGTAAACCGCTGCCATTTATCTACCGGGTACACGAAAAACCGGATAATGATAAAATTACCACCTTTGAGAACTTCCTCAATGCCCTGGATTTTAAAATAAAGATCCCGCGTAATATCTCGCCGGCTCAATTTCAGGAAATTATGAACGGTGTTCTTGGCACCAAGGATGACATACTGATCAAGGAAGTAGCCCTTCGGACCATGATGAAGGCCATATATGATATTAAAAATGTCGGGCACTTCGGACTGGCTTTTACCGACTACACCCATTTTACCTCGCCCATCCGCCGGTATCCCGATTTGGAGGTTCACCGGTTGATCAAACTTTATAATAAGCCGGTCGAACGGGGAAATCTGAATAGTTTAGAGAAGCACCTGAAAAAGGTGAGCGACCGCAGTTCCGACCGGGAACGGGTGGCCCTGGAAGCGGAAAGAGAAAGTACCAAGATCAAACAGGTGGAGTGGATCGCCGATTATGTCGGTAAAAATTTCGAGGGTCTTATTTCCGGGGTTACCGCCTACGGACTTTTTGTGGAAATTACTCCATATCTGATTGAGGGCTTTATCCGGTTGGAGGATATGGAAGATGATTATTACCTGTTTGATCAGAAAAGATACTCGCTGGTGGGAAAAGAGTTCGGAAAAGTATACCGTCTGGGTGACGAAATTAAGATCCGGGTGAAGCAGGTTAACCGCGAAATCAACCAGGTTGACTTTGTGCTAAATGACGCCGCCCCAAGTGATCAGGATGTCGAATAAAGTATTCCAAAAATTACTTTTCTTTACCCAGACTGATAGTATTTGTTAATCCCTCTTGTTATTTATCCCAATCCGTGGTTAACTTTTTTTGGGTTAAGTCGTATATAAAACGAGTTCCAAAGCACTTTTACGGATAACAACCGGGGTTGAATTTTTGGGAAAACCATCTACATTTTCTTTTGTGATGCTCTCCTTCTGTCTGGTTATGTCGATTCGGATAACCTCC
>CAZTXJ010000090.1:0-5253 GCA_964617285.1 uncultured Calditrichaceae bacterium | reverse complement strand
ATTTTCTTTTGTGATGCTCTCCTTCTGTCTGGTTATGTCGATTCGGATAACCTCCGGCATCTCCCAGACGACAACCCCATCCGATACCAGTTTAATCCAAACGGATACCAGTTCAATTCCAACAGATACCAGCCAGGCAATGGCTTCCAAAAAGAAATCGGATCTCGAAGGACCGGTGAACTATTCCGCCGAAAAAATAACTTTCTCGCTGGATGGGAAAAAAACCTATCTGGAAGGAAATGTAAAAATCAAATACCTCAATATGGATCTGGAAGCCGGCAAGGTAGTAATCAACTGGGAGGCGAATAATATGCTGGCAACCGGAGTGGTGGACAGCACCGATTCCCTGGGTAATCCAATTTATAAAGGTTTACCCATTTTCAATGAAAAAGGAAACGAACCCATCTATGGCACGGAACTGGAATATAATTTTAAGGCCCAGCGTGGAAAAATAACCAGCGGGAAAACAGCCATGGAACCGGGATATTACCGGGGAGAGGACATTGCCAAGATCGGTAAAAAAACCCTGCTGGTTAAAAACGGTTACTTCACCAGCTGCGACAGTGTTGATCATCCTCACTATTATTTCAAGAGTGCTGAGATGCGTGTTCTCGTGCGAAAACGGGCGGTGGCAAAACCGATCATCATGTACATCGAAGACGTACCGATATTTGCCATTCCCTTCGGAGTATTTCCCATGGAAAGGGGCCGGCGATCGGGTCTTATTATTCCTTCCTTCGGAAACAGCAACTACGGGGGTAACTATCTGCGGCATCTGGGTTTTTACTGGGCGGCATCGGAATACTGGGATGCTACCCTACTCACCAATTTTTATGAACGAACCGGTGTGGCTTACGAGGGGGAGCTTCGCTATAAAAAAAGATATTCGCTTTCCGGAAATGTTAATGGCCGCTTCGCCCCAAAGGATGTGACCACCGGGCAGAAACGGCAGCGCTGGAGTCTCAATTTCAGGCACGACCAGACCATAAATGAAACAACATCGTTTAATGCTTCCGGCTCCTTTGTGAGTGACCAGACTTTCTTACAGCAGTACTCGCACAATCTTCAGGACCGGCTGGATCAGGTATTGCAGACCAATGCCACATTTTCCAAACGCTGGCCGTCCAGCAAGAACGGGCTTTCAGCCAGCGTGAGCCGGACCGAAAACCTTCAGACCGGCAACCTGGACTATACCCTGCCGCGGCTATCATTCAGCCATACCCAGTCTAATATTTTCCAATTCGATCCGGGGAAATCGGTTAAAAGAAAATGGTACCACGACATTTACTACAATTACAGCAGTAATTTTACCTCGACCGGCAGCAAGACTTTACAGCAGACCAGCGATACAACTTCCTTTTTTCAGAAACAAAGCCGAACCGGCTGGCAGCACAATATTGCCCTGTCCTTCAACAGCAAAATTTTAAAATACCTGAAGTACAATCAGAATCTTCGGATTGATGAATTGTGGGTTCCGAAATATCTCGACTATTCCTTTGATCCCGGCACCAACCAGGCAGTTGCCGATACGGTCCATAAATTCCGCGCCAGGCATACCTTCAGCACAAGTATCGGCGCTTCTTCCACCATTTACGGATTGTGGGAAATCCCCTTGCTTCCGGTAAAAGTGATTCGTCATAAAATGGATCCATCCATCAGTTTTTCTTTCAGTCCCAATTTTACCGATCCGGGTTTTGGTTATGTGCAGACTTTTACCGATACCTTGGGGAGAACGATCAGACGAGACCGGTTTGCCGGAAATCCCTTTGGCGGGACATCCTCCTCCGAATCCCGTTCCATGAACATCTCGGTAAGCAACTTGTTCCAGGGCAAAGTGATCAATGAAAAGGGCGAAGAAAAGAAAATCGATCTGTTCAATTTTAATTTTGGGAGTTCCTATAATTTTATTGCCGACAGTCTGAAATGGAGTGATATTCAGAGCAGTTTCCGGACCAAAGCTTCCAAGGATTTTGATCTTACCTTTTCCATGGTGCATTCGCTCTATAAACCCTCCAGCTCGGGCGCGGGACGAAGAAACGAGTATGTCTGGGAGAATGGCTTTGGCTTACCCAGACTGGTCAATTTCCAGCTCAACGCCCGGTTGCATCTGGCTCCACCGGAAAAGAAAGAGAAAAAGGAAACTGAACAACCTGCGCTGGAGGATTCGACTCTGGCCGAAGAAGAACAGGAAACCGATATTGTCAGCGATCCCATTGCCGACAGACTAAAGGAATTTAAACTGCCCTGGGACATCACCACAAATTTTACCTACAACTATAACAAAAGTAATATCAGGAATCCGACCAAACGGTTTAGCGCCAACGTCTCCGCCCGGATCGAACTTACCGAGAACTGGCGCATCCAGTATACTACCAGCCTGGATCTGATCGGCAAGAAGATCGATTATCAGAGTTTTAATATTTACCGGGATCTGCACTGCTGGGAAATGTCCTTTTCCTGGGGACCCAATCCCCAGGGCTACAGCTTTTTCACCTTCGAAATCCGGATCAAAGAGTCGGTACTAAAGGATATCAAACTGACCAAAAGTTCAGGTGGGAGAAGGGTGTATTAAAAAGAAAAATTTCAACAGGTCAATCGGAACAGAATAAAAAATCTGATGAATTCATTTAATATATTTTATATTCCGTTAAGAAAGCCGGAGCGGACTTTCCTAACGGACATTCAACATCAGACTATTCTACAACGATAACCGGCGGGGAGTCACCGCGGGCATATTGTAAATCCGCGATGCAGAACACGGCATATTTGTAAGTTTTTGCTTCTGCTTTATCTCCCACTACAAGTTTCAATTTTTTACCATCCTGCAGATAATAGGTGTAACCCCCAAAAAGCTGCTCATCCATGAACTGGAAATAGAGATCGGAACCATCCGCTTCCCAGGTAATTTCGTCACCCTTTTTCACTTTTATCTTTGTCACCAGAGAATCTTCCGCATCGACTGCTTTCCATTCTTTCATCTTGGTTTCTTTATTCTTCATTTTCTTGATGGCAATTTTATGTTTTTTCGATTGGTTCTGCCCGAATACATTAAATGAACTTTGCAGACCTATACCTGCAAGAATCATTAGCGCTAAGCCTATAACGATAATATTAAACTTTTTTCTCATACTGTTCTCCTTTAGAGTTTATAAAATGAATTAAATTTAGCGAATTAATCCGATCTTTTTTCTTGATGTTCTGTTTTACTTTTTAACAATTCCTTGAAACGTGCGTCGGCTAATAATTTTCGAAGTTCTGGTTGATGTTCTATTTCGGATTTTGAATAACCATTCTCAATTGCCTTGACAATCCAATCTATTGCTTGTTCACGTTCACCTAACTGTTCATAGGTTGTTCCGGTATGAAACATGATCTGGGCGTCATCCGGCGATATCTGTAACGATTGATCTAAACAGGCCAAGGCTTTTGTACGATCTCCGATCATTGCATAATAGCCGGCAAGCTGAGAGAGAAGTTCCGAATCGCGGGGATTTACATTTCTCTGTTCCTCTGCCAATTCAATCGCCTTGCGATAAAATTTTTGCGATTTCTGACGTTCTCCCGCAGCCCAGTAATATGCACTAGCCAGATTCCCCCAAATTAATTGATCTTTGTTATTTAATTTTAAAGCCGCCTCATACATCCGGGCCGCCTCACTGTATTTCCCTTCAATAAAGTAAAGTGTGCCAAGATTGGAGGCGACATTATAGGAATTATGCAGGGAAAGGGATTTTTCAAACATCTCCCGGGCATCTGGCCACCTTTCCAAAAGATAATATATTGCCCCCAGATTATTATAACCCCGGTAATTATCCGGCGTCAGGGCAACTACCTGTCGAAACTGGGCGGCGGCTTCTTTGTACCTTTCATGCCGGTAATAAAACGACCCCAATTCGTTATACCCGGCCCAATAATCCGGCTTTAATTCAATGGCCCGCTTATAAGTGGCCTCAGCTTTTTCCAACAATTTCTGCGCCTCATAAGCTCTTGCCATACCCCGGTATGCATCGGCATTGGTAGGATCTACTTCCAGCGCCTGATTAAAATTCTGAACGGCTTCCTGATACCGGCCGGTTCCGGAATGGATCAAACCCAGGGTAATATTCACCGGAGCGAGCTGATTATTTAATTTATAGGCATGTTCACAAGCTGCGGTTGCCTGGTCCACAAATTTTATATCCCGCAAGGCTTCATACTTCAGCCAGTATGCCTCTCCTAATCCGGCATAGGCCAGGGCATAAACGGAATCCAGGGCAATGGCACGTTTAAACAGGTCAATTGCGGCATCAATATTTTCGGTTTTCTCAAAACGCAGAAGATAACCGCGAGCTTGCAAATAAAATTCATAGGCACCGGGCACAGTTGTCCCGCCGGCTTGCAAAACATTTTCTGCTTCGGGATTTAACTCCAGATTCAGCATTGCCAGCAAATTGCTGACCGATTCATCCTGCAGGGCGGAGAGATTCGATTTTTTAACATCAATGACCGTAGATTTTAACTGGCGCAAATTCTTGGCATCCACCAGATTGAGGGTTAACCGGAGTAAATTATTCATCTGTTGCAGACTTCCGGTAACCACCAGATTAACACCAAAAGCTCTATTCGCCTCGCTGGCGCTTTGCACATGGTTACCGCGAACTTCGCTGGCAGGAATTACCCATAGGGAACCATGAAACTGCTCCAGTTGGGTAAGTTTGCTGGTCAATGTTTCCATCAGACCATCACAGAACACCTGACGATTAGCATCTCCCCCAATATTGGTGAGGGGTAAAACCAGAAGATGTTGTTCAGGCAGAGCCGTACCCGGATGGAAAAGATTTTTAAGAAGATGCGAACCCGATGTCATGAAAAATCCGGAGAGAATTAGCAGGATAAAAATGGCCACCACCAGGAAAGTCATCTTGCGGTTTAGCCGAATGCCAGGGCGGGATTTAGGTATTTCTGCTTCGGTGGCAATAGTTGGATCAGACGCTGTTCGGTCCTCTCTGCTTTTTAAATCGGTTAAAACTTCAGTTATTGTCTGATAACGCTGATCCGGATCTTTGATCAGGCATTTATTGACGGTCTCTGCTAAAAACAGTGGAGTATCTTCCCGGACCTGCGATACCGGTACCGGGTTTTCATTTACGATACAATACATTACCGCTTGTTCGTATTCTCCGGAGAAGGGAAGTTTACCGGTTAATAATTCATACAACACAACCCCAAAAGCCCAGATGTCACTTCGTTGATCTACTTTCTCTCCTTTCACCC
>CAZTXJ010000089.1:0-13565 GCA_964617285.1 uncultured Calditrichaceae bacterium | reverse complement strand
ACCGGCTCAAAGGAGGAAGAGTCAGGATAAAGCAGCGGAACGGAATAGGATTTTTTCCCGATGGCCTGGATCCCGGAATCAAAAAACCAGGCATCCCGGGTATAGGTTAACTGATGGGTATTACCATAGCCAAATCTTTCGAAGTACCGATTATCCTCAAAATGAACAGTATAAGGATAGAATTGACTTGGATTATATTGGCCGGGATTGGTCTGAACAATCGCTCCGCTTTCCTCGACCATTCGAATACCGGGTGAGCCACCCCAGCTGAGCCAGTAAACATTTTCATCGGAAAAAGGATCGGTATAAAGATCTGGATACTGGTTAATAAATGTCTCTACATTGGGTTCACCTAAAAATTCGAAATAATCAGATTCATTAAACTCAAGGTCCTGATCTCCTGAGATATAAATGGCAATATCCTTGCCTTTATTCATCAGCCGGAAGGTTTGGGGATTGATTGATTGGATGTCAACCCCGGCCGTGATCAGATCGCTTCCGGTAACCTTATAGATACCCTTCTGATTGACATATAGCTTAACCTGGTTGTCAAAGTTAATCCCCTGTAAAGGTGAGGAAGGGGTAGTGGTACTAACTGCTGTTATGGCCTTGGGCAGGTTTCCGGCATTCTGCCCATTAATGGCCACCTTCTTAAAAATATCCCGCTCCCGGGAATCCTGCATTATTGTGCTACCTTGATTTCCGGACTGAAAGGTAATCCGCACCCGGATGGTCTTGTAATAGCTGATGCCATTGGGCAAGACCTGTACCGGAAATACGGTAATCCCCATCATGCGATAGTCCCGGAAAATACCGGCGTCTTTCAGTACAATAATTTTATCCGGATAAATCGAAGGATAGCTGCTCTGTGTCTGAAATAATGCATTTTCCGTCTCTGGCACATAACTGATTGGCTGAATCCCTTCATAAAACTGATTCTCACTGGAGAGGATGTCCCAGCTGACCTTTCCCGGAGGGACGATTAAATTTTCCGAATAGACCGGAATTAGAGGTGTATTATATTCATAATTGTAAATAAGCCCGGGAATATCTACCGAAACCAGGGCAGGATTATCCGTAGAATAATCGATCTGAATATCGGGAAAATTGAATTCGATGATAATGGATTGATTATTCTGCTGTTTAATATTGTAAAATTTGAGCGGGGTGGCAAATAGAGGGGCAATATTTAAAAAGATCCAAAAGACAACGAAAGAAAATCTCATCACTCACATATATTTAGAAATACCAAAATGATTTACCGGAATTATGTAAAACGCTACCAATTTTGAAAGTGCTACCTGATAATAAGGGGGATAATATAAACTTATCCCCCTTGATTATCTATTCCCTTTTTTTAAAAAGATGCTATTTCATAAATACCAGTTTTCGCACCTGCCGGAAATCAAAGTTCCTGGCGCTGAAAACCATATAGTAAATGCCATTTGCCACTTGATTTCCGCGATCGTCCCGGGCATTCCAGATGATATTATCATAAACACCCGGCTGATAAACTTCATTATTCACCAGGGTGCGAACCTTTTGTCCAAGCATATTATATATTTCGATACTGATCTCTGCCTGTTTCGGCACATCAAATTTCAAGCGGGTGGTCGGATTAAACGGATTGGGATAGTTTTGAGCCAATGCAAAGGTTTTTGGTAATGGTTCAACTGTAGCTGAGGTTAACTTTCCATAATCATGTATTGAACCATCGAAATCCCTTGAATAAAGTTTATAATAATATGTCTGGCCTTCTAACACTTCAGTGTCTTCATATTCATAATAATTCGAAGTGTTACTGTTCCCATTGCCTTGAATTATCTGTTCGTTGATTTTATTGTAAATTCCTGATGCACTTTCTGAACGATACAAATCAAAACCCATATTATTCACCTCTGAAGCTGTTTCCCAATTCAGTAAGATCTTTCCTGGACGTCCAACCGCAATAAAAGTAACAAGATCAACTGGTAAGGAATTATCAAAAGAGATTGTACCAAGCGTAAAATAGCCAAGTGCATTTGATGGTAAATTGCCGGTAATTGTGCCAGCACCGGATGAGGATCCACTTCCACCAATCGAAATATACGCTGTTGTACTCTGATCCGGTGAATATGCTACTCTGAGGCTGTCACCCAACTGAACTCCATCATCATCTCCGTAATTCAGGGAGACTGACCCGCTGCTGACGGTACCAGAATTGATGGTACCAAGCCAGTAACGAACTTGGGAAATCAAAACCAATGGATCCTGAAAGTTCTGAGTCGGTGAAGTGTCAAAAACTTCGAATTGAACTGTAGGAGAAGAACCACTTAAACTAGTAGTGACAGGACGATAAAATCCCTTCCCAATAGGAAAATCTTTAGAACCTGTTGCATTGGTTCTAGCCAAAGGACCATAAACAAAACTGTTATCATTACCTGAAGTAGAGGCACTTCCAACAAGAGTTAATAAATTACTGGTAGTTGTTAATAGTCCATTGGTAAGGTTAAGTGAAGAGGACACCTGTACAGGAGTGTTTAGGGTTAGACCATTACTGTTATTTAATGTAATAATACTAAAGACAGCCGGATTGGCAGTCCCATTAATATTCTGCGCAATTGAACCTGAAAATATTACTGTTCCTCCAATCGAACCTCCATTTACCGTGAAATCTGTACCATTCATTGTCAATCCACCAGTAAATGAAGCAACTCCTTCTGTATTAGTATAGGTCCCAATAATACTCATTGGAATGGAAGCTGTGAATGAATTTGCACTTTGTTTTTCAAAATTAAGATTCACAACTATGTTACCGGATGAAGATGATGATAATGCGCCATTTACAATAAGATTCTGATACTCATCGGCCTGCACTATACCGGTCTGATACTCAACGGTACTTGTACCCAAGTAATCGGTACGATTAGGATCATATTGGTTAGTGTTGTCCGGATCAAATTTAATTCCCTGTGAATTTACAATTTGTAAAATTGACGCATTATTCATGGTAAGTGGTGTACCGGTGGTTTGGTAAATTCGTAATGGATTACTTGAGGTTCCCCCGACAACAAGTGTTGGATTGTTGGTTCCGCCAAGTGCCAGGGTTTGAGCGACTGCAGCGGTAGTTCCACCAATATTAACTGTTACTGCTTGGTCGATTGTAACATCATCTGTCGATGTAGGCACTGCATCAGGATTCCAGTTATTGGCATCTGACCAACTTGTTCCGTCTCCACCACCATCCCAGGCAATTCCGCCACTAACGGAGCCAGCCCCAAATACAATAAAATGATTGACAACAGGTAGTTCCGAAAATGGGCCCGATGTAACTGTGTTATTAACATCATCTACGACATTTGATGCGCCAACTGTATAACTTGTGATTGTTTCTACCAATGCATGATTGCGGGATTCAGGACTGAAATTACCGTCATCAAATGTACCAGCAAAATTATAGGTAAATGCAGATGGTGCAGTTCCAACTTCGGTAACCTGATAGTGCCCGGTTGGATCCAGCTGAGAAATACCAACAGGAAGAGTCTTAGGCGTAAATGATGCTCGAGTATATTGCACACGAATTGTGCTTGTTCCCCCGAAAGTACCATTGGTATAATTAAAACTAGCTGGCCGGAGGTAAAAAGTACTTAACTCCTCTATACCAATTGGGAAAGTGAAACTGCCAGTTCCAATAAACTGCTTCCTCATTGGACCTAGTATAAACCGACTTGAATTATAACCGGAAATGGAGCCAGCCGGACCAATAGTAAGCGTATTCACACCGCCACTAACCACAATGTTATTATCAGCATTAAATTGCAGACTTCCGTTTACGATTACATTACCAACAATATTCAAGCCACCTGGATTACTCATACGAAGATTACTAAATGTCATCCCCGAAGGAGTCTGTTCTTGTGAAACTCCAGTAAATTCAAAAGTACTACCTGTTTGCAGATCATATGATCCGGCGTTGGATATTTGTTTACCTCCGGTTCGAAATGTACCACCGGCCTGCACTCTTAAGACGGAAGATCCACTCGTTAGATTTAATCCATTGGAGCCAGGTCCGAGTTCAAATATTCCATTCTGAACGACAAAATTTCCACTTATATTTAAGATTTGGGTGACTAAGTTGACAACATCAGTAGAATTTGTTTTATTAATTGTTAAATTTGAAATAGATCCACTACCTGCTATAATAGATTGAGACTGATTTCCAGTCATTTGGAGAGTTCCACCAACATAAGATCCTGTAGTGGTTAATGTACCAGTAGTGAGTGTCCCTCCTACGCTTAAGGTTTCCGAGGAACCCTGAGTCAGTTGTCCGGCTGATAACGTCAAATCTCTTCTGACACTTTTATTTCCCAATCCAGTAAGATCAACACCATTTGTAAAGTTTGTGACACTGATTTCCAAATCATTAACAACTACTGTTGAAGAAAATTCATCCCCGGTAAGTTGAGCGCTGGCGTTATCAGGATTGTTACTACTATACAATAGTTTTGCGTTTTGTCCATAAATAAGAAAAGGTGGAAAAATCCCTCCGGATGCAGCAAAAGACAGACCTTCCTGATCCGGATAAACCATATTAAGAGTTCCGTTTATCGTAATGATTATTCCACCGAGACTGCTATTGTCAAAGATAACACCAGCGGTTGGATTAAATAGGTAACTTTGGGAAACTGTCACATTGTTGAGTGTCAGACTAATCCCGGCACTTAAAGTTTGTTCAATACCTGAAAGACCAGAAAACCTCAGGGTACTATTTCCTGCATTGAAAACACCATTACTTATATTAAAGTCTCCCAGGACATCAACCGTTGCTGAACCAAAATCCAAAAAACCTCCCGACACATTAAGATCACCAGTGAATATCTTTTGCCCGGAACCCATTAGAAGTGAATCACTCGTTAATTCAGTGGGTCCTCGAACTGTAAATCGAAAGGAAGAAGTATTAAAAGTACCAGCGGCGATCGAAAGAGAATCGATTGTTGTAACAGAAACAAGTGTCACAACAAAATCATTGCTATTAGCATCCAAGACCACCCAGTCAGCCGAAGTAGGTACTGACGCTCCCCCAGATCCACCGGAAGTGGTACTCCAGATGGCAGTATTGTTGAAATTTCCTGTTCCAACCAGATATCGCCTTGCTGCATAAATTGATTGGACAGAAACAAAGAAAAACAATAAAAACACTGCCAGAAAAATAGAAAATATTTTGGTATCAACTCTCATAATAACCTCACAACTAAATATTAAAATTTTAATTTTCCATTGTTATTTGAATCCCTTAAAAAATCAATATTCTTATTTCACATTTGAGTATTGATTTATACTTCCTCGCCCCAGCGCAAAATATCTGCCAATCCGCGCTTTTGCTGCATATCCGGGGAAAAGGCTTCGGTTAATCTTTTTTTCAAACCTTCTTCAGTTAAACCGCGGGTTAAGACTCCGTGCTCGGCCACAGAAATCATACCGGTTTCTTCACTTACCACCAGAACCAGCACATCGGATTGCTCAGATAATCCAAGTGCAGCCCGATGCCGCATGCCCAGACTCGGATCGAGTTTGGGATTCTCGGTAAGGGGCAACTGACATTTGGCCGCAACAATCACATCATTCTGAATGATAAGTGCTCCATCGTGTAAAGGCGACCGCGGGTTAAATACCGATAATATCAATTGTTTGCTCAATTGGGCCTGAAGGGCAATCCCGGTTTCCACCACGCTCTTAATACCGGTATCCCGCAGTATGACCACCAGGGCACCAAAATTCTTCCGGGACAATTCCGAGAGCGCCGAAACAACTTCATCAACAAATTTGGAAGTCGATACCTGAACAATCCGCCGGAGTATCGGGATCTGGCCCAGATAAAGCAACAGGCGCCGGAATTCCGGCTGAAAGATGATTACGAAGGCAATCACCCAAACTGTTTTCAGATTTGAGAAAATCCAGGTACTTCCACTCATGTTTAGTATTTCCGCCACAATTGATATCAGAATAATAAATAGTAACCCGATCATCATGCGGGCAGCCATGCTGCCGCGTAAAAATTCATAAACTTTGTAAAAAATATATGAAACTAACGCAATATCAAGTATATCTATGACTGAAACTGATAAAAATCCAATTCTGAATAACATATAGCAAACCCGTTCAAAGTAGTTTCGTCAAAAAATGTTTGAACTTGAGTAATATAAAAAATTTATTTTTAAAAAAAAACCATATAAATACTAAAGTTAGACAACTTTTTTCAACAAAAGTTACACAGGTATTTTAAGGACAAATCAGAACAAAAGGAATTTAAATTCTATCCCATTTAGAATCGATGAAATAAATAAAATCCTAAAGCCAATCATTTACCATTTTGAAGTATAGAATAGTCCAGGTATTAAAGCCCTCCCCAACTATATTTGTATTGAATAAATATGGTGGTAATTATCAGTTTATCTATCTGAGTGGAAGGATTGTTTGATTAACTGAGATATTGAAATAATATCCCTAATTTCTTTAACATCATGAACACGAAGGATATTGGCACCATTGAGAACACCGATGGCCACTGTCGCTGCCGTTCCGTATAATCTGTCCGTTACCTCTTTGTCCAGTGCACGACCAATAAATGATTTTCTGGAAGTTCCTAACAGCAGCGGATAACCAAATATCCTGAACTCGGCTAATCTTCTGATCAGTTCAAAATTATCCTGGTAACGCTTGCCAAAACCGATGCCGGGATCTAAAATAATCTGGTCAATCCCATGGTTTCTCGCATAATCAATTTGGACAGCAAAAAACTGAAATATCTCTTCCATCAAATTCTCATAATGTGGCTTTAGCTGCATATTCCGGGGTGTTCCCTGCATATGCATCAGGATGACTGGTACTTTATGACGGGCCACTATTTTTACCATTTCCGGATCGAACCGCAATCCGCTCACATCGTTGATGATATTCGCACCTTCATCCAGCGCCCGTCGGGCAATTTCGGATTTATAGGTATCGATGGAAATTAGCTGTCCGGTCTGCCTTCGCACTTCCTTTAATACCGGATATATCCGTTTCCACTCTTCTTCGACAGACACTGGCTGGGATCCCGGTCGGGTGGACTCGGCACCAATATCGATGATATCCGCACCTTCCTGCACCATTTTCAGAGCATGGTCTACTGCATATTTGTGTTTAAAAAATTTTCCCCCGTCGGAAAATGAATCCGGGGTAATATTTAAAATTCCCATAATAAGCGGACGATCAATTTGCCATTTCTCTTCCTTAAGGGAATATTCCCAGGCATTCCGTCCAAGGTTTAACTGAATTTCGTAAATATTCGAGACATCTTTGAATTTTCGGAATTCCGGGTGTGTAGTTATATCCTGAACAGCTTTCCAATTTGGAAAAGACACAATGATTTGATCCTCCTCAGCCGGATTAAACCAACAGGGGAAATTGTTCTTCTCTAAAATATTTTTGAGGAAATGAAAAGTGTTATCGGAGAGCTGAAAAAATTTTAAGGTGAGTTCAGGATTCAGTAACTCACGGATGGATTCTAAGGTAACCTGGCTATTTAGCTTCCGGATTTCCCGGTAATAATCCGACAATAAAACCGACCGGAGGATACGTATCAGGATAAAATCTCCTAATTGGTTTTCTGCTCACCCATCAACTCAAGGCATTTCTGAATTCCCTTCATGGCCTGGATCGCATAATAATCGTCTTCACTTTTCCTGTGATTGACACGATAACGAAAATACTCCAGCGCCTTTTCATATTCACCCTGCTCCTGATAAATAGTGCCCAGATAAAGATAGGAATTCAGGTAATTATCATATTCAATAGATTTGTTTAAATAATCCAGCGCCTTCCCACTCTGGTGCCATTCATACAAAAGCACCCCGATATTGTAATTAACCAGGCCACTGTGCGGGAAAACAGAATCCGCTTTCAGGAAAGCATTCAGCGCATTGTTCCGCTCAAGATTTTGAGCAAATATTTGTCCCAGCATCAGCCAGACCTTATAAGAATGAGGATTAATGGTCAGATATTGTTCCACCATTCTCCGGGCCTTTTTGGGCGGTGCGGTGTACGCCGGGTTCCCTTCCAGGACATTTTCACTCCACTTCAAAAGCACCGGCTCATCCAGCGGACAGTAGTACAATATTTTCTCCATGATGCCTTCAATATTGCTGAATCCGAACTCTTTATATCGTGAAGGGTGCAGGAAGCTGAGATTTGACAAAACATCTATATCAAATGGATTATCGATGTAAGCTTTCTCCAGAAATATTTCCGCCGAAGCATAATCTTTCTGCCAGATGTAACTCTCAGCAATCATTAAATCCGCCAGGTGATCCTGTTTACCGGAACGTATAATATTGATAATCCGCTCGCGCGATTGCTTTAAACCTTTTTCCCAATTCTTCAGTTTAGCCGCATAGGGATTCTTGGGAGGAGACGCCAGACTTTCCATTCCAAAAATCCTGATTTGAGCATAGGCATTCAGCAAATCGTCTTCAATATTATTTAAATTTTTATCTTCTTTGGCTTTAAGCAACTCCACAGTTTTATCATAATTCCCCATAAAAAAATTTCTTCTGGCCAGCTGGTACAGACTATCAGGTTGATAGAATTCAAATTTTCCGGTTTCCTTTTTAAAGGGAATTATATCGCCAAATTCTTTCTGCAACCATTCCCTGAAAATAGTCAAATTAACAATAGTGAAATCTCCCTCGGAAGCATTGATAACCTTCCCATCCGGATTCTGATACAACGAGAGGGTAATATGGAATTTTTTATTCTCCTTTTGTACTCTGCCGGTCAGGACATATTCGACTGGAAGTAGGTCAAAAGAACTTTTCAAAAAATTGAAGCCCAGGGCAGAATCAGGAGGGGTAATTTTATAAAACCAGTGGTGAGGAAAAAGATACTCCCGTGTCGAAATATAAGGTTTGGTGTTCTCCTCGATATAATCGGTCAGATACTCGCCAAACCAATTCGCGTGTGTATCGGACTGAATCAATCCAATGGAATATCGTTTCAGGATATGGGGTGGCGGATTATTATACCAGATCAGCGCATATAAGACAGTAACTAAGGTAATGCTGATAATCAGACTGCGTATAAAGTGTTTTCGGGTAAAAAATTCATTCACCCGGTACATAAAATAGAGAACAGCACAAATAACTATTAAAACCAGCAGGAATAATAAAAAGCCTCCGGGTACATTCCCGGAGAGCATATGAAAGAAATCAGTCATCAAATCCTCTGTATATCCGTATGATCATTTAATTGAGTTTCCCACACGAAACAAGTTTAAAATGGTTAACAGAAACTCTCAGGATAATCCGGCCAGCTTGATTCGCTCCAGTGGAATATTTCCCTCTATGGCCTGGGTATAAGTCAATACTGCTTCCTTTTTGATCCCCCTCATACTCACACAAAGCTGTTTTGCCTCAACCTGAACAAATACACCCTTCGGTTTCAGATTATCCATCATTGCAGTAGCAATTTGCCGGGTAAGTCTTTCCTGTATTTGTAATCGTCTGGCATAGACATCAACAAGCTGACTTAATGCAGAAAAACCGGTTATCCGGTTATTCAGTGGGAGATATGCCACATCCACCTTGCCAAAAAACGGCAACAAATGGTGTTCGCACATAGAGTAAAATGGAATGTTTTTTACCACAATAATTTCATCACCTATCTGTTCATCGGTAAAGGTATCCAAATGAGCTTTGCTCTGATAACCGGCAAATATTTCCCGGTACATCTCTGCCACCCGTTCCGGAGTTTCAGCAATTCCCTTCCGGTTAACATCTTCTCCGATACCTTCCAGAATCAATTTAATACCGTTCACCATCTTTTTGTCATCCATTTCAACCTCCAGAAAAAAGCCAGGCTCGGCAGGCCTGGCTTAAATTTGTCGATATCTCTATTCTTCTTTTTTTAACTTCTTTTTGGATGCCGGTGCCTTTTTAGCAGGTTTGTTTCCCTGTGCAGTGTTCGCTTCAACCGCTTCATTCTCGGATTTCGATTCAGTCTTTTCCTCCCGACCATCATTACCCGGTTTTTTCTGACTCCGGGCAACCTTTTTAGATTTAACTGATTTTTTTTCCTGAGCATTATTGATCTTTTTATCAGGAAGATGTTTGCCCGCAAGAATCAGATCGATTTCCTCACCATCTAAAATTTCTCTTTCCAAAAGTGCTTCAGCCAGCAAGTGCAATTTGTCAACATTATCAGCAAGTAATTTCTGAACCTTTATTTCCGTTTCTGTAATTATTCGGCGCACTTCGGCATCAATTTCCTGTGCCGTATTTTCACTGAAGTCCCGGTGCTGGGCGATTTCCCTTCCCAGAAAAATTTCCTCTTCTTTTTTCCCAAAGGTAATCGGGCCGAGTTTTTCACTCATTCCCCATTCACACACCATCTTCCGGGCCAGATCGGTAGCTCTTTCAATATCATTTCCCGCTCCAGTGGTCAACTCATTCATCACCAGCTTCTCCGCCACTCGTCCACCCAGCAGGTGAGAAAGCAGAATTTCAAGATATTCTTTGGAATAATTATGCCTTTCATCGATGGGTAGAGAATAGGTTACTCCCAATGCCCGGCCCCTGGGAATAATGGTTACCTTATGAACCGGATCAGAACCCGGTGTTAATTTTGCCACCAGAACATGGCCACTTTCATGGTAAGCGGTGCTCCGTTTTTCCTTCTCGCTGATAATCATACTTTTCCGCTCCATCCCCATCATTATTTTATCCTTGGCCATTTCAAAATCTTCCATGGTCACCGCATTCTGATTTATTCGTGCTGCGTAAAGCGCCGCTTCATTAACCAGATTCGCTAATTCCGCCCCGGCAAGTCCCGGTGTTCCTTTGGCGATCACCGCTAAATCCACATTCTTGTCAAGCGGTATATTTTTGGTGTGAACTTTCAGGATCCCTTCGCGTCCGCGGACATCCGGCCGGTCCACCACAATCTGCCGGTCAAATCTTCCAGGTCGCAACAGCGCTGCATCCAGAACATCAGGGCGGTTGGTAGCGGCAATAATAATAACACCTTCTTTGGTATCAAATCCATCCATCTCTACCAGAAGCGCATTAAGCGTTTGCTCCCGCTCGTCATGACCACCACCCAGCCCGGCACCGCGCTGCCGGCCAACTGCATCCATTTCATCAATAAAAATGATGCATGGTGCATGCTTGCGGCCATTTTCAAACAGATCCCTCACCCGACTCGCTCCGACCCCGACAAACATTTCGACAAAATCCGCACCGCTCATACTAAAGAATGGTACACCTGCCTCGCCGGCAACTGCCCGGGCTAACAAAGTTTTACCAGTACCGGGAGGACCTAAAAGCAGAGCGCCTTTGGGAATTTTACCCCCCAGACGATTAAATTTGGCGGGACTCTTCAGAAATTCAATTATTTCCCGTAATTCTTCTTTGGCTTCATCACAACCGGCTACATCATCGAAAGTCACCTTTGTTTCACTTTCCATCATCATTTTGGCCCGGCTTTTCCCGAAAGAAAAAATATTTCGGCCGCCGCCACCGCCACCACCACCTTGCATCCGCCGCGCTAAAAAAATCCAGAAAGCAATAAGCAGGATCCAGGGCAGAAAATTACCCAGAAAAATGAGCCATTCACTGGATGGCTGGACAAACTCAATACTGATTTCTTTCTCCTGCCATTCGGCCACCATTTTCTCATCGACAAAAGGCAGCACCGTTTTAAACTTTTGATATTCTACCGTCTTGCCATTGGGAAGCACATCCTGGAAGGATTTTTTTAGCGTTCCCCGAAAATTGTTTTCTTTAACCACCACCTCACCTTTTAAGATGAGATCATTTTGCAAAAAGTACTGATATTTAGAGTAAGCAATGCTTCGTTCCTGGCTTCTCCCAAGCGGAAAGATGGAAGTGATAAGAATAATGGCCATGATGATGATGACCCAGATCAGGATAGTCTTCGATCCTTTTTTCCACTGGAAATCATTGTTGTCCCGGTTGGGACCACCCGGCTTCGGCATTTTCGGATTAGGTTTTTTATTCTGATTCATTTATATCAACTCACTTTACATTTTGAAAATTACTCTTTTACCTGATAGATTGCATTCAGATTCCTTTTTTTCTGGGCCAGATCCAACCCATAACCGATAACAAATTTATTTTCGATTTCAAAACCAGTATAATCGATTGTCAAGGGTACGACTGCACAATCCTTTTTCACCAATAGTGATACAAATTTAACACTGGCAGGTTTCATACTTTCTATTCTTCTCTTTAAATAAGTGACGGACAAGCCTGAATCGACAATATCTTCCACTACAAGAATGTCCCGTCCATGCAGGTCTGCACTGAAATCTTTGATCATAGTAATCTGTCCGGAAGAGACCCGTTTGTTGCCATAACTTGATATTTTAATAAAATCGATCTCACATTCGATGGTCAGTTTCCGGATCAAGTCGGATAGTAACAATATGGCGCCATTGAGTACACCAACAAAAATAGGTACTTTTCCCTCATAATCCCGGGATATCTCAGCCGCCAGTTCACCGATTCTGCTCTGGAGTTTTTTGTTGCTAATCAGAATTTCAAACTCCATCCCATCAATTTTAATCGTCTTCTCTTCCATCATTCATCCATTTTTTACCATGAGGTGGTACACTCGTTTTGAATTACGCTTTACCCGGTAGGCATGGCTAATCTGGACTCCGGGTATCGCCACAATTTCATTTTTATTGATCAGAACCATAATTTTTTCTTTTTCCGGATGATTAATTTTTCTATCCGTCAGAAAATCGCTAACCAGCTTAGGCTGTTCGAGACCCAGGGGAATAAACCGATCCGAAGCTTGCCAGTTCCTGAGCTGCAATGGGAATTCAAGCTTCGAGCCGTCAATAAATTCATCATTCCGGTCATCATTAAAGTAGACTTCATTCGGTTCTGTTAAAGAAAGTTTAATCTTCATCCGGGAAAAGGGAATCGTGTACTCTTTTTCCTGATAAACTTCTAGATCAACAGCCTTTGGGGTTCCCGGCTCGGATTCAAAAAAAATGATCTTATCTGTCCTTTTTACTACCATAACCTCAGCACTGAGTGCAAACTTGCTCCCGATGTGTCCGGATTGTACCCAATCCATCAGGTCAGAAAATTTTGAATAGGTTAATGGTAAATATTCTCCGGTTATACGCTCCACCATATTTTCTATAACTTTGATAATTATCCATGAAAAATAGAATTTGAACAGAGATAATCCAACTTCAAATTTATTTTGGGAAATCTTTTTCACAGAATCTTTCTCTGCTTTTTCAACTTCCGAGTTCAGATAATCGTCCCATTCTTCCAGCATCGAGGACAGCTGGGACAGATGTTCGGAAATCCTGCTGTTATAATCCTGTTTCAGCAGCGGCAATAACTGAAACCGGATCCGGTTCCGTAAAATCTTTATGTCCCGATTTGAGAGATCTTCATTATAAGGGATTTGATTGTTTTGGGCATATTCCAGGATTTCCCCTCGGCTGGCAAACAGAAGCGGTCTCACCCATTTACCGGATTTAAGCCGGATGGCAGACAGGCCATTCA
>CAZTXJ010000088.1:0-13649 GCA_964617285.1 uncultured Calditrichaceae bacterium | reverse complement strand
TCACCTGCCAGGCCATGTCGATTTCTGTGCGATTTTTCTTGAGAATGTTTACCGGAAATTGGACTGGCAAATCAGTGCTGTCTCCTTTCTCCAGAGGTATCGGAGAATTTTCCAGGGTCACATTAATGTTACTATTGAGGAAAGAGTATTGTAGTTGTTTCTGGGCTGTGGCAGTACCGGCCTCATTGGTTTGAGAAAACAAAGATCTGCTCATATCTTCTTGGCTTTGAGATTTAGGTGCCGAAATCATATTATACCTGAAGATTTTATCGGGCATCGATCCTTTCCCTGAGATCGCCTGACCTTCACCTGCCTGCGGCAGCAATTCATCTGAGGCAGCAACTCCTGATTGGGAAAGTGGTGCTTCTATTTTTTTCCTGGATAGATCAAGTCTTTCCATATTGGATTTTGCCTTTAATTCTAAAACATCTCTTAATTCTTGTTCATTTACTGGTTCTTCTTCTCCGGTTTTTGTCTGCGTTGTTTTTTCCCGGGTAGTACCCTTCGTAATTGGCAATTCAGCATCTTTTTCAGATTTTTTATCCTTCACTATGCCTGGTTCTGTCGATAGTTCTTTCCCCAGTGGAACTCCCATTCCACGGGTCGATATTTTACCGATCTCCTCGGTCGGACTCTCAGGTTGGGATTTTTGTAAAGTTTGCTTTTGTTTTTCAAGGGGTGCAAAGTACTGATAGTAATAAATCATTCCCGGTGCCAGTACAAGAAACAATATTACTGCCGCAGTTTTAAGGATAACCGTCCAGTTTGCTCCGGCTCTCTGCTGGCGATACGCCTCTGCCTGCCGCCTGATTTCCAGTTTCATTTCCTCACGCCCCATTTGACGAATTCCGCCAATGATCAGACGCTGGTGTTCAAGTTCCTTACGGCAGCGTTCACAATCCTGAATGTGCTGTTCGTATTCCTGTTTTTCTTCATCGCTTAATTTATGGAGCAGGTATTTTTCATGGATTTCATTTTTTTCGATGAAATTGCAATCCATCAAAGATCACCTCCGCTAACATTAAATTGTTTCTTCAGTACTTCTTCCAGCAATTTTTTACATTGATATTTTTTCGATTTTACCACATCGCTGTTGGCAAAATTTAGAGTTTTAGCAATTTCCTCCAGGCACTTTTCTTCAAAATAAAACAGTAATAATATTTTTTTACAAATTGGTTGAATCAATTCAAATGCACTTCGCAGAATCTCCATTTTTTCCGAAGCAATCACCTTGTCCAGCGTTGTTGGATTATTTGCCGGCAGATTATGTGGGATCTCTTGTCCGGAAATTCTGTTTCGTTTCCGAAGTTCGGCCATCCATTTATTTTTAGCGACTCCCATAATAAATGTGCTCATTTTTGAAGTGAGTTCAAAGTTTCCGGAGTTTACCTTTTGCCAGAGAACAATCACCGATTCCTGCAAAATGTCTTCCGCGTCCACTTTTCCTCCGCCATGTGATGTTATATAATGATGTACCATACGCTCAAACCTGATAAAAATCTCACCTAGAACCGTTCGATCGTCTGCTTTGATTCGCTCAATAAAATCCTGATCCGGAAATATTTTCAGTCTCAGCATTTACCTTTCACCTATTAATGTCATAAATAGACAGAAAGTAAATAAAAATCTGGTCAACATAATGAAAGTTAGTTTTACAGAATGATTAAATCAAGTTTATCCAATCATAACCACATATTTTAATAAGGAGGTTCATCATGAAAATCTCTACCGTTTTTTTCAGCTGTCTGGTATTGGCATTGTCCGCATTTGCCCAGGGAAGGATTATTATCTCTCACCCTGAGTTTAAGTTACCGGACAAAGGAGTTAAACTGCAAAACGTGGATGCCCGGGTCGATCTGAAAAATGGGGTGGCAAATGTCACTTTGGAGCAAGAATTCCGGAATCAATCCTCTTTCAATCTGGAAGGAGAGTACTTGCTCTCGCTCCAGCCTGGTGCTCAGGTGTATGATTTTCATCTGTATATTGACGGGAAAAAGACCCAGGGGCAAATCCTCGACGCTGCCGAAGCACGGAAAGTTTACAATGATATCGTCAGACGCATGCGGGATCCGGCCCTGATGGAATATGCCGGTTACGGACTTTTTAAAACCCACATATTTCCTATTGCGGCAGGTCAGGACAGGAAAATTGAAGTGGCCTATTCGGAAATAATTCAGAAACAATCCGGAACATTTTCTTTCGAATTGCCCATTCGGCAAAGCGGGGAGGGGAGTCTCGAAAAATTCCATCTGATTATTAATCTCCAGGCAGAAGGTCCAATTGCCAATATCTACAGTCCAACTCACGATATATCGGTGGACCGAAAAGGTGACCGCAATGCTACTATTTCGGTTGAACAAACCAATATGGCAGGTGACAAGAATTTTGTTCTGTATTATTCTCTGGGCAATCAGGAAATAAACGGGACTCTGCTTACTTTCCGGCCCAGAACGGATCAGGATGGATATTTTCTGCTGCTGGCGTCGCCTCAGGTTGGTGAATTAGATCAACCTCCCATACCACAGGATGTTATTTTTGTTATTGATGTTTCGGGAAGTATGCAGGGCGAGAAGATTGAACAAGCAAAGGGGGCGCTGAAATTTTGTGTGAATGCTCTATCGGAAAAAGACCGTTTCGATATCGTTAATTTTAGTTCATCCATTCAAAACTTTCAGGAAAAGTTAGATTATGCCGGAAAAGAACGGAAAGAAAATGCCACTTATTTTATCGAAAAAATGAGAGCTTCCGGTGGAACCAACCTGAATGAAGCGCTGTTACGCGGATTACAGCTGGCAGAAGCAAATAAAGAGCGGATGACGACATTAATCCTGCTCACCGATGGACTCCCGACCGAAGGTCAGACGGATGTTACCAGAATACTAGGAAATATCCGGCAGGAAAATAAAAATGAGATCAGAATATTTTGTTTTGGTGTGGGTTATGATGTAAACACCTTTTTGTTGGATAAAATGAGCAGGGAAAATCATGGCAGTGTCACTTATATCAAACCGGGCGAAAATCTGGAAAAAAGTATTTCGGGATTTTTTGCCAAAATTACCGAACCGGTATTAACCAATCCTCAAATCAAATTTGATACATCCAATCTTTATGATATCTATCCCCAAACTCTTCCCGATATATTCAAGGATGATCGGGTTGCTGTATTTGGCAGATACCGCAATCCCGGCGACCTGAAAATAACCCTGCAGGGAAACCAGGCGGGACATCCAAAGAAATTTTCCTATTCATTTAAATTGGAGCAGCGGAATCGGGAGAATGAATTTATCAGTAAATTGTGGGCAAATAGAAAAGTAGATCATTTGCTGGATCAGATCCGGTTTAACGGGGAAAATCCCGAATTGGTGGAAAGTATAAAAAAATTGGGCCTGGAATTCGGGATTGTGACACCGTATACCTCATATCTGGTTACCGAGGAAAAAAAGGAACTGGCATTTGTACAGAATCAGATCGCCCGCGGAAGCACGAATACAACCATTTTGAGGCTGGAATCTGCCCGGGAATTACGGGATCAGAAAGCCGGAGAAGATGAAGAGAGCGTTGGTTCATCGGTGTTTTACGATGCTTTAATTTCCCAGAGCATGCCTGCGGCAACCTCTTCCGGTAAAGGAGCAGTAATGAGCAGCCGTATCCGGAAAAAGATGGCTACAGCTGATAAACCATCGGAAATGATAATGACCATCCGGCGAATTGGAACTAAAACATTCCGTCTGCAGGAAGGAATTTGGCGAGAGGTTGGTCTGGAAAACAAAAGCGGGTCCAAGAAATCGATAATAGCATTTAGCGATGATTATTTTAAATTGGGTGAGCAAGAACCGGAAATCCAAAAAATCTTTTCCCTGGGGGAAAGGGTGCAGTTTGAATGGAATGATACCATCTACGAAGTTGTGACACAATAGTTTTTAGTGATAAAATGAAAACCCCCGCCAAAACGAGTCGGGGGTTTTTTCAATTAATCAAAGTCAATTCATTTATTTAAAAAAATGCAGGAAACTTCCCATTATCATTACATCCGGGGCGCCATTATCCAGGCCAAAACCAATTGCCCCGCGAACTTTACTTCCCATTTTTAGAGTGTAATCCACTCCACCGGAAAGCAGTGCCCAATCGATTTTCGTTTGAAAATTGAGTTCTCCCACAATATGAAACTGTTCATTCACCGGATAGATTACACCCGGGCTTAACAACAGCGATGCCTTGTGTTCGGATTTCTCCTTGGTCTCGCCCGTGGCAACATTGTATTCAAATGTAGACATTTCCAGAAAATTGAGTCCTGCTACACCGGTTATTACCATCCCGTTTTGCAGGGGATATCGGATTGCACCAAATCCGCCAAAATTAAATCTATTCTGACCGACATCCTTACTCCCGATCGGCAAGGTGATTAATCCGCCAGCAGTAATTTTGTATTCGTCGGCTGCGATCAGATAACGCCCGGCAAGGGCCAGATCAGTTATGCCGGACTGACCGTCGCCAAAATCCGGGCTAAAATTAATGAATCCCCAGCTGGCATTTACCTCTACCTGAGGATTAATGGGATATCCACCCTGGACACCGATGTCGAACATGCTGGCATAATCGTAGTCGGAGTAGGATAAACCACCTTCCCCATAGGGAGTGGTCGAAATAGTCGCATCCTGTAAAAATGTCTGAAAGAGATGCACGTTATCCAGAGTATTTGACTGGGCCAGAAGCAAACCTGAAAATATAAAAACCGATATGAGCGACAACCCAAATTTCATATGAATCTCCTTTCCTGATAAAAGTGATAGATAAAAATTTTCGACAATTAGGGGAAAATCATTAAAATTGCTATGAAGAATATCACATTTTTTTAATGAAAAACTTCAGAGACAATAAAATAAAGCATTCAGTGAGCTTTGATGTTCAGATTTTGCGGGTGATTAAATTTATCAGGGATTGTTATACCCATTTCTCTGGCTCGCTTCCCAGGCAATCAGCATCTTTTTGCGGGTGCTACCCCACTGATAATTACCAAAATTTCCCATTTTCCGGATCACTCTGTGGCAAGGAATAAGCAGACTGATTGGATTCCTGGCAATTGCCTGACCGACTGCCCGCACTGCTCGCGGCTGGTGGATCAGCCGGGCAATATCCTCATAGCAAACCAGATGACCCGTCGGGATCCTCAAAAGGGCTTCCCATACTTTTATTTGAAAATTCGTCCCCTCCAGATGGAGCGGAATTTTGTCCGATTTATTGTGCTCGTTTGATTCAAATATTTTGCGAAAAAAAGTTCTGGTTCGCTCCGGATTTTTCTTTAAGACCGCTCTGGGCCATTTTTGATTCAGATAATGAACGGCTTCCTGGTCGTTTAGTGAATCGTGAAAGGATAAACTGCAAATCCCCCGTTGGGTCATGCCCAAGAGGCAATTTCCAAACGGACTTTGGTGGATTCCGTAGTCAATGTTTAAACCCTGGCCCCTTTGTTTATACTCGCCGGGTGTGACGGATTCCACCGCCACAAATAGATCGTACAAACGACCCGGACCGGAGAGACCGGATTCAATTGAGGTACTTAATAGATCTGTGGATTCATTCAGCAATTTTCTGGCATAATCGATAGTCAGATATTGGACAAATCTTTTTGGACTGATGCCAACCCACTTTTTAAACATTCTCTGAAAATGAAAAGAACTGAGGTGAGCCCGTTCGGCCAGTTGATCGAGAGTAGGTTGTTCCCGGAAATTCTCGCCCAGATATTGAATTATATTTTCGATTCTTTGATAATCGGTCTGCATACATTTACCCCTTTTTTAGTCTGGGAAAAACTATCAAAGGATGTTTGTCAATTCAACCCGATTCTTGCTCATTTTTCATTGGGATTTATAAACAATCCTATTTCGGAAGCTGCGTATGGAAATAATATTGTAAAAATGTAAGATTGAAAATAAGGATCAATTAATTCTTTTCTGCAACTCTTCGTATAAATCTTTGAGTTCATTCTTGATATCATCAAAGCTGGAAATATGACCCTCGATTTCCAGATCGGGATTTCTTTCCTCGCTCAATTTCATGGCGCCTTCGGCAATCTTAAATGCCTCATCATATTTGCCGTTTTCACTCAGTGATTTGGCAATCCAATACTGGCATTCCACCTGGAAACCGATGGATGGATATTTATAATCTCTAATCCTGTTATAAATTTCGGTGAAAAGAATTTGTGTATTTTTCCAGTCTTTATAATGGGCAGCGAGCATTCCTTTAAAATATAAATCGGTTAAATTTGGTTGCTCTTTTTTATCAATTAACTTGTTCACCAGGCTCAAAGCATCCCGGTATCTTTCCGCATCGTAGTAGCAAGCTAACAGAACGTAACTTGCTTCGTTCACTGCATACCTCCCATGCTCCATGGCAAATTTCAATTGTTCCAATCCCAACTCTCTTTTGTCGGACATCCAAAAAGTTATGATTCGCAGGAATTTTGATTTTGCCGTTCGCCAGTAGTAATAAGAGCCAAGTCCAAGATATACATCATACAAAGATGAGTCGATGGCCAGCGCCTTTTCGAAATTATCGATTCCCCTCTGGGCATCCCGATAAGCGCCAATCCAGTTATATTTCCGGAAACGATTGAATCCCCGGTAGCCATAACCTGCCCCGAGATAAAAGTGGATCCAGGGATCGTTTTTTATTTTCAACAGACTGTCACTTTTTTCGATAACAATGTTTACGTTGTCCTCAACTTCTTTTTGGAAATTATTGATCCGGTAACTGCTCATCCAGCTCTGATAGGCAGCAGCTTTAAAAAAATAAGGTGCGGGATGATTGGGATATACTTTGATCAAACTGTCGAAGGTTGCCATACTGCTTTCGTAATTGTCATGAAAAATATCCGCAATCACCTTCTGTAAAACGGAATCGAATACCGGGTCGATGGGGGATTTTGCCTCCGGGGGAACATTTGGTACGATTTCACTGAGCTTCTCTTCAGCAAAAAGGGAATTAAACTGAAGAAGTAAAATGATAATCAGACCGGTCTTTAGGATTCGCATGGTTACTTTCTTTAGATTTAATTGACGATATTAATTTAAGATTTAGATAATTCTACAAACACAAATCAAAAAATTATGTTAAGAAGAATAAAATGCATCAGCATCAAAAAAGTTTCGCACTTATAAATAATATATGGACTTTAAATGCCAGACATTCCTTTGCTGTATTTTAGCCGACATTATTAAAACCAGGGTATTAGGTTTTCTTTTCCCGGTGATAATCCACCGTCTGGACAAAAAGATCTTTTACCCCTTCACTGCAATCCTGACACATTTCCAGATTATATCGATCTTTGAGCAGATGTTGTCGGAAACCCTGATACTTTTCCCCTTTCCAGATTTCAGAGAAAGATTCAGATATCAGATTGCCCAGTTCATAATCCCCATCCTTATCAAAACAGCAGGGGCTTATCCTCCCGTCACAATTGATGACTGTGCTGTACCACAAACGAAGACAATCGTCCGGAAAAAATCGGCGCTTCCTGGTGATATACCGGCCATCGCTGGTTTTTTGTTGATACCGGGTAAATTCCGGATCATCCGGCAGATAACTTTCACCGCCTTCGAATCCGGTCACCTGTACGGTTTTAAAGGAAATCCGGTCCGCTCCTAATTTTTGGCCAATCCGGATCATATCGTCTTTCTGATGAATATTCTGCCGCATTAGAATGAACTGGAGGTGGATCATTGGGGTTTTGCTTCGATAAAGATTTTTGGTCCGGGCTAATCTCTCGATTCCCTCAAAAACCCAGTCCAGCCGGCCACCCACCCGGTATTTCTCATAAACTTCCTGATCCGCACCATCCAGGGAGACAATAACTTCATCGATGCCGGATTTGACAATGGAGTGAACCATTTTTTCTTTACGAAAATAATGTCCGTTGGTACTGGTTACCAGGTAAATATCTCTCCGTTTGGCGTAACGGATCATCTTGGGCAGATCTTTGACAATGAACGGTTCTCCCTGATTCCAGAGCAATACCATTTTGACAGTTGGTGGTAATTTATCGATAATGGTCTTAAAATTTTCGTAATCCATTCGCTCTCTGACCCGGGTCAGGCTACCATTTCCGGAAGGACAAAGGGGGCATTTTAAATTGCACAAACTGGTTGGTTCGATATGGGCAATTACCGGACTTCCCCAGACAATTGGTTTTTTGGTCAGCAGGGATAGTCCCAACCCGGCTCCGATTTTAATCAGATTAATGGCCTCGAAGAAATTTCCGGGAACGAACGGGGAACGGGGTCTGGCCGGCGGATTTGGTGGCAAAACTTTCTGGTCGAGGTAAGAAAGCCAATCCTTGGTTGAGAATGTACCCTTATAAATCTCTCCAGATTCTATTTCTGAAGTGTGAGGAATGGCGGGTGTTGTATTTTCTATCTGGTTAATTATTTGATGCTCTGACATTGGGAGAACTGCCGGGTGTTTAAAATTCTGTCAACTCAATTTCACAGCTTTATTCATCCAAAAGAAGTTTGATGCAAAATGTCGGAAAATAGGAAGAGTATGTCAAGCTTATTTATCAGGAATTTCATGGATTACGATTTGGCTTGGTTCATCTGCATTGAGGAACAAATGTTTGTTTGATAAATATAAATGCCATAATGCAGTCCGGAGTTTGTTGTGACTAAAAAGCTCTTGATTTCGTACGGAAATAAATCTATTATTAATAAGAGATGAGGGAAAGTTTGATGCTCCCTCGGCATATATTAAAAGATTACCCGCTATTTAAAATACAATGCAGTAATTCGTTATATTTGCTGTATCGAGATTTGTGTTTAATCAAGTTTCATGGGAAATGGGAGGACTTGCTCGGATCTGGGCGAAATCGAAACTCGATTGTAGATTCTATAAAATTCGGAGGATAAAATAATGAGTTCTACTTATAAAATTCTGGGAGTTGATTATATTGAACTGATTGTTGGAAATGCGCTGCAGTCCGCATTCTATTATCAAATGATTTACGGTTTTGAACCGTTTGCTTACCGCGGGCTGGAAACCGGCGATCGGGAAAAAGTCTCTTATGGCCTCAAACAGGGTAAGATCCGGTTTGTCCTGACATCCCCGCTATTTGCCAATTCTCCTTTAAATATCCATTTGATGCAGCACGGAGATGGTGTAAAGGATGTTGCCTTTACGGTGGACGATGCCGAGAAAGCCTGGCGCTATGCCATTGAACGGGGTGCCGAATCAGTATTAGATCCGAAGACTTTCCAGGATGAGCATGGGAAAGTTTTGATGGCCGCCATTAAAACCTATGGAGATACGATTCATACCTTCGTGCAAAGAGATAAATATAAAGGCATTTTTTTACCGGGTTTTCAAAAATATAAATCCCGGCTCAAAACTACTTCAACCGGATTGACCCATATTGACCATTTCGTGGGAAATCAGCCGGAAAATCAGATGCAGAAGATTGCCGCCTGGTATGAAGATGTTCTGGGGTTTCATCGTTTCTGGAGTGCGGACGACAAGGACGTTTCCACCAAATACAGCGCCCTGCGCTCGATTGTGGTGGCAGATCCCACCGAAGTTATCAAAATGCCGATAAACCGGCCGGCAGCGGGATTAAAAAAATCCCAGATTCAGGAGTTCGTGGAATTTTATTCCGGACCGGGTATTCAGCACATTGCCATGTATACGGATGATATTGTGAAGACCGTGGCTCATCTGAAAAAGAATGGAGTAGAATTTTTAGAAGCACCTCCGACTTATTACAAGGAGCTGCCCGAACGGGTCAGTAACCTGCAGGAGGATCTGGACAGTCTGGCTAAAAATGACATTCTGGTTGATGTGGATGAGTTTGGGTATATGCTGCAAATCTTTACCAAGCCGGTCCAGGACCGGCCAACCCTGTTTTATGAGATCATTCAGCGGCGGGGTTCAAAAAGTTTTGGAAAAGGTAATTTTAAAGCGCTCTTCGAGGCGATTGAGCGTGAACAGGAAAAACGCGGGAATTTATAATTACGTTTAAGGAGATCGTTTTATGCCATTCTATATTCAGCGGGGATTTATTCCTCCTAAACGACATATTCAGCATCGGGATAAAAAAGGTAAATTGTATCATGAAGAACATGCCAGCCGGGAAGGTTTTTCCAGCATTTATTCCAACATGTATCACCTCCGGCCACCAACCCGGATATCCAAGGTTGGCGACTTCCATCCGGTGAAATACCAGGTTGCCGAAAATCAGCAGCACCGGCATCGCCATCTGGAAACCTTTAAATACAAAGCAAAAGGAGACTGGGTGAGTGGCCGGCGGCTTATGGCATTTAATAATGATGTGGCTTTATTGATGGCCGTACCGGAGAAACAGGGAGATTTCTTTTATCGGAATGGTATCGGCGACGAAGTGATCTTTGTACATAAAGGAAAGGGGACACTTCACAGCATCTTCGGAAAACTGGAATTCGGTTCCGGTGATTATATCGTTATCCCCAGGGGTGTCCTCCATAAACTGGAATTAAAAGGAAAAAATCATCGTTTTTTAATTATTGAATCTGCCGGGATGATTGAACCGCCAAATCGTTATCGGAACGAATACGGGCAACTTCTGGAGCACGCCCCTTTTTGTGAGCGGGATTTTCGGGTTCCGGAATTTTTGGATCCGGTAGATCAGGAAGGCGATTTTCGGTTTCTGCTCAAGCTTTCCCACGGGATACAGGAATACAATTTTGCCCAACATCCCTTCGATATTGTTGGCTGGGATGGCTTTTATTATCCCTGGATTTTTAATATCCGGGATTTTATGCCGATTGTCGGGAAAATTCACCAGCCACCACCGGTTCATCAGACATTTCAGGCACCCGGATTTGTCATCTGCTCCTTCTGTCCCAGATTGTTTGATTTTCATGAGTTGTCTATCCCCACGCCCTATAATCACAGCAATGTGGACAGCGATGAGGTACTCTATTATTACGAAGGTGAGTTTATGAGCCGGAAAGGGATCAGTGAGGGATCGGTTACCATACATCCCTATGGCATTGCCCACGGCCCGCATCCGGGTAAATATGAGGGATCTATCGGGATGAAGAAAACCGATGAATATGCGGTGATGCTGGACACCTTCCGGCCGCTTCAGATTGGCAAAGATGCGCTGGAGGTGGACGATCCCAAATATCCCTACAGCTGGCTGGAGAAGGGATAAAAAAGATCTGGAAATATTCCGAAATTAAAAAATTAAATCGCATTCGAGGTGACCGATTCTAACTTTTTATTTTGAGAATAATGACTAAAGCCAGTTATTGATCATGGATAAAAATAAAAGCACCCCATTTCCCTTTGGCCAGAAAACAGTCTGGCAGCCGAATCCGGAGTGGGTTGAGCAGAGTAATCTGAAAAAATTTATGAATCGGCATAATCTTTCCGGTTATGAAGAACTTTTCCAAAAATCAGTAAGAGAGATCGATTGGTTCTGGAACGCGGTCATGCAGGATCTGGATATCCAATTTTACCAGCCATACAGCAGAATTGTTGATCTGAAAGATGGAATTCAGTTCCCGCGCTGGTGTGTTGATGGCAAAATGAATATAATCCACAATTGCCTGGATAAATGGCAGGACACCCAGGTCGCCGATAGAATTGCCTTTATCTGGGAAGGAGAGGAAGGGGTAACCAGAAAATTAACTTATCGGGGGTTATACCGGGAAGTAAATCGCTGTGCTAATGCACTGCGTCAGCTTGGATTGGGAAAAGGTGACCCGGTTGGACTGTATATGCCAATGATTCCCGAACTTTTGGTGGCTTTTCTGGCCATCATTAAAATTGGCGGAATCATTCTTCCCTTATTCAGCGGTTTCGGCCACAGTGCCATTGTCTCGCGATTAGCCGATGCAGAGGCCAAGGCGCTGATTACCGCAGACGGTATGATGCGGCGGGGCAAAACGATACCCATGAAGGAGATTGCCGATTCAGCGATAAAAGAAATTCCATCTCTTAAAAAAGTAATTGTGGTGAACAGAGTTAATCTGCCGGATATCACCTGGACACAGCATCGTGATAATTGGTGGCATGAAATTGTTGATAATCAATCGGATGAATCGAATACGGAAATAACTGGTGCCGAAGATCCGTTGATGATCATTTATACCAGCGGAACTACCGGAAAACCAAAGGGAGCAGTGCACACCCATTGCGGATTCCCGATAAAAGCAGCCCAGGACATGCATCAATCCATGGACTTAAAACCGGGTGAGGTGATGTACTGGATGAGTGATATGGGCTGGATGATGGGTCCCTGGGAAGTCTTCGGCAGTCTGTTGATTGGAGCAACCATGGTGTTTTACGACGGCGCTCCTGATTATCCGCGTCCTGACCGTCTCTGGGCATTGGTAGAATCCCATAATATTACCCATCTCGGCATTACCCCATCCCTGATTCGAGCCTTAATGCCCAAGGGAATCCAGCTGGTTAAGAAACACAATCTGGACAGCCTGCGCATGGTCGGTTCCACCGGAAGTCCCTGGGATCCGGACTCCTGGCGCTGGGTGTTCGAAAATGTTTTGGACAGAAAGAAACCGATTATCAATTATTCCGGCGGTACCGAGATCAGTGGTGGTATTCTCTGCGGTAATTTTTTCACCCCGCTCAAGCCCTGTGCTTTTTCCGGACCCGTCCCGGGCATGGATGCGGATGTGGTAGACCCACAAGGTCATCCGATCAGAAATGAAGTTGGGGAACTGGTGATCAGAAAGCCCTGGATTGGCATGACCCGGGGATTCTGGAAAGATGCGGATAATGAGCGCTATCTCAATACCTACTGGCGAAGCTTCCCGGATGTCTGGTTGCACGGGGATTATGCGGCCATTGATGAAGACGGACTGTGGTATATTCTCGGTCGAAGCGATGACACCATCAAAGTGGCCGGAAAAAGACTGGGCCCGGCGGAAATTGAATCGATTGTAAATTCCCATCCGGCGGTGGCAGAGTCGGCAGCTATTGGGATTCCCCACAAAATAAAAGGGGAAGTGGTGGTGGTTTTTACGGTTTTGAAGCAGGGTGTAGACGGTCGGGATGAGATCCGTCAGGAAATCATGTCCCTGTTGCTGAATGAACTGGGAAAACCACTAAAACCGAAAGAGATTAAATTTGCTAAGACCCTGCCCAAAACCCGAAATGCAAAAGTGATGCACCGGGTGATTCGTTCGACCTATTTAGGGGTGGATGCGGGGGATTTGAGCAGCCTGGAAAATCCGGCTGCGGTTGATGCGATCAGGAATGCAGTTTGAATAAAAATTTTATTCACGCAAAGCCACGGAGGCACAGAGTATTGATGTATATACTTTTAGTACATTTTCATAAACTTATAAGAAAGTCATTTCGAACGGAATACTTACAGGCAGACTTTTGTACCATCGTGAAAGGAAATTTTAAGTCTGTCATTCCGGCATGCTTTAAGCCGGAATCCATAATCTTTGAATAGTGGATTCCCGATTACTACATTCGGGAATGACATACTTTAGAGGCGCTAACCAGACGGGGAGAAATCTATTTAATGATTTAGATTTCTCGATTCCCGAGCACTCAATATTAAAATAACGAGTGCTCTGTCACTCAAAATGACAGTCTATTTACCTAAAGCAAATTAAAAAGTTTTTATAGATTTCTCTAACCGA
>CAZTXJ010000087.1:0-13657 GCA_964617285.1 uncultured Calditrichaceae bacterium | reverse complement strand
TACTGAAATTGCAGTTATTGAGATGGGGACAAACCATCCCGGAGAAATTGCAGAACTTACCAATATCGTTAAACCTACCCTTGCCTCGATCACAAATATCGGAACCGGACACATAGGATTCTTTGGTTCCCGGGAAGCAATTTATGCTGAAAAAAAGGCACTCTTCGATAAACTTGAGAATGGATCAGTCATTTTCCTGAATATGGAAGATACCTATTTAAAAAACTACCAGCGAACCGGGATCGAAATTAAAAAGGTAGGCTATTCTGATAATGCAGATTATTTCGGGGAATTAACCGGCGTTGATCGATTGGGCTGTATTCGATTCAGGATCAATCACGGGCTGGATATCCAGCTCAGGGTGCCGGGGCATCATCAATTGATGAATGCGCTTCTGGCAGCTGCTATTTCGTTGCATTTGGGAATTCCCCAGGAACAGGTGAAAAAAGGCCTGGAAGAAAAAATTGAAGCGAACCAGCGGATGGAAGTTTTTGAGGAGAATGGAATTGTTTTTATCAACGATGCCTATAATTCGAATCCACAATCCCTGGAAGCGGCCATTGATTATCTGACGGAATTTCAGGCTAATCCGGGCGGCAGAAAATTCCTGATCGTGGGCGATATGCTGGAACTGGGGGATCAAAGCCGGGATTTTCATGGTCAGATTGGAAAATATCTGTTAACCCACCCGGTCGATTTTGTTTTTGGCTACGGACCCTATTGCCAGATTCTCATCGAAAATGCCGGAAAAAATGGTTCTCCGGTGGGAGAAGCAACCTGGTTTGGTACCCATCGGGAAATAGCGGAAACACTCAGAAAGCAACTGAAACAGGGTGATGTGGTGCTGATCAAAGGTTCACGGGGAATGACCATGGAAAAGGTGTTGACCTATTTAGGAATAGGGAGATAACTATGCTTGCAGATTTTCTCTATCAATTTAAAGACTTTTTCTTCGGGTTCAATCTGTTCCGGTATATCACCGTCCGGGCCGCACTTGCTGCGATCACCGCTCTGTTGTTTAGCCTGTTTATCGGACCGAAAATTATCAAAATCTTAAAAGCAAAGCAGATCGGTGAGGAGATCCGGGAAGACGGACCTTCCAGTCATCAGCAGAAGGCCGGCACACCGACCATGGGCGGGGTCATCATTTTAGCCGGAATTGTTCTGGGAGTTCTGCTCTGGGCAAAAATGAACAATTTTTATATTCAATTAACCTTTATTGCAACCCTGTGGATGGGACTGGTTGGTTTTATTGACGATTATTTGAAGTCGGTCAAAAAAGTGAAAAAAGGATTGGTGGGCCGGTACAAACTGGTCGGGCAAATTATTCTGGGACTTTTCATTGGCAGCATGATATTTTTTAATCCGGACTATGTGTCAATCGGGATCAACTCCAACACCAGCGCCCCATTCTTTAAAAATCTGGAAATCGATTTCTGGTGGTTCTATATCCCATTCGTAGTCTTTGTCATCACCGGTACTTCCAATGCAGTGAATCTCACTGATGGGTTGGACGGCCTGGCTACCGGGCTCATCGCCGTTGCTATCCTGGCCTTTGCCGGCATGAGCTATGTGACCGGAAATATAAATTTTAGTGATTACCTGAATATCATCTACCTGCCGGGATCAGGAGAATTAACCGTTTATTGTTTTGCCATCGTGGGTGCAGCCATGGGATTTCTGTGGTATAACGCTTACCCGGCGGAGGTTTTTATGGGGGATACCGGAGCCCTGGCCCTGGGAAGTACCCTGGGCACCCTGGCAGTGCTTTTAAAGAAAGAGATACTTTTAGTGCTGATCGGTGGTGTTTTCGTCGCCGAAGCATTTTCAGTCATTATTCAGACCAGCTATTTCAAATACACTAAAAAGAAATATGGGAAAGGACGGCGGATTTTTAAAATGGCGCCGCTCCATCATCATTTTGAACTCAAAGGCTGGCATGAATCCAAGGTGGTGACGCGTTTCTGGATCCTGGGGATTTTATTGACCCTGTTAAGTCTTACAACTTTTAAGGTGCGCTAAACAAAGCAGAAAAATGATAAGCATAACTTCAAATTTGAAAAAAAATGTGGAACAACTGGCCGGTGCCCAGGTGGCAGTTTTAGGAGCCGCCCGGAGTGGTATAGCTGTTTCTGTTCTAATGGCCCAGGCCGGTGCATCCGTTTTACTTAGCGATATAAAGTCAGAAGACCTTTTGGATCTACCTTATAAAAAATTATCGGAGAAGAATATAGAAGTGGTTACCGGAAAACACCCGGATAAAATCCTGGGATTCGATTTAATTTGCATCAGCCCGGGAATTCCCTTAACCATCCCTGTATTGGAAAAGGCGCAGGAAAAAAATATTCCGATCGTTGGTGAGATCGAGGTGGCCTCCTGGTTCTGTTCGAGTCCGATTATTGCCATTACCGGTTCGAATGGGAAAACCACCACCACCACCCTTACCGGAGAGATCTTTAAGAAGAACTATCCCAATACAATTGTTGCAGGAAATATCGGGAGTCCGTTTAGCGAATATGTTTTGAATTCCACCCCAGAGGATTATGCTATACTGGAAATAAGCAGCTTTCAGCTGGAGACCATTGTCAGTTTCCATCCCCGGATTGTGGTTTTCATGAACCTGACTCCCAATCATCTGGATCGGTATCCGAATTTTACAGCCTATGCTGAGGCCAAACTCAACATTCTTAAAAATCTCGAGGCTGAAGATATCATTATCTACAATAAAGATGACGAGTTTCTTACCACCTCACTGAGAAACACTCCTTGCCATACAATGGTGTTTAGCCGCTCTCCCCATGACCGGGAAGGCGCCTATTGGAAGGATGATACCGTATATGTCAACCTTGAAGATAGATCCGAAACGGTAACGATTACCGATTATAAACTTCTGGGTCCTCATAATCAATATAATATGACTGTCGCCACGCTGCTGGGAACCATTGCTAAAATTACTCCGGAAGTGATTGCCCGCGAAATCGCTGCTTTTCCGGGGATTGAGCATCGGCTGGAGTTTGTGCGGGAAATTCATGGGATCAGGTTTATCAACGATTCCAAGGCTACCACGGTGGATTCTCTGGCATTTGCCCTGCAGAGTTTCCAGGAAAAGATAATTCTGATTGCCGGGGGCAAGGACAAAGGTGGCTCATATGATAAAATCAATGATCTTCTGATCAGCAGAGTAAAGCATGCTGTGCTACTGGGAAATGCAGCAGAGAAAATGGAAAAAAGCTGGAAAAATGTTATTCCCATCTCCCGGGTGAATTCCCTGGCAGAGGCGGTGAATAAGGCCTATCAGCATGCCCGTAAAGGTGATATAGTCCTGCTTTCTCCGGCCTGCTCCAGTTTTGATATGTTTCGGGATTATGAAGACCGCGGGGAAAAATTTAAACAGATTGTAAAGAGTCTTAAAGCATGAAAGAGAATCAAATAGATCGCTGGATTTTTTATACCGTGCTGGGCTTAATGGCCTTTGGCATCATTATGGTCTACAGTGCCAGCGCCTTTTATGCGGATAAATTCCGGCACGATCATCTTTATTATTTAAAGCGGCAACTGCTCTGGGTCTTTCTGGGAATTATCCTGATTCTGGTGACCTATAAATTTCCCTATGAAAAATTACAGAAAAAGACCTGGGTGCTTATTCTTATTAGTCTGATTCTGTTGATGTATCTGGATCTGAAAAAAGGAGGTCGCTGGATTCCTCTGGGATTTTTAAATATTCAGGTAAGCGATATCGCCCGGTTATCCCTCATCATTTTCCTGGCGGATTCTTTAAGTCGCAAGGAACAGTTCCTGGAGAGTTTCAAAGAGGGATTCATCCCGCATCTGTTCTATATTCTGCTGTTTGCCTTTTTAATTGTGATCCAGCCGGATTTCAGTTCGGCATTTATGCTGGTGCTTGTCGGACTCTCGATTCTGTTCATATCGACCATACCGATGCGCTATTTTGTTTACAGTTTCCTGTTAATTGCTCCGGCTGCGGCATTTGTAATTAAAATTTCTGCATACAAGTTTGATCGGATCATTGCCTTTCTGCACCCCGAACAGGATGGGCTGGGCAAAGGTTATCAGATTTTACAATCCCTGATTAGTCTTGGGGCAGGGGGCGTAACCGGGCTGGGATTTGCCCAGAGTAATCAAAAATTATTCTTTTTACCGGAAGCCCATACTGATTTTATCTATTCCATTATCGGTGAGGAATGGGGCCTTTTGGGAACGATCTTTGTTTTAAGTCTTTTCTTTATCCTGATGATGCGGGGACTGGCTCTTACCCGAAAGGCACCGGATAAATTTACCCGTTATCTGGCATTCGGATTAACCACTAATCTGGTTTTTTATGCGCTGATCAATATGATGGTGGCAACCCATCTGGCTCCTCCCACCGGTCTTCCCCTGCCTTTTATCAGTTATGGGGGGAGTTCCATGTTGATATCCAGTATTTGCGTGGGTTTGTTACTCAATATCTCAAATAATGTAAACTCAACCGTACGAACCAGCAATTATCACTTTGCCAATCGGGCGGTTGAGAATTTCAAAAACCGCAAATTACGGTATGTCAGATGAGCGCCTCTTTATCTAAAATAATTTTTGCCGGCGGAGGCACCGGCGGTCATGTTTATCCGGCTTTGGCAACTATTGAAGCACTGAAAAAGACCGGAAATTTTGATATTCTCTATATCGGGGGATACCGTGGGATTGAAAAGGAAATTCTGCCGGGTCAGTCCATTGCTTTTAAGATCATCTGGATCTCCGGATTCCAGCGTTATTTCACCCTTCAGAATTTTCTGTTCTTTTTGAAATTGTTTATCAGTCTTATCCAAAGTGCCATCATTCTTCTGAAATATAAACCGGATGTGGTGGTGGGAACCGGTGGTTATGTGAGCGGGCCGGTTTTGTATATGGCGGCAAAATTGGGTTATCCGACCCTGATCCAGGAGCAGGACAGTTATCCCGGTATCACCACTAGGTTGTTGGCCAGGTATGTGGATGTTATTTGTGTGCCCTATGCTGGCGTCGATCAATACTTGAAAAGGTCAAAAGGGAAAATTGTCATCACTGGAAATCCGGTCCGCAGTTCTTTAAATCTGGTAGATAAAGCGCAGGCTGTGCAGACCTGGCAATTTGATCCGGATCGGCTGGTTGTTTTTGTTTTTGGTGGAAGCCAGGGTGCGGAAGCTATTAATCGGGTGATTGTGCAAATTGCCGATGAGTTTATTAAAGATTACCAGATCCAGATCCTCTGGCAGACCGGCAAGAAAAATTTCGAGACTTACCGGCAATCGGAAATTGGCCAAAACAAAAACATCCTGCTTAAAGCCTATATCGAAAAAATGGATCTGGCCTATTCCGCGGCGGATATTATCATCAGCCGGGCCGGGGCGATAACCCTGGCCGAGCTTGCCCTGGCTGGTAAACCCTGCATTCTGGTGCCCTATCCGCATGCCGCAGCCAATCACCAGGAGAAAAATGCCGTGGCCATTGAGCAGGCAGGTGCAGCAATGGTGGTCCGTGAAGGCGATCATTTTAAGGATGATATGGTAATTGCCTTAAAGACCTTGCTGGATAAACCACAGCTCCATACACAAATGTCAGAAAGCTGGCAGAAAATACGTCAACCGGAAGCGGCACAGAACGTGGTAAAAGAAATTTTGCAGTTAATGGAAGGAAACGATGGACATCAGACTCGGTAAGATCAAAAATATTCACTTTGTCGGAATCGGTGGAATAGGTATGAGCGGCATCGCTGAGGTGCTCATCAATCTGGGTTACACCGTATCCGGTTCGGACCGCAGCCTTACCGAGGTAACCGAGCATCTGGAGAAAATCGGCGCAAAAATTTATCCCGATCACTCACCTGAAAATGCCCGTAAAGCCGATGTGCTGGTTTATTCCTCGGCGGTCACCCCGGATAATCCGGAAGTTCAGGAAGCCATGCGCCGAAAGATTCCGGTGATTAAACGCGCCGAAATGCTGGCAGAACTGATGCGTCTGAAATTCGGAATCGCCATTGCCGGAACCCATGGTAAGACGACTACCACCTCGCTGGTGGGAGCGGTACTCACCGCGGGAGGCCTCGACCCGACCCTGATTATTGGCGGCCGGGTCCGGGCACTGGATACCAATGCAAAATTGGGTGGCAGCGAATTTCTGGTGGCGGAAGCGGACGAATTTGACAAATCCTTCCTGAAATTGATTCCGACCATTGCCGTTATCACCAACATTGAAGCGGATCATCTGGATTCGTACGATGGCATTGAAGACTTGCATAATTCATTTATTGAGTTTGTCAATAAAGTACCGTTTTATGGGCGGGCGATTGTCTGTCTGGATAATCCGGGTGTCCAGGAAGTACTTAGCCAGATTCAGCGAAGTCTGACCAGTTTTGGTTTTAATAAACAGGCGGATTTCCAGGCAAACGGAATAAAACAGAAAGCAGGTGAGATCAGCTTCGAAGTAGAATATAAGAGTAATAAATTGGGAAGAATCTCGCTTCAGATTCCCGGCGAGCACAATGTGCTGAATGCACTTGCCGCCATTGCAGTTGGAATGGAGTTAGATATTCCCTTTGAAAAAATAAAGATCGGTCTGGAGAAATTTACCGGTGTCAGGAGACGATTCGAAGTGAAAGGAGTCGTGAATGATATCATGATAGTGGACGATTATGCTCATCATCCGACGGAAATCTCCGCTACCTTAAATGGTGCCCGGGGTGGCTGGCCAGAGAAGAGGATAGCCGCTATATTTCAACCACACCTTTATAGCCGCACACGTGATTTCTTCAGGGAATTTGCCCGCGCCTTTTTTCAGGCCGATCTATTAATTGTGACTGATGTTTACCCGGCCAGGGAAAACCCTATTCCCGGAATTGACGGCAAACTGATCGCGGATATGGCGATAGAACTTGGTCACCGGGATGTCCATTATGTGCAGGAAAAGACAAAACTTGCCTCCTATGTGCTTGAGTTACTTCAACCAAACGATCTGGTAATTACCATAGGTGCCGGTGATATCTGGAAGGTGAGTGATGAGCTGGTGGAGAAATTAAATGAAAAATATCGCACCACAAATTCAGCGAAATCAAAAAAGGAGTAAAGTTTTCAGAATGGCAGACAGTCGAATACAGGAATTTGCGATTGAATTGTGGAACCGGTTTCCGGGACAGGTCCGGATTAATGAACCGATGCGCAACCATACCACTTATCGGGTTGGTGGACCTGCGGCCGCTTTTTGCCAGCCTGAATCGATTGAAGTGCTGGAGGAAATTGTCAAAACCTGTTACCAGGAAAAGATTCCGGTTTATCTGCTGGGAACTGGTTCAAATGTGCTGATACATGATAGTCACCTGGAAATGATTGTTATTAATCTGGAAGAATGCTGTACCGAGCTCTCGCTGGAAGGAAAGAAATTATACGTTGGTGCAGGAGTGCTGGTGTCAGACCTGGTCGATTTTTGTGAGCAGCACGACCTTGCTGGTCTGGATTTTATGGCGGGTATTCCGGGAATGATAGGCGGAGCACTTCGCATGAATGCCGGTGCATTTGTGGGAGAAATTGGCGACCGGGTGCTATGGGTGGATGCCATGTCTTACCAGGGCGACACCATGAAAATAGTAAAGGACAAGGCAGGTTTTGGCTATCGCCAGGCTACCAGTCTGCAGGATAAAATAATGCTCGGTTGCCAGCTGGAACTTCTGGATGGATCAAGAGCGGACTTGCAAAAATCAAAGGAGTCTTATCTGCAACGCCGGGCAGATAAACAACCGCTGGATTACGGTTCTTGTGGCAGTGTGTTTAAACGTCCCCCGGGAAATTATGCCGGGGCTTTAATCGAGCAAACCGGATGCAAGGGATTGAGAATCGGTGGAGCAATGGTTTCGGAAAAACATGCCAATTTTATCGTCAATTACCAGGATGCCACCGCTATGGATATTTATCAACTCATTGTTGAGGTACAGGAAAGGGTATACCGGAAATTTAAAGTGTGGCTGGAACTGGAAGTGAAATTGATTGGGTTTTCTCCGGCAGAGGAAGCAAAAGTGAGGAATCCCCATGAATAGACAATACAAATTGGTCCCCCGGACAAAGCCGGAAAAAGCACCTTTCCCTTCGCTGGCCTCTGTATTGGCCCTGGTGGTAATTGTGATGTGCGCCTATGGTTTTTTCCGTTTTACCAAATATATGATTACCGATAGCCAGATGTTCTTATTGAAGGAAATTAAGGTTGAGAATAATCACTATCTGGAGGAACAGGATATTATCCGGCTGGCGGGAATACAAACTGGGGTGAAATTGTTTCAGATTTCCAGGGAAGCAGTGATCAAGAAAATTCTTGATAACCCTTATTTGGAAGGGGTCAGTATCGGGCGGTCGATTCCTTCCACACTTATCATTTCAGTGCAGGAGAGACAACCGGTTGCCTATCTGGTGGACCAGAAAATTTATATGGTGGATCCGGAGGGTAAAATCCTGCTTCAAAAAGAAGGAATGCAATTACAGAATCTCCCCTTAATTACCGGTTTTACCGTAAATGAACTTTTAAAAGACCGGAGTCCGCTTTTCCAGGCACTGAAATTGATTGATTTCATCACCGAAATAAATCCGGGAATTTTTCAATTCATCTCCGAGATTCATCTGTCTAAAAATGAACCAGCTGAATTGTTTCTGATTCGGGGAAGTGCCAGGGTTGAACTGGGTGAATCCCAGATATATGAGAGGCTTTATTTACTGGGAGAGTTGATAAAAAGGGCCGAGGTCCTGAATGAACTAAAAGACATAAAGCGGATTGATTTAACCTATAACAATAAAGTTTTTATCACGCGAAAAAATTAGGATGTTAAAATGGAAGGTCGAATACTTACCGGTTTAGATATTGGCACCACCAAGGTGTGTGCGGTGATTGTGAAGGAGGACCCCGGCGGCCGATTGAATGTGGTTGGAATTGGCAGTGCACCATCCCACGGGTTGAGGAAAGGTGTAGTAGTCAATATCGAACAAACCGTCCAATCGGTTCAGCAGGCTCTGAGTGAAGCCGAGCAGATGGCCGGGGTCAACGTGGATAGCGTTTTTGTGGGGATTGCCGGTGATCATATTCGCAGCCTGAACAGTAAAGGTGTGGTGGGCGTCTCCCGTGATGATCACGAAATTACCGAGGATGATGTGGACCGGGCCATCAGTGCGGCAAAAGCGCTGGCATTGCCCATCGACCGGGAAATACTGCATGTTATTCCCCAGGAATTTATTGTGGATGACCAGGATGGAATTCCCGATCCGGTGGGACTTTCCGGGGTTCGGTTGGAAGTGGAAGTGCACCTGGTGACGGCTGCCGTTACCTCTGCCCAAAATATTGTGAAAAGTGTTCAGCGAGCGGGTTATCAGGTGGAGGAAATTATTCTGGAACCGCTGGCCAGCAGCCTGGCTGTGCTGGATGATGATGAGCGGGATCTGGGTATTGCCCTGGTTGATCTGGGAGGTGGAACAACCGACATTGCCATGTTTTTCGAGGGACATATCCGGCACACCTCAGTGGTGGCACTGGGCGGGCAGCATGTAACCAATGATATTGCCATTGGCTTGCGCACACCGCCGGAGCAGGCGGAAACCATCAAGATTGATCATGGCTGCGCCATTGCCGAATTCATCAAACAAAATGAAACCCTCACTGTACCGGGTGTCGGGGGACGGGCACCGCGAGTTATTTCCAGGTCAGTGCTGGTGGATATTGTGGAACCGCGAATGGAAGAGATCCTGCGCCTGACTTATCAGGAAATGGAAAAATCTGATTTGCTCAATCTGATGGCTGCCGGGGTGGTGATTACCGGCGGTGGCGCCATGTTAAAGGGAACTATAGAACTGGCTGAAAAAATGTGGGGTCTTCCGGTAAAACTTGGTGTGCCGAAGTACCTTGGTGGGCTGACCGAATCCGTGAGAAGTCCTATTTATGCCACGGCAGTGGGATTGACCCTTTACGGACAAAGTTATCATGAAGGCAAATCGTTTCATAAACGCCGCTCGGATAACCTGTGGGAAGATGTACGAGACAGTATTGCCACATTCTTTAAACGGTTTTTTTAATATGAAAATTATTAATCAATTAAATTTATTCTCTAACGAGGAGGTTCATATGAGTGATTTTGGACATCTGAATATTTTGCTGGACGAGAAGTTTGAAAACAGCGCGAAGATGAAAGTTATCGGAGTAGGAGGTGCCGGTGGAAATGCTCTCAATACCATGGTGGAAGGTGGTTTGCAGGGGGTAGATTTTATCTCGATCAATACCGATGCCCAGGCCCTGGAGCAGAACAAAGCCCAGACGAAAATCCAGATCGGTAAAAGACTAACCCAGGGGCTTGGTGCCGGGGCAAATCCGGAAATTGGCCGCAGAGCAATTGAAGAGGACAAGGATGAGGTGATTGAAGCCGTGCAGAATGCGGATATGGTTTTTATCACTGCCGGTATGGGCGGCGGAACCGGGACCGGCGCTGCACCCATTGTAGCAGAAATTGCTAAAGATCATGGGGCACTGACTGTGGGTATCGTCACTAAACCATTCCATTTTGAGGGAATGAAGCGGATGCAGCGGGCCGATCAGGGAATAGAAGAACTCCGACGAAATGTAGATACGCTGATTATTATTCCCAATCAACGGCTCTTTGCGGTGGTTGATAAATCCACCCCGTTGCTGGATGCCTTCAAAGTGGCTGACGAAGTACTGCTTCACGCCACCAAAGGTATCTCCGATCTAATTGCCATACCCGGTCTGATTAATCTGGATTTTGCCGACGTCCGGACGGTGATGGCGGAGATGGGTCACGCCCTGATGGGTACCGGTTATGCCAATGGCGAAGGAAAGGCGGTTCAGGCTGCCCAACAGGCCATCAGCAGTCCTCTGTTGGAAGGTGTTTCCATAAAGGGTGCCCAGGGTGTACTGGTGAATATTACCGGTGGTTCGCAAATGACCCTGCATGAAATCAGCGAAGCCACCACAATTATTTATGAAGAAGCCGGAGATAAAGCCAATATTATATTTGGTGCGGTGATTGACGAAAATTTACAGGATTCAATCTTTGTTACGGTCATTGCAACCGGTTTTGATTCGGATACCCGCTTCCAGGCTGTTCCGAAAAGGGTTGAGGAAAAGGAACAGGAGCGAGTTAATCTGGACTTGCCAACGTTCATGAGAGAAAAACAAAAACAGCAGAACGTTGCTAAAACTATTTCCTTAAAACAGGAAAGTCCCAAGGAAGAAAACGGCGATCTGAAATTACCGTTGGACGATTTTGATATTCCGACATTTTTGCGAAAACAAATTGATTGAACTGCCGCAGGCCGGTAGTTGTGAGTATAACTGCCGGCCTTTTTTTATGCCTTCCTGGCAAAATTTAAAAAATTAACAGATATGACCCGGTGCCTCAGAATTAAATATTGAGCTCACCGGAGTTTTATATTATCTTTAACGCTGTCTACACGTTCGAGGTCAAATTGATTGAAACAGGTCTTCAGTTAGAACACATATTGAATTTACTGGACGATGAAAGCCGGGAAATCCAGAAGATACTTCGTCAGACAATTCTGGATAACAGCCTGGATTTTATCCTGGGCAAAGATTCCATCTACGAAAACTTGAGTGAAACGCATCGCCGGTCCCTGGATGAGCTCTACCTGGAATTACATTTTGAATTGGTTCATTCGGCCATGCAGCAATTGCTTTCCTATAGTCTGGAAGACCTGGATCTGGAAAAAGCCGTATTACTTTTGGCCTACTGGAATTCTTCCCGGGTCGACCTGCCGGCTATTGTCAATGAGTTGGATGAAATTGCCGGTGAGATCCGAAAATCCATTCCCACCACCGGGCATCCTTTAAGTTTTATAGATACCGTGAGTGAGTTTCTAAATAAAAATATGGGTTTTCGGGGAAATTCAACCGATTACTACAACCCTGATAACAGTTTTATCGACAAAGTTTTGGAAACCAAAACCGGCATTCCCATTACTTTATCAACAATATATATTCTTATCGCCCGGCGCCTGGATTTACCCATCCTGGGAGTCCCGATGCCAGCCCATTTTATTGTGAAATATGATGACGGGACAGACGAAATTTTCTTCGATCCCTTTTATGGCGGAAAAGTATATTCACGAGAGGAATGTTTAAAATATCTGAAGCAGGCGGATATCGAGGATTATGATAAAGTTCTGGACGGCTGTTCGAATTTCGATATTATCCTGCGAATGATGCGAAATATTCATCTGGTCTATTCTTCCTATAAAGATGAACCTCAGAAAATTACTGAAATAGAACAGTTATTGAGCCTGGTAGAACAGAACTTCAAATGAACCAAGAATTGAGACACACCATACACTTTAGCATTGCTGAAGCCATCGAAACACTGCATACCATGAAACCTTTGATTCAGCGGATGCGGGAGTTGTCAAAGAGATTACTGCAGGAGGGATATGATATTTATCATATGAATATATCCAATGGTTTTGGCAATAACGGACATGGTGAAATTTCCGGGAAAATGGAAATGCTTATTGATATTCTGAAAAAATTAATCTCGGCAGGTATCCAGATTAAGGGTCTGGAGGAAGGACTGGTAGATTTTCCTCATATCCGTTCTACTGGTGAGGAGGTCTATTTGTGTTACAAATATGGAGAGGACTCGATTAATTACTGGCACAGAATTGATGCCGGTTTTGCCGGGAGGCAACCTCTATCTTCCATATAACCGATCATAAAATTAATGAATAACGAGGAAACCTGGAATGAGTTCAAAGACTTACGATTTTGACGTTTTAATAATTGGCGGTGGCCCAGGTGGCTACGTTGCAGCCATTCGGGCAGCCCGGAAGGGTCTGAAAACCGGCGTAGTTGAAAAGGATGCGCTTGGCGGGATCTGTTTGAACTGGGGCTGTATTCCCACCAAGGCACTGCTAAAGAATGCGGAATTGATGCACTATTATAAAAGATCAGAAGAATTTGGATTTGCCATGAAAGGCTTTTCTTTCAATTTCGGAAAAATCATTCAGCGCAGCCGGGAAGTCGCTGAGGTGAATTCCAAGGGGGTAGATTTTCTGTTTAAGAAAAATAAAATAGAGCATATTCCCGGGACCGGCTCGCTGACCGATGAGCATACCGTTTCGGTGAAGGACGGAAAAGGTAAGGAAGTGAGGAAGGTGACCGGGGACAAAATTATTATCGCTACCGGGGGACGTGCCCGGCCTTTTCCCAAGGTAGATTTTGACGGAAAGAAAATTTTGTCCTCCAAGGAAGCCATGATTTTGAAAAACCCTCCCAAGAAGATGATCATCGTTGGGGCCGGAGCGATTGGGGTTGAGTTTGCCTATTTCTACAACTCTTTTGGAACGGAAGTGCATCTTATCGAAATGCTGCAGCAGATTTTACCCATTGAAGATGAAGAGATTGCCAGACAGCTGGAGCGCTCCTTTAAGAAACAGGGAATAAAGATCTATACCGGTGCCCGGGTGGAGAATTTGAAAAAGACCAAGCAGGGAGTAAAAGTTACCCTTTCCGGCAATGGTAAAGAACAGGAGATCGAGGGCGATGTTGCCCTGGTGGCTATCGGGATTCTGGGTAATGTGGAAAACATCGGATTGGAAAAACTGGGGATAGAGGTCGAGAAAAATTCGATAAA
>CAZTXJ010000086.1:0-13685 GCA_964617285.1 uncultured Calditrichaceae bacterium | reverse complement strand
CACCGGCCGATTATGACCACTGCGGACCTCTCGCTTCGCTATGATCCGATCTACAACCCGATTGCGAAACATTATCTGGAAAATCCTGAGGAATTCGCCGATGCCTTCGCTCGCGCCTGGTTCAAACTCATTCACCGCGACATGGGACCCAAGTCCCGTTACCTCGGCCCGGAAGTGCCTAAAGAGGATTTGATCTGGCAGGATCCGATCCCACCGGTCGATCACAAACTGATTGACGCCAAGGATGTTGCCCACCTCAAAGGGAAGATTCTTGCCTCGGGCCTTTTCATCCCGGAATTGGTTTATACTGCTTGGTCTTCAGCATCGACTTTCCGCGGATCTGACAAACGCGGCGGGGCAAACGGAGCACGTATCCGTCTGGCACCGCAAAAGGACTGGGAGGTCAATCAACCTAAGCAACTGGCAAAAGTGCTCAAAGGACTGACCGATATCCAAAAAACATTCAAGAATGCGCAAACTACAGGTAAAAAAGTATCACTCGCGGACCTGATTGTCCTTGGCGGCTGCGCAGCCATTGAACAAGCTGCGAAGGATGCCGGCCATGCTGTGACCGTTCCTTTCACACCGGGACGCACAGATTCGTCGCAGAAGCAAACTGACGTGGCGTCATTCGCCGTACTGGAACCGGCTGCTGACGGATTCCGTAACTACCTAAAAACCAAATATGCCGTCTCGGCTGAGGAAATGTTGATCGACAAGGCGCAACTGCTGACTCTCACTGCTCCTGAGATGACGGTTCTGATTGGCGGCATGCGCGTATTGAATGCCAACTTCGGGCAGTCCCAGCACGGTGTTTTCACCAAGCAGCCCGAGAAGCTCACCAATGACTTTTTCGTAAATCTGCTGGACATGAGCACGGAATGGAAGGCAACATCGAAAGACGAAGATGTGTTCGAGGGTCGTGATCGCGCAACGGGCAAACCCCGGTGGACAGCCACCCGGGTGGACCTCGTCTTTGGTTCGAACTCCCAACTCCGGGCTTTAGCCGAAGTCTATGCTCAAGAAGACTCACAGCAGAAGTTCGTGCATGACTTTGTGGCTGCCTGGAACAAAGTGATGAACCTTGACCGGTTCGACATACAGTCTGGCAAGTAAGTGATCAGCTAACCATCGGTTCAAGCGGATGGCCCTTTATGCGGGCCGCCGCTGAACTGAGCGGTTTAAAGATCGGGGGAATGAAAAATGAATTTTAGTACTGGACTATTCATTCTCATGATATTGAGTTTTTTATTAACTTCTTGTGAAAAGGATAAATCTGGAATTACTGCGCCTGGAGAAATGATCTTCACTAGCTATTTTCCCAATAATATTGGAACCCAGTGGATATATTTTTATTACGATAGTCTTGCCAATCAATCCGATACAGTCGCTGTTCAAGTTGTCGGGGATACAACATTTGAAGATAACAGAAATGCAAGAATATGGGAATACAGATTTCAATCTGCAACCGAGAGGAAATATGTTGAGATATCGGAAGATACCGTTAAAATATACGATGATTTTAATACCTTATGGATTAATACTAAATTTATCATGCCATTTGAAGTTGGGAAAAAATGGGGAGGAGATTTTCTTCTTGATTCCAGTTACGTAATAGAAAAACTGCCAATAACAGTAATTGCCAACCGTTTTACTGAGAGCTATAAGATAAAAGAAATCTGGGGTGGTTTAAATGATTATGGATTGGTATATACCTGGTTTGTCCCGGGAGTTGGCATTGTAAAGAGACATCATAGGGGTTGGTCTTTTGGAATGGCAAATAAATATTGGGAGTTAATGAATTATAAGGTAGAATAATATAAGATCCCTTAACATTAGGTTTCCAGCAGGCCGTGTGCAAGGTGATGATTTTGAAATGTTGGGAAGTCAAAAAGTTGTTTATCAGCAATCGGCAGTCCACCGAAGCAGCGGCTGAGACTGAACGTTTGTTGATTCAAATCAAGTACTCCAAGTCGAAAGCAAGCAGTCCATTGGTTTTTCTTATAATCATTTTTGTCAGGTGATTTGTGCAGATTATTTTTAGTTATTCATTAGGAAAGGAATAATAAAAGGAGAAAATAATGGCTGATGTAAAAATTAGAGTCTTCAAGCAGGGGGAATCCAAACCGGAAACGACTATCACTATTCCGGGAAGCGTACTCAATGTCGCTTCCAAACTCATTCCCAAAAAAGCAGTGGCCGCGCTGCAAGCAGAAGGAATTGATCTGGAGGAACTGATCAAGCTATCCAAGAATCCCGATGTACGGGGCACGCTGGTCGAGGTCGAAGAGCACAAAAAGAATGAAAAAATCATCATTGCATTAGAGTAGAAAAGAAAAATTGTTGGACAGCAGATTGGACTAGGCACTTATCGCATTTCAAGTAAGATAACGGCGCAGTAAGCAATAACAGTTATCTTTTCAGCACTGGCCTTTAAACATAAAGCGCGTTTTCTTAAAATGGATAAACAAATATCTTATAATGAATCCGATAAAAACATTAAAATTGTGCAGGAACTCTACGCTGCCTTTGCCCGGCGAGATATCGAAGCAATACTCCGGGTCTTAAGTCCTAAGGTGGAGTGGGGAGAACCGGCTAATCCTTATAATCCGGCCGCCGGGACCAGATACGGACATAAGGGTTTCCTGCAATGGATAGAGATTGGGGGGCAATCGGAGGAAATTTTAACCCTCGAACCTCGTCAATTCCTTACCGGCACTGATACGGTTGCCGTCGTCGGCTATACCAAATGCCGGGCAAAATCCACCGGTAAAATCTATGAGACGGATTTTGTCCATTTAATAAATATCAAAGATGGAAAAGTTGTGCGGTTTCAGGAATTTTTCGATACTTACGCTGCGGCGGAGGCTTTCCGATCGGATTAAAATAATGGTCGGATGTATCTGGACCATTTCCAAAATATGAAGTCAGAAAGCTACCGAGGGAAATAACCGATTAAAGATTCAAATCTTCCAAGGCTTAAATTTAAAACCCGGCCACTTTGATAGGCCGGGTTTTTAGTAATTTTCCATTCACCCCGTTGCATCATTTCACAAAATTATGGATATTAGGCATATTTGAAATTACCTTCTGAAAATCTTGATTGAAAGTATGCGAAAGAACATGCCTGATTTTGCCGACATTATTTTGACCATTCCGCAAGAAGATGGTTTTACCTATTCAATCCCGGCTGAATTAAAGGATATTATCCAGGAAGGCAGTCAGGTAATCGTCCCGTTTGGGCGGAAGTTTGTTTCCGGCATCGTACTGAAAAAGAAAAAGCAGACGCCCAATCTTTCTGAAGATATCGAAATTAAAGCCATAAAGGATGTAGTATTCAGCTCACCGCTCATTCAACCAGAACTGATGCAACTGATAAAATGGATCTCGGATTATTATGTCTGCCATTTGGGAGAGGCTTTTCGGCTGATCCAGGCGGGAATAAATGTGGGACGATCCAAAATCCTGGTGACCCGTACATGCGAGCAGATTCCCGCCGGTATTACCAAAACGCAATTAAAGATTCTGGAACAGTTACCGGTGAACCGGCAGCTAAACCTGGCGACCCTGAAGAAGAAAGTGAAAGGCGTTTCGCTGACTGCACCTCTACTGGAATTGGAAAAAAAAGGTTTAATTTCCCAGCAATATTCTCTCATTGGAAGCAAACCGCTGCATCAGACAGAAGATCTGTTTCGACTGAATGAAGCGGAAGATCTAAAAAAGGATCAATCCGAAAACTTCAGAAAAATCATGGAAGGGAAATCAACCAAATCCCGAATGATCCTGGAATATTTGACCGGAAAACCATATACCTCTTTTTCCAAACTGAAAAAGAATGGATTTACCCGGCAATCCCTGAACAGGTTATGTGAGCTGGGAATTATTGCGAAAGAAACCCGGGTATTGACCCGGCAGCATGCCCTGGATTACCAGGAACCACAGGAAAAAATTACCTTGACCGCCGAACAGCAGAAGTTTGTTTCCCAGATCCGTTCAGCTCTGGAAAAAAATCAGTTTGATAAATTTTTATTGCATGGGGTTACCGGAAGCGGTAAGACTCAGATCTATATTGAACTGATCAAATCGGTGATCAGCAAGAATCAGCAGGCAATTGTGCTCATCCCGGAAATTGCCTTAACGCCCCAAACGCTGGCTCGCTTCCGGCATCACTTTGGCGATGAAGTGGCAGTGCTGCACAGCCGGCTTTCAGTGGCTGAAAAAAGGGAATTCCTGTACCGGATACGTCAGGGCGATTTTCATGTGGTGCTGGGACCGAGGTCAGCTATATTCGCTCCGGTGAACCGGCTGGGGCTGGTGATTGTGGACGAGGAGCACGAAGGTTCCTACAAACAGACCGATTCCGTACCCCATTATCATGCCCGGGATGTGGCCATTTACCGGGCAAAATTGAACAATGCCATAGTAGTTCTGGGGTCGGCTACCCCATCCTTCGAGAGTTTGTATAACGCGAAGACCGGCAGCTTCAAATATTTTCATCTCAAAGAAAGGATCGGCGCCCGTTCGCTCCCCCGGCTCAGTGTGATTGATCTGCGGGATGAGTGGAAGAAACTGAGGCAGTTGCCCATTCTTTCCGACAGCCTGGAATTGAAAATCGAATCCCGGCTTCTGCTCAAAGAACAAATTATGATTTTACAAAACCGGCGGGGATATGCACCTTATCTTCTGTGCAAGGATTGTGGTCATATCGCCCGGTGTCCGAACTGCGATATAACCCTGACCTATCATCAATCGAACAAGAATTTACTCTGTCACTATTGCGGGTACCTGGAGCCTGCCCCGGATACCTGCCCATCCTGTCAGGGGATGGATATTTTGTATAAGGGTATCGGCACCCAAAGGCTGGAAGAAGTAATTCGGGAGAAATTTGCCGAGATTCGTTTATTGCGCATGGATCAGGATACCACCGGCGGCAGATGGGGACACCTGAAGATCCTGGAAAATTTCCGCAGCGGGCAGTCTGATATTCTCATCGGCACCAAGATGATTGCCAAAGGACTGGATTTTAAAAGAGTGAGTCTGGTTGGGATCATCAATGCCGATCAGGGATTGTACTTTCCGGATTTCCGGGCCGCGGAAAAAGTGTTTCAGCTCCTGACCCAGGCCGCGGGAAGAGCGGGACGGGGAGAGAATAATGGTGAGGTGGTTGTTCAAACCCTCGATCCTACCCATTATCTGTTCAAATATCTGCATACCCATAATTATCTGGGTTTTTATGAAAAGGAAATTCAATCCCGGCAGAATCTGAACTATCCGCCCTTCTCCCGGTTGATCCTGATCCGGCTGGAGGGACAGTCCCTGGGCGAGGTGCAGAAGTACAGTGAATCGATTAAAAACTTTCTGTGGAAAGCCAATGAACCCAGGACCTTTGGTATTCTAGGTCCCGCGCCATCTCCACTGGCCAGGCGGCAAAATCTTTATCGTTACCAGATCCTGATCAAGCAGGACCGGAAGCAGGACAAATCCCTGCTGAAACTTAAACGGCTGCTCAAAGTAGGATTATTAGGTAATAAGGAAATCAGGAAGTGGCCGGTCAAATTAGTCATTGATGTCGATCCAATAGAAATTCTGTGATGAAAAAATATTTCCATCAATTAGAATTGAAGAAATCTGCCATTTATTTTTTACTTTGCTGCACTCTGATTCAAATTTTTCCTTTAATGGCACAGCTAGACCAGCCGATCCCGTCCCAGGCACAGAATCCGGAACTGATGCAACTGCCAAATCCCTTTCTGAAGGACAGCATCGTTTCCCTTTCCCTGAGTCACCAGCAGTTGATCAACTACTGGGTTTACGAGAGGCGCTACAAGATTTGGACCGAGGTCAGTAAACCTGAAGCAGATGGTGAGCTGGATGCATTCGACCAGCAGCCGCTCATCGATTGGAATTTTTCCAGCCCGGGATTGAGCGATTTTGGGGTGGAGTACCGGGAGAGTTCACTCTATCTTCCCACAAATGTTCAGGAGTTTACCGAATATAAAATGGGTCGGACTCCTTATGTTCCTATTGCCAGTCTGGCTTTGGCCGGATATCTGGCCCAGCAAATTTACAATCGCTACGGCCACCTGCTAAAAGCCCGGGAGGAGTCCCGGTATCGGGGAGTTGAGTTGACCGGCAGACAGATTCACATGATGCAGCTGTTGTGGCAGGAAAAGAGTTATATGCCCAGCGAATGGTATTCCAGCTATTTTAAAAAGTATAAGGATGATAATATTACCTTTACCATTTTTAATCGGGAAATAGATAACCTGGAAAACAGTTTTCTTCTCAAGAAAAGAGAATTTGAAGATGGTACGGTAAAATATTTTCCGGCCATTTCCCGGGAAGAGTTAAATTATCAGCTGAAAAAAGAATTGGATGTAGAGGAGGCCCGGCCCGGATCCCTGCGACCCGATACCATAAAATGGATGCTCAAAAATATCAATGAATAAGTTCTTATTGTCGCATGGATAGAGAAACGTTTCAGGGTTTCCAAATTGATCAGGAAAATTTTAAGCTCCTTCCGCAATTACAGCATTCTGTTAAATACGGATCATATCAGTTATTGATGGAATTAGCCCATCCGGCAGAAATTGAAGTGGGAAAACTGGGATTATTATATTTCCCCAGGGGCCATTATCTTTACACCGGTGTGCATCGGACCGCATTAATCGCCAGGGTGTTGCGCCACCTGCGGAATTCTAAGAAGATTCATTGGCATATTGACCATCTTACCACTAACACTTCTCTTTCAATCCGGCAAATATTTCTTTATCCGGATGAACTGGGTGAATGCCGGATCAACCGGAAATTCCTTGAAATTAGTGAGGCCAAAATTCTGCATCCCGGTTTCGGGAGCAGTGATTGTAAAAATAAATGTGCCGGACATCTTTTGTTTCTGGAGCGAGGGGAAAAACAACTGAAAGTTTGGCGGGAGAAATATCTTGATGTATCTTATCGCTTTAAAAATGGTGAATCGATACAAATTATCAGCAATAAATCCTGATTTGTCCCGTTTGGAGAAAGTGCATGCCGGAATTACCCGAAGTTGAAACCATCGCCCGCCAGCTGAAAAAACACTATCTGGGGAAAGTGATTACCGAGGTTAAAGTAAAGCCGGCCCGGATTTTCATCAATTGTAAGCCGAAAGAATTTTCCGGTTTGCTGGTGAATAAAAAACTGAAAAGTATCGATCGCTACGGCAAATTTATGATCTGGCAGGTGGATGGAATTTTTCCAGTCTTTCATCTGGGAATGTCCGGGATTTTTATTCAGGAGAAAAAAAAGACGCTCTATCCCAAACACATTCATGTTTCCTTTAAGTTCGCAGATAATTCCCGCTTATTTTTTCAGGATGTCCGGAAATTTGGGAAGATCTTTCTCTATAAAAAGCGACCAAAATTCAGCGACCTTGGCCCGGATCCTTTTGCAGAAAATTTTACTTTAAATAACTTTCGGAAATTACTAAATTTAAGTGGTGTTGGCATCAAATCGTTTCTGATGGACCAGCACCGGGTTGCCGGAATTGGAAATATCTATGCCAATGAAGCCCTGTACCTGGCAGGGATCAATCCCTTCCGGCCGGCAAACAGTATCAAACCGAAGGAATCGGAAAAACTTTACCAGGCTATCCGGTTTGTACTGGAGGAAGCTATTTCCCATTTCGGTACAACTTACACGGCTTATCAAACCGTGGAAGGAAATAATGGGGAGAATCAAAATTTTTTAAAAGTATATCAGAAAGAAAATGAGCCATGTGAGCGGTGCGGGGGTAAAATAAGTAAAGTTTTGATCAACAATCGTTCGACTTTTTATTGCAAGAAATGTCAAAAGTAATCATGGGCAAGACAAAATCAATTGTTACGCTGCTGACCGATTTTGGAACAGAAGACGGCTATGCCGGTGCGATGAAAGGCATCCTGGCCGGAAGTCAATCGGATGTTCAGATAATCGATATCTCCCACGACATTGAACCATATAACATCCGTCAGGCGGCATTCGCCCTGTTTAACTATGCCTTTCATTATCCGGACAAGTCTATTCATATTGTGGTTATTGATCCGGGGGTTGGTTCCAACCGGAAGGGGATCGTGGTTGAATCCTCCGACCAGTTTTTTATCGGGCCGGATAACGGCGTGTTCAGTTTTGTTTACCGGCACGGACCATTCAAAGCATACGAAATCGATGAGAAAAGCCTGGGTACCCGGATCAGTTCTACCTTCCACGGACGGGATGTATTTGCACCGGCGGCGCTGAAAATAATCGAAGGCAATCTTCCCGCCCAAACATATCCTGAAGTAAAGAACGTGATCTCCTTTTACGAAAATTACGAGGAAGTCTCCGAGTCCGATTATCTTCTGAAAGTAATTCATGTAGATCATTTTGGAAATTTAATACTAAATTGTACCCGGTCGGACTGGGAGAGCCTTGCCAGTCCTAAAAATATAAAATTGCAGATCAGACACTGCTTTTTGTACGGGATTAAAAATACATTTTCCGAGGTTGATGAAGGACAAATTGTAGCGACCTGGGACAGCAGCGGATTTCTGCAGATCAGTCAGTACCGGGGAAGTGCAGCCCACCTGTTGCATATGAATGTGGGGGATGAGGTACACTTGAGAATTGAAGGATCCTGATCACTAATCTGGATTTAGAAAACGGATGAATTTAAAAACATCATCATTTCGCAAAAATTATAAAAGTATCATTGGCGTGGTCCTTCTGGCCTTTCTGCTCTGGTTTATGGTTAAAATGAACCGGGTATATGAGTATGCCATGAATATCCCGATTCGCTTTGTAAACCTGGATGAGAATAAAATTTTCAGACAGCCCCAGGTAAAGACGGTGCGGGTGGAATTTATCGGTAAAGGGAAAGATTTAATCCGTTTGCACTTCTACAAGGCCTATTATGAAATTGATCTTTCCGGTTCTCCATTGCACTTCGAGATGGACCTCTCCGAGCACCCGGAATATGTCAATTTCCCGGAAGCGCTGGATGTTAGGGTAAAATCCATCATCCGGCCGCGGACCATATCGGTAGATCTCGATGAAAAAATGGTCGAGAAATTACCGGTGGAGGTTAAATATGAGCTCACCGAACCTCCGGGCTATATTCTGGTTAAAGTGGTGAGCGATCCGGATTCGGTCCAGGTGACCGGGCCAAAAGTAATGTTTCGAAATGTTGATCAGGTGTTAACCGAGGAAAAGAAATTCAAGGAAATTTCCCGGGCTTTCAGTGAAATGTTTAAAATAAAACCGATCACCAATTATTTTGTGGAATATGATCCGAAGAGTGTAAAAGTAACCTTCGATATCCAGCGCCTGGCGGAAAAGGAAATTCTGGATGTGCCGGTTACCATAATTGATAAACCGAAAAATCTGCAGGTGATTCCGCTGCCCTCCACTGCTACAATTTATGTAAAGGGTGGTGAGGCTATACTGGCAGATCTGGATATGAAAGATTTCCAGATTATCATCGATTTCAGGAAGGAATGGAAACCTGGCGTTCAGAAAGTTAAAGCGGATCTGGTTACCAATGCTCCGGTGCTTTATATGGAAACCCGGCCGCCCCAATTTGAGTTAATTGTCCAGAAGAAACGGACAGATTAGAAAATATTTTATCAATGAAGAATAAAATAAATTATGTTCTCGGCGTGGAAACCAGTTGCGATGAGACTTCCGCTTCGGTAATTACCAGCCAAAAAGTATTATCAAATATTATTTCCTCTCAAACCGTCCATCTGCAATTTGGGGGCGTGGTTCCCGAACTCGCTTCCCGGGCACATCTGAAAAAAGTAATACCCATCGTCGACCAGGCGCTGGAGAAGGCAGAGGTTACCTTTGCCGATCTCGATGGCCTGGCGGTTACCAACGGTCCGGGATTGATTGGTGCCTTGCTGGTGGGGGTAAATTACCTGAAAGGATTATCCCTGGCCCTGGATTTGCCCCTGGTGGGCGTGAATCATATTGAAGGTCATATCTATGGCAATTTTTTGAATGGACAGGAAATTCCCTTTCCGTGCATCGCCCTGGTGGTTTCCGGAGGGCACACCTTACTGGTGCTGGTGTCGGATCACCTGAAGTATAAAATCCTGGGCCAGACCCGGGATGATGCGGTGGGGGAGGCGTTTGATAAGGTGGCAAAGTTGCTGGATTTACCCTATCCCGGCGGGCCGGAGGTGGATCGGCTGGCGAAAAGCGGTAAGGATGATGCAATAAATTTTCCCAGAAGCATGCTGGGGAGCAAAGATTTCAGTTTTAGTTACAGCGGACTGAAGACTGCTGTGTCAAATTATTTACGGGAAGCTGGTCCGGTAAAGGATGAGCAACATCTGCAAAATATCTGTGCCTCTTTTCAGAAAGCAGCCATCGAAGTGTTGGTTATCAAAACAATTGAGGCGGCCAGAACCTATCAGGTGCGTGACATTCTCCTGGCCGGAGGCGTGGCGGCAAATTCGTTGCTGCGAAAGTGGATGAGGGAAGATGCTGAAAAGTATCATTTGAAGGTACATTTCCCCCCGTTGGAGTACTGCACCGACAATGCGGCAATGATTGCCCGTGCCGGTTATGAATATCTGGTAAGAAACCGCATCTCAGACCTGGATCTGAATGCCTATCCCGCCTTAACCCTGAATCAGAAAAATTAGAACGATATGCTGCGTGAATTTTATTTAGACTTTTCCATCCCGGCCTGGATATTTTTTATTCTGGTCTGGGTTTTAATCTTCCTGGGATTGATTTATTACCGGAGAACCCTTCCGCCTTTGAGTAAACCGAAAACCATTTTTCTCTCCGCTATCCGGAGTCTGATCCTGGTGATGGTGATTTTTCTACTGATCTATCCTGTCCTTCACACCGTTTTTGAGAGAAAGCAAAAACCGACCGTAGCCGTGTTGCTGGATGATTCAAAAAGTATGCAGATCCGGGATAAATCCGTGATGAGAGGTGATTCCTTAAATTTGATCATCAATCAGTTGAATTCAGATCTTGCTTCGGACAGTTTCCTGATCCGTGAGTACACTTTTGGAGCAGCATTGCATTCGCTGCGGCGGGATTCGTTAAAGTTCGACGAGGATTACACTAATATTTCCCGGGCCATGACCGGAGTTAACGACAGTCTGTCCGATCAGAATCTGCAGAAAATTATCCTGGTTTCGGATGGACAGTATACTGAGGGCACCAACCCACTTAATGTGCTGAATAAGATATCCGTTCCGGTGACCACCGTTGCGCTGGGCGATACTTCGGCGCATAAGGACCTGAAAATTACCGATGTCCAGGTGAACCGGATTGTTTATGCCAATGAGGAAGTAGAGGTAAAAGTGAATCTGATGCAGGAGGGTTATAAGAGCGGGAAAATTGTGATCAAGTTAAATGAGGGTTCGAAACAGATCGGTGCCCGGACCATCGATTTACCCCCCTCCGGTTTTGAAAAAGCGGTAACATTTAAGTTTAAACCTGCCCGGACCGGCGATCTTCGCTATTCCGTTTCATTGGATAAGTTCAAGGATGAAATTTCTCCCGAGAATAATGTGTCTTCATTTCTGCTGAAGGTCCTAAAAAGCCGGCAGAAAGTCCTTCTGCTGAGCGGGCGCCCGTCCTTTGATCAGCGAATGCTGAATGTGGTATTGCGGCAAATCCCGACCATTGATCTGGTTACCTTGACTGAGACAGCCAACGGATCATTCTATGAACAAAATTCCAAGGTACAACCCGATTCGTTCGACGTTTTCATCTTTTTGGATTATCCAACCAGAAATAGTCAGGGGGGCTTTTTACAGAATCTGCTGCAGTCTTCCCTGAAAAGAAATACCCCAATTTTTTTCTTTTTAAGCAGGAATACCCAGCTTCCCCGTTTAGCCCCGCTCAAAGATATTTTACCGATACAACTGAATTCTGCACTCATCGAAGACAATAATACCATGGCCAAACTCAGCGCGGGTGGGCGCCTGCATCCGGTAACCCGGCTTGATGACAATCCGGATAGACTGCTTTCCTTATGGAGCGATCTTCCGCCGGTCAATGGTTTGGGGAGGGGTTTAAAGCTTAGCAATGGCGCCCAGGTATTAGTGGAAGAGTCTATTGGATCTGCTTCAAATAATCCACCGTTGCTACTGGTCAGTCGCCGGAGAGATATTAAGACGCTTTTGTTTGCTGCCACGGATTTCAATGCCTGGTACTTCCAGTTGCAGGATAATCCGGATAAACAATCCTTCTTTAAAATGTTTATGGAAAATGCAGTTCGCTGGCTGGTCAACCGGGAGGATATAGAAAGAATTCAGATCAAACCGAAATCGCAGGTATTTCATGTGGGCGAAATGATCAATTTTTCCGGGAAAGTCCTGGACGAATTTTATGAACCGGTCAAAGATGCCGAGGTGAAAATTACCCTTACCGGGGACAGCAGTTTTAGCTTATCAGACCAGATGTCCTATACCGATGGAATTTATAATTATCAGACGACCGGCTTGTCTCCCGGATTATATAATTATGAGATCAGTGCCACCAGGAACAATCAGCCGATCAGCACCAGCACAGGCAAGTTTCTGGTTGAAGCGCTCGCGCTGGAGATGCAGCAAACCGCTGCCAATTATAATCTTTTACAGCAGATTGCCCAAAAAACAGGGGGCAATTTTATCCGGATAAAAGATCTTCCCGGAGAATTGAAGCACACCAATTTAAAGTCCCGTAATGAGTTTATTTCCAAAGAAACCGATCTCTGGAATCATCTGTGGTGGCTGGTTATTCTTACCGTTCTGTTAAGTCTGGAATGGTTTTTCCGAAAAAGATGGGGATTATTGTAATTTATGTTTTAAATAATTTTGGGATATTAAAAGAGAGATTCCGAAATAAATTCGGAATGACTTTTTAAAACTTCTCAAAAATTCATTCTCTGTAATAAGTTCAGAGTAAATGCGTCATCCCGGACTCCTGCCTGCAGCAGGCAGGTGATCCGGGATCTAGTAATTAATTCTATAAGTCATAAATCTTAATAAGATTCAGCCCCGTCACAAAGTGGCAACTTTTCATGGCAGCTGCGGGACGGAATGACGGTCTAGTAATTTATTAGATGAATCCGGTGATAAAAAAAGCCTGCTGATTAAAGCAGGCTTTTTTATGATCGACAAACCTTATTTCTCAATTCGTTTAGAATTCAGATAGAGGTAGAAAAAGATAACGATAAACATACCCAGGGAGAGGAATTCCGCTCCATGGCTTTCCGGCCAGATCCATCCAAAATCGGTATAGTTGAATTTGAAATATTTCAGGCCGGCGCTTACCACACCCATAATTGCGCCACCGGCAATAAAACCGGAGGCGATAAGAGTACCACGTTCCCTTCGGGCATTGCTGATCGATTCATCTGAAGAACTTTTGGCGACCAGATGGGCAATTAGTCCACCTAGAAGGATGGGTGTATTGAGTTCCAGTGGAATATACATGCCCAGGGCGAAAGCGAGCGGCGGTACACTGATCATCTCCAGGGTTAGGGCAAAAAGGGCCCCGGCAATATAAAATATCCAGGGTGCCGGCTGGTTACTCATCAGTGGTTTGATAACAGCGGCCATGGCGTTTGCCTGGGGAGCGACGAGGGCACCTTCACCCACAAATCCATAGACATCGTTGAGGAGCATAATGACCAGTCCAACTGATGCAGCGGCGAAAAGCGTCCCAAGGAATTTCCAGCG
>CAZTXJ010000085.1:11291-13705 GCA_964617285.1 uncultured Calditrichaceae bacterium | reverse complement strand
CCTAATTATTCGGTTGCGGCAACCGATAATGTGTATCAATTTGTAGCAAAGGAAAGGTCTTTTTACAGGCAGGGTGCTGATGGGTGAAGAATTTCCAGTCATCAAATTATTAAACAGGTATTTTTCGGTTACCTGTCCCGGACCTTTTGATCAAAACCCGGCCAGCTTATCTCTAAAGGAGTTAACTGAAATTCACTATAGACTTATCACCGGACACCAAACAGAAAGGTTTGGACTTTCTTGATTTTTTCAGTGGGTTTTGATATATTGATGAATCATTTTCCTGTTTAATTTGAGAAAAAATTTAGGGGACCCCCTATGAAATCTTCTGTAACCACTTTGATGCTGACTCTATTATACCTCGTTTTCATTCCAACCACCGGAATGTTATACGGCCAGCGGGCAACTGCAGAGCTCATTACCACCATGGCGCCGCCTAACGTGGTCACCGGGGACATTCCGGTGAAAGACGGCGAACGCTTTGTCACCTACCGGGACGGGCTGCTGTTTGCGGTCAATTTCTGGACCGGTGTCCAGATTTTCGATGTGAGCACTATCGAAGCGCCAAAGAGACTGAGCATGCTGCGAACCAACGATATGGTCTATCATGTGGCACTACACGACAACAGGCTGTATGCTGCCAACAAAACCGAAGGGGTAATCGTTTTCGATATTACCAATCCCAGCCGTCCGGCGGAGATCGCCCGGATAAAGACCCCGGGGGATGCGTACTGGGTAAATATCAATTATCCTTATATGTATGTGGCGATGGGCAGCGAAGGTTTTTGCGTGATGGATATTTCCGATCTGAACGATGTACGCACCCTTTCGCTGGAAATCCCGGATAACTGGGTGTGGAGTATCCTGTTCAAGGATAACCTGCTTTATGTAGCCGCCAAACAGGGAGGTCTGATTATCTACGATGCTACCAATCCCACCAATCTGGTAAAACTGACCCAGTATAAAACCGGATACCAGGCCCTGCAACTGCAGATCGAAGGTTCCCTGGCTTACCTGGCCGACGGACCGGGTGGACTGCTTATTCTGGATATCTCCTCTCCCCGGCTTCCCAAAGAAGTCGGTCGTTATACCACACCCGGATTTTCGCGTTTTGTCTATAAAAGCGGAAACTATGCTTATCTCTCCAACCGGGAATTGGGATTGCTGATTGTAGGTGTCAAAGATCCGGCTAATCCAACCCTGGAAGCCCAGTACATATCGGACAGCGAAACCTATGCTTCCTACAAGGAAGATGTGTACGTTTTTATTTCGACCGATACCAAAACCGAAATTTTGCGTCACAATAACAAGCCGGTTTTGCAGCCGATTGCCGATCAGATTATCGATGAAGACAGCACTTATGCCCTGCAGTTGATGGGCAGTGATGCCGATGGCGATCAGATTTACTACGAGGTAAAAAATTTACCCCAGGGTGCTGAATTCAATACCGCTACCGGATTGCTGACCTGGAAGCCTACTTTTGATCAGTCCGGGGTTTATCGCGATATAACCTTTACCGTTATCGAAAAAACCGGCAGTAAGCTGAGCGATTCGAAAACCATCGATATTACCGTAAATCATGTAAACCGGATGCCGGAATTGCCTGCTATCGCCAATGCAGAGATCCCGGAAGACTCTACCCTTACCATTGTGGTGCCGGAGGGGAGCGACCCGGATAAGGAAGATCAGGGCAAACTGACCTACCGGGCCGAGAACATGCCTGAGGGTGCCGCGTTTAACCCGGCCACCCGGACATTTACCTGGAAGCCCACTTTTGACCAGTCAGGAAAGTACATTGTCGATTTTGTGCTGGATGACGGATCCGGCGGGAGCGACCGCGAGGCGGTGACCATTACCGTACTGCATGTGGACCGGCCGCCGGTTATTGCTTCGGTTTCAGATAAAACAGTTGATGAAAACCAGCCGCTTTCAATACAACTCAGCGGTGAAGAGCCGGATAAGGAAGATCAGTCAAAGATCCAATTTTCCATGTTCAATCTACCGGCCGGGGCCACATTCGATCCGGCCAGCCGAACCTTCAATTGGACGCCATCATACGATCAGTCCGGTTCATACCCGAATATTGGCGCAGTGATGAAAGCCGGAGCGCTGTCCGATACAGCCTTTTTCCAGATTCAGGTGAATCATGTGAACCGGCCGCCGGTACTGGCCAATGTTCCGGATCAGGTGGTGGACGAGAACAAACTGCTAAAATTCTCTATTTCCGGTTCGGATCCGGATAAGGAAGATGCCGGCAAATTAGTCTATACTGCCCAGAACCTTCCGGTTGGCGCCACATTCAATGCAGATTCCCTGGTTTTCTCCTGGACTCCCACTTATGAACAATCCGGGGTCTATTCCGGCATTGTCTTTATGGTTAAAGATCCCCAGGGATTAAGCGACCAAAAAACCAT
>CAZTXJ010000085.1:6005-11191 GCA_964617285.1 uncultured Calditrichaceae bacterium | reverse complement strand
GTGAATCATGTGAACCGGCCACCGGTGCTCGAGCCTATTGCCAACCAGACTGTGGACGAAAACAAGCTGCTTACCTTCACCATCACCGGAAGCGATCCGGATAAAGAGGACGCGGGTTTGCTGAAATACACCGCCACCAACCTGCCTACCGGGGCGACATTCGATGCCAACAGCCGGACTTTCAGCTGGACGCCCACTTACGAACAATCCGGGATTTATCCCAATGTGACTTTCACAGTTGCCGATCCTCAGGGTCTGAACGCCGAGATTCCTATAACCATTCGGGTGAATCATGTGAATCGTCCACCGCAGTTGGAACCGGTGAGTCCGATTACTTCGGCGGAAAACCAGTTGATCTCCTTTACCCTCAAAGGCAGCGATCCGGACCGGGAAGATAACGGAAAACTTCGCTACCGGATATCCAATCTGCCGGCAGGTGCACTGATCAACGGTGTCTCCGGGGAATTTACCTGGACGCCGGACTACGACCAGAGCGGAGAATATGACCTGGCGGCCCAGGTGATCGATTCTGCGGGAACGACTGCCGATCAGAATATCCGGATCACAGTTACCAATGTGAACCGTGCGCCGGTCATTGAAGCCCTGCCCCAGGTAACCGGAAAGGAAAATGCAACACTGGTCATCCGGTTGGTGTACAGCGATCCCGACAAGGAAGACCAGGGTAAACTGACTGTAACTGCCAGCGGGTTGCCGGAAGGCGCAGAGCTCAATTCCAGTACCGGTGAAATAAAATGGCTACCCACCTTTGATCAGAGTGGTTCTTATACCGTAAATTATATTGTGACGGACAGTTTTGGCGCAACTGCTGACGGAGCTGTTACAATCCAGATTGAAAATGTGAACCGTCCGCCGGTGGCACCGGATGTGGCTGATATGGAAACTGCAGAAGATGATGTATTTAGCACCACGCTTCCGGAAGGCAGCGATCCGGATCAGGAAGATGCGGGTAAGCTGACCTACGTCTTACAGAATCTGCCGGCCGGGGCAAGTTTTGATGCCGCTGCCAGGACCCTTACCTGGAAACCAACCTACGACCAGGCTGGAAATTATACGTTGACTTATCTGGTGAATGATGTGGCCGGACTTATCGCGCAAACCACCTTTACTATTAAGGTTGATAATGTGAACCGGGCGCCAGTGCTTCCCGCAGTGGAAAACTTCACCACCAGCGAAGGGGAAACTTTTACCACGGTTTTACCCCCGGCCAACGATCCGGATCAGGAAGATGCCGGTAAGTTATCTTACCAGGTGGAAGGACTGCCCTCCGGAGCGAATTTTAACGGTGGTACCCGTACCTTAACCTGGACGCCACGCTATGATCAGGCTGGTGATTACCTGGTCACCTATATCGTAAAGGACGGATCCGATGCCACAGCTCAGACCGACGTTAAGATCAATGTAAAGAATACCAATCAGCCGCCGGAAATGGACGATATCGGCAATAAGAGCGTGAAAGAAGGCGATGAGGTTTCGTTTGAGGTGAAAACCAGCGATCCGGATGCGGAGGACCAGGGCAAACTAAGTGTGACTGCCAATGGTCTGCCGGCCGGCGCAAGCTTTAGCGGTTCAACCGGGAAATTCAGCTGGGTACCGCGGGACGATCAGCAGGGATCATATCAGGTTACCTTTGTGGTAAAAGATCCGGGCGGTGCCAGTGCACAGAGAACAGTAAACATAACCGTGGAAGACGTCCCCCCACCTCCGGAAGAACCAACTCCAAATAATTAGACCTGAAATTTTTGAATATAACAAAAGCCTCTCCGGATTTCCGGGGAGGCTTTTTTATTTGAACCGCATCACAAACCGGACCGTTTCCCACATTACAAATACTTCCACCGCAAATGCCGGAAAGCCGAAATATCCGATCACCGGCATTTCAAATATTTTAATATCACCCAGTATGGGTACTGTGTAAATCCATTTGGCAGTGGCCCAGAAATTCCAGAACTCCCACAGAAAACCGGCCACAATACCGGTGAGGAAAAGTTGCAGGAGCCGGCTGGCACTGCCCTGCTGCCAATCCCGCCACAAAGATTCCCGTCCCCAGGAATAATTCAACGGATCCAGAAGCAAAACCATACCAATCCAGACCGGGGCAGCCAGATAAGCGGCAACTTTCTGATCGACCAGAAAGGGGCTCATCATGAATAGAAGCCCGATAACAAAACTTAATCGGAGGATTCTGCCGGATATCTTTGCCGGTTTGATCTGAACTGAAGAAAATATCTTCAGATTTTTGACCAGTTCATATATTTCATAGACCCCGGGCCAAATGGTGGCAAAGGACCAGAAATAACCGAAATATCTGATCCATTTGGTTTCGGGCAAGCCCACGTAATGCCAGTTGTGGATAAACAGGTTGTAGAATTCGAAAAAGTACCACAGGGCGATGGACCAGACCAGCATCCACCAGAATTCCCTGCGCCGGGAAATAATCAGAGAATTTCCAGCCAGGCGAAAATTGAGGGCATCCAGAAACAGAATGAGACCGGTCCAGCAGACCGGGGTCATGAATATTTGGAAGAACCATAACTCCAGAAATAGACCTGCTTCTGCCAGAATCAGAATGAACAGCCCAAGATATCCATACCAGGGAAATCTGAATTTGTTTGCCATATCATTTCCAAATCTCAAATTGTCTTGCAGAAAAGATAAAAATGAAATATCCGGCGGCCAAGCTTAATATTTATGATGAGGACTAGAGTGGGGATAGAATTTTTTAACTTATCAAGTGGTAAATACCAATACCACAAAATCATTAATGTGAAGATTCCCTGAAAATAATGATCTTGTTTAAAACTCCTGAAAAACAATTGTATGTTAAAAATTGTCACTCTGAATTTAGTTCAGAGTCTTTAAAATAAGGGATTCCGAAATAAATTCGGAATGACATTCCTCCTAATTTCACATTTTTCAGAAGTTTCATTTTAAATAAAACGGTCAATTCAATTTCATCATAGTTCGTATAATGTGTTTTGTATTAAAAAATCAGGATTTATGAAACCCCCATTTCCGGGCCAGATCTTCCGGGACATCCACTTCCATTCTCAATAATGCGGTAGAAAACGTTTTCCCCTGGGCATCATGCCGCAGAGTTTGAGTTCCTCCCCCGCCCAGCGCCTGATGCAGTAGAAAATTAAGGGCATCCAGATTGGGGAGCTCAAAGCGCTCCACCTTTCCATAGCAAATCCCCTCAAAATGTTTTTTAACTCGCTCCGGAGTCAATACTTCTTTCAGAAATGGATAATACTCCGGTTTATAGGCAATAATTCCCACATTAGCCGTATCGCCCTTGTCCCCGGACCGGGCATGGGCCAGTTCCAATAATTTAATTTTCATATCTAATCCTGCTATTTTATCTCATCAGTTTTGATCAACTCTCTATATACTTTTCACATCCACCTGAGGCGTCACCAGATCTTTTCGCATCAGGGCCGGCCAGAAGGCGACCACTTCCTTGGGACGCGGGCGACCGGCAGCGAAGCCGGTAACGGTGGGCGGCCCACACAACACCAGCGGTATCATCTCCCGGCTGAACTGTTCCAGATGCTTATAGTTTGATCCCCGAACACCGATCTCTAAAATCACTTCATTGGGATCCTTCACCGGATGGGAAAGTGGTCCATGACAACCGTTGATCCCCAGGTACTCGGTAAATATTTCCTCGAACTCCAGACCCAGATCCTGAACGCGCTGGCGTATAACCTCATCTGCCTTTTGTGCTTTCTCAAGCGCTTCCGGCCAGGCATAGGTCAATCGGCCGATGCAGGTCCAGCCATCCGAATAGGAAATCGATACTTTGTAACAATCCGTCGCCGGTTTTCCCTTAACCGAAGACACCCGCACTTTATTTTTACCCTCCTGGCTCAACCGAATAGAAGTAAAATCCGCCACGACATCCGGGGTAATATAATCCGTGGGATCACCAAGTTCGTAAAGCAATTGCTCCTTCACCGTTCTTAAATCCACCAGTCCGCCGGTATTTTCATGTTTGGTCACACAAAAATTGCCATCGGGAAAGGCTTCTATAATCGGGAAACCGATGCGGGCCATATCCGGTACTTCTTTCCAGCCGGCCAAAAAATTCCCTCCGGTTACCTGCGCACCGCATTCAATAATATGGCCGGCAATTATTCCGGCGGCCAGTTTGTCATATTCATCGAATTTCCAGCCAAATTCATGAATCATCGGTGCCAGGGTTAAGCCGGTATCAGTCACCCGGCCGGTGATAATAATCTGAGCACCCTGCTGAAGCGCTTCCACAACCGGCCCGGCGCCGAAGTAAACATTGGCACTATAAAGTCGATCCCGCACCTCGGATAATTTTTCACCACTTTCCATGTGTTTGAGCAGGGTCCCTGTTTCCAGGAATTCATCGATCTTCTCTATAATATTATCTCCATATACCACCCCAATTTTTAATCCCTTTATTCCCATTTTTTCCGCTATTTCGAACAGGGCATTCCGGCAGGCAAAGGGATTAACTCCCCCGGCATTGGTAATCACCTTAACATTTTTTTCCATCAGATCGGGAAGAATCTGCTTCATCAATGGGATAATATCCCTGGCATATCCCTGGTTGAGATCGCGCATTTTCTGTTTCTGCATTATGGACATGGTCACTTCAGCCAGGTAATCCATTACCAGATAATCAATGGGACCCTTTCGAACCTGGTCAATGGGTGCATCAACCCGGTCTCCCCAGAAACCCTGGCCGGAAGCAATTCTGATTTTTTCCTTCATATTGATCTATCCCCGAATTCTTTAGCGTTTGCAATTTTAAACAATCTAAGACAATACTCAAAGTATAAGCCACCAAATTATTATTTGAACTTTTTATGGATTGTGTTGAATCCTATATTTTATCTTTGCGTTTGTTTTATCAGTGATGTCGCCGGAATAAATCATGCCTCATCCGGATTAAATGAGAAGAGTAACCGCATGATAAAAGCCTACATTTCCTTTTATCTGAAAAACTACCTGCGCAGCCATCGCTACCTTCGGGAACTGATTCTGATAATTCTTTTCAATATTATTTTTTCGGGATTCCTCTATACCAGCAAACCGGAAGATATGGTATGGACGGTTTTTGGCGTGTTTGGCATTCTCCTGACCATGGTGAGCGTTCCGTCCATTTTCTTTCTGGAAAAGGGCCATTCGCTGCA
>CAZTXJ010000085.1:0-5905 GCA_964617285.1 uncultured Calditrichaceae bacterium | reverse complement strand
CTGTTTTTCTGGTATTGGCGCTGATTCAACTGGGGATATTTTTATTCTTTAATCTGAAACTCATGTCAAAAAAGGATCTGGTTTAAATTTATAATTTGCAATTGGTGACTGATGCAATTTTATTCACAGGTGCATTTGGTAAAATTAAATATTATTAATGAACCAAGATAAAGTAAACACGTTGCAACTGGTAAATATTTATTTCAAATAGAAGGAGTGCTCGATGGACTTTCAGCTCACTGAAGAACAAATCGCGATTCGCAATATGGTCCGGGATTTTGCCCAGAAGGAAATTGCCCCACATATCATGACCTATGACGAGGCAAAGGAGTTTCCGGAACAAATTATTAAAAAACTGGGCGAGCTCGGACTGCTGGGTGTCATTTATCCTGAAAGTTACGGTGGGGCGAACATGGGATATGTTGAGTATGCCCTTATAATCGAAGAATTGTCCGCGGTGGATCCGTCAGTCGGATTAATCGTGGCTGCCCATAATTCGCTCGGGGCGCTGCACCTTTTTACCTTTGGCTCAGAAGAGCAGAAAAAAAAGTTTATCCCGCGTTCAATGAACGGGGAGACGCTCTCTGCCTGGGCACTTACCGAACCCGGTTCCGGCAGTGATGCAAAAGCTTTAAAAACAACAGCGGTCCATAAAGGGAATAAGTGGATCATGAATGGTTCCAAAACATTCATCACCAATCCAAACTATTCGGACTATACCATCGTGATGGCCATTACCAATCCGGAGCAGGGAGCTCGCGGTATATCTGCCTTTATTGTGGAAAAGGGCACACCCGGATTCCGGATTGGGAAAAATCTGAATAAACTGGGCATGCGGGCCAGCGATACCGCCGAACTCTTTTTTGACAATTGTGAAATACCGGAAGAAAACTTACTGGGTAAGGAAGGCGAGGGATTTCATCAGGCCATGTCTATCCTGGATGGCGGCCGGGTTAGCATCGGTTCTATGTGTGTGGGTATCGCGCGCGGCGCGTATGAGAATGCGTTGAAATACGCCCAGGAGCGGGAAGCTTTTGGCAAACGGGTTTCGGATTTTCAGGCAACCAAATTCAAACTGGCCGACATGGCGATGGAGATTGATGCCGCCCGGTTACTAATCCTCCGTTCAGCCTGGCTTAAGGATCAGAATCTGCCCCTCAATCTGGAATCAGCAATGGCCAAACTGTATGCCAGTGAAGTGGCAGTACGGGTTGCCAACGAAGCCGTGCAGATCTACGGTGGCTACGGTTTTATCAAAGAATATCCGGTGGAAAAATTTTACCGGGATGCAAAACTCGGTACCATCGGCGAAGGAACTTCGGAAATACTCCGGCTGGTTATTGCCCGGGAATTATTGCAACAAACCAAAACTGTGTAAACCACAGGAGCTAAAATGGCAAAGATTGGATCGGATATCCAAAAAAACGACCAGTATCAAAATAATTATGATGTTTACCAGAAACTGCTGGACAATTTGAAAGCAGTTAACAAAGAGGTTGAGAAGGGCGGCGGTGAAAAATACCTGAAGAAGATCAAAGAACAGGGCAAATTTCCGGTACGGGAACGGATAAAAAATTTAATCGATAAGGGATCAAAATTCATCGAGATCGGCAAACTCACTGCATATGGCATGTACGAAGAATATGGCGGTGCCCCTTCTTCCGGTACTATTTTCGGTATTGGCCAGATTCATGGCAGGGACACAGTAATCGTAGTCAACGATCCTACCGTAAAAGCGGGTGCCTGGTTTCCCATCACCTGTAAAAAAAATCTGCGCGCCCAGGAAATTTCCATGGAAAACCATCTGCCCATTGTCTATCTGGTGGATTCTGCCGGCATTTTTTTACCGTTGCAGGAGGATCTCTTCCCGGATAAAGAACATTTTGGTCGCATATTCCGAAACAACGCCGTCATGTCTTCCATGGGTATCCCCCAAATTGCAGCCATTCTGGGAAACTGCGTGGCCGGCGGCGCCTATCTCCCCATCATGAGCGATGAGGCTTTAATTGTCGAGGGGAATGGCACCGTTTTTTTGGCCGGAGCTCATCTGGTAAAAGCGGCAATCGGCGAAGAAATAGATAATCAGGATCTGGGTGGCGCAGTGGTGCACAGCGAAATCAGCGGGGTAACCGATTATAAAGTAGAGAATGAAGTGGAAGCATTAAAAATGGTTCGAAACCTGGTGGACAAATTTGGCAAATTTCCCGGAATATCATTCGACCGGATTAAACCGGCCGCTCCTGCTTTTGATCAGGAAGAAATTTATGGCATAATTCCGGCAGACCGTTCACGACCTTATGATATGCATCAGATATTGGCCCGGATTCTGGATAACAGCGAACTGGATGAATATAAGACCGGATATGGCAAAACCATCGTCACCGGCTATGGCCGGCTAGACGGATATGCCATCGGCGTTGTCGCTAATCAACGGCTGGTGGTAAAAAGCAAGCAGGGGGAAATGCAAATCGGTGGTGTTATTTATTCGGACAGCGCGGACAAGGCCGCCCGCTTTATTCTGAACTGCAATCAGAAACGTATACCGCTGCTTTTCCTTCAGGACGTCACCGGATTCATGGTGGGGAAAAAAGCAGAACATGGCGGTATCCTGAAAGATGGGGCAAAACTGGTCAATGCGGTGGCAAACTCGGTAGTTCCAAAATTCACCTTTATTGTCGGAAATAGTTTTGGCGCCGGCAATTATGCCATGTGTGGCAAGGCCTACGATCCCAGACTTATCTTTGCCCTCCCCTCTGCCAATATTGCTGTGATGGGTGGGCAACAGGCCAGTAATACCCTGCTTTCTATTCGACTTTCCCAGCTAAAGAAATCGGGAAGGGAGATAACCGAGGATGAAAAACAGGCTTTGTTGAAGGAAATCGAGGATCGATATAAAGAACAAATGGATCCGGTTTATGCCGCGGCCCGGCTCTGGGTGGATGGAATCGTCGATCCCCTGGAAATCCGTTCCATTGTATCCACCGGAATTCGCATGGCCGAAAACAATCCAAGCATGCCCAAATTCAATCCGGGCGTCATTCAAACCTGAGAAATTGCGATGCCGTCGCTCCGAACGATGGCATCACTTTAAAAAATATTCCTCCTGTAACTTTACCCTGAGCAGCTGCATCTATTTAGGCGTAAGTAATATTATCATAAAACGAAACTATTTCGGAGGAAGATACAATGCCGTTTATCGTGGGCGAAGACGCCAAACAAGTCAAAGAAATTTTAAGCAAATTAGCCAATAAAGTAAAATTAGTTTACTTTACCCAGGAACTTGAGTGCCAGTATTGCCGGGAAACTCATCAGCTTATGCAAGAACTGGTAGAACTGGGAGAAGGAAAAATTGAACTGGAAGTGTATAACTTTGTTACGGACAAGGAGCAGGTAGAAAAATATAAAATAGATAAAATTCCCGCCACAGTTGTCAGCAGCGAAGATAAGGATTATGGTATTCGCTACTATGGCATCCCGTCCGGTTATGAATTTAGTTCTCTGCTGGAAGATATTCAGCAGGTTGCGGATGGCAAACCAAGCGTTTCCGAAGAAACGTTAAAACAAATCGAAAAAATAACCCAACCCCTGCGATTGCAGGTATTCGTCACACCTACCTGTCCATATTGTCCCAGTGCGGTATTAATGGCCCACAAACTGGCCATGCTGAATGAGAATATCACGGCAGACATGGTGGAAGCCACAGAATTTCCGCATCTTTCCCTGCGCTATAATGTCCAGGGCGTACCGAGAACCATGATCGGCGAAAAATCTGCCATCGAAGGGGCCCTTCCGGAACCCCATTTTGTCCAGCGGGTTTTAGATGCATACAAAAATATGTACCCGGATAATTAAACAGTATTAATAAAGAGAGAGATTTTACTGGAGGATTTATGAAAAAGTTTTTTGCTTTTGTACTCATTGTGCTTGTTGGTGCTGGGTTTTCTGTTCAGTCTTGCTCCAACTCGGACAAAGATAACGCCCGGACCCCGCAGCCGGTAACCAGTCAGAAAGCGCCGGCGATGCAATCTTCAGCCAATTATGCTACCGCCCCCGATTTTAGCCTGGTGGATAGCAAAGGCAACACAATTAAATTGAGCGACTATAAGGGTAAAGTGGTCATTCTGGACTTCTGGGCTACCTGGTGTGGTCCATGCCGGATGGAGATTCCCGGATATGTTAAATTGTATGACAAGTACAAAGACCGGGGTTTACAAATTATCGGTGTTTCTTTGGATCAGGATGGCTGGAAACCGGTGCGACCTTTTATGGAACAATACAATATTGACTACCCGATTGTTCTGGGAAACAACCAGATTGTATCCGCATACGGAGGAATTAATGCAATTCCCACTACTTTTCTGATCAACAAAGAAGGCCAGGTCGTGACAAAAAAAGTCGGCTATAAACCGATTGAATTTTTTGAGCAAAATCTTTCTGAACTTTTATAATAGAAAAGGAAGTTGAAAATGAGTGATATCGTAGTTAAAAATGTCGAAGGATTAACCTTTCTGGGACGCGCCAAGTCCAAACACTGGGTGGCCATGGACGGTCCGGAGACATTCGGCGGTTCGGAAGCAGCTTCCCGGCCAATGGAGCTATTTCTGATCAGTCTGGCCGGTTGCACCGGTGCGGATGTTGCCTCCCTGCTCAAAAAAATGAGAGTTAAATACGACAAATTTGAAATTCACGTGGATTCGGAAAGGGCAGATGAGCACCCCAAGGTCTATACTAAAATTTATCTAAAATACATTCTTTGGGGTCAGGATCTGGAGGCGGAGAAGGAAAAAATTGAAAAATCGATTGATCTCTCCCAGAATAAGTATTGCTCAATCTCGGCCATGATCCGAAGTGCCAATATCCCGGTGGAATATAGCTATGAGTTACTGGAAACCGAGTAATTTAAAATAACCCTACCTTACCAGCGAAAAGGCGGTTTTAAACCGCCTTTTTTATTGTCCCCCTGTAAAAATAATAAATAAAAAATTTTAAAAAATTGATATCGGTCATAGCATATTAATATCCCTTTATTATTCTTTTTAAAATGAAATTTACATAATTCGAAATCTACGTCGACCACATTTTAGTTACAGTACTTCCATATATTCGCTAATTTTCTATTCTTTGTTCTACCAATCTCTTTTTTAACAATAAATCAGGAGGCAAATGATGTCTTATTTTTTTAAAGTATTCAGGCGGTTTATAGATAGCTTGAAATTTATTTTCGTTTTAGGATTTGCTTTGGGTCTCTGGACAAATATAAATGCTCAGCTATCGGGGACTTATACCATCGGTTCTGGTGGTAATTACACTACCATCACCGCGGCAGTAACGGATTTAAACACACAGGGAGTAAGTAATGCAGTAATATTTAATATTCTATCGGGAACGTATGATGAACAATTTGAAATTGGCATTATAAATGGAGTCAGCGCATCGAATACCATCACTTTTCAGTCCCAAACTGGAAACGCTGCAGATGTAATTATACAATTTATACAAGTTTCTGGTTCAAATTACATTGTCAGATTAACCGGTACCGATTACATTACCTTTCAAAATCTAACTTTTACTTCTTTGGGTTCCGCTACCTATTGCAGAATGTTTTTGATAAATGACAACTCCGATAATATCAGCATCTTGAATTGTGAGTTTAACAGCATTTCGACCACATCAACTTCGAATACAGCTGCCCATATATGGTGCGATCCAACAACCACAACCTCAGACAATCTACTCATCGAATCCAATACGTTTAACAATGGGGGTCCCGGAATACTCTTTTCTGGAGTAAACACAAGTAATTTATCTACGGGCACCCAGATCCTGAACAACACTTTCAGTGGTGTACGGCGGGGGATTTGGCTGGAGTATCACGATGCTCCATTGATCCAGGGCAACGTGATTG
>CAZTXJ010000084.1:2079-13833 GCA_964617285.1 uncultured Calditrichaceae bacterium | reverse complement strand
GTATCATACCTCCCTCGCTGAAGGCTGTACTGGTAAGTTTCATATAAAATCCTCCGATACATATTGTTTCTTCTGTAATAAATTAATGTACAGATACAATAAAATCAAATTTTTCAACCTGGAAATTTGGACATTTATATAATATTGTCACCCAAATGAGTTCGTGTCTTTTTCGGTCTTTTATTTGAATAATTTCTAAAACCAACTGTCTACTTAAATAGAAATCTGTATAAAAAAACATACACTTTAAACTTATTTGAACAATCACTTATATCCTTATTATAGGTCATTTATAAATAGAATGATGTTCGGTGTCAATTTTGCTGTAGGGTATGGCAGGTAAAAACGTTTTTGAGTAAGAGCTCAATCATAGAATTAGGAGTGTTATGAAAAATCTATACTTCCTTGTTTTTTCTATTATTTTCACGACGAATATTTATGGACAAGAAGAGCTTTGGGATGTTGTAACTCTTTCCGGGGTACCGTACAGTAAGGTATTATTATTCAAATTAGAAAACGACACACTTTGGGTAAGGGCTTATGGTAATTCCGGCAGTATACCAATCGACTCTATTAAATATCTGCGGCGTGAGAAACAATCCCATACAGGTCTCGGGATTGTTTTTGGGGTAATAGCCGGTGGAATTATAGGCAATGAGATATCCAAGAAGAGGCATAATAATAATGCTCCGTTCTCAGGATTGGCCGAACCTTTTGAAATTATGTGGGGAACCGGAATTGGGATCATCTTTGGAGGAGTAATAGGAGCAGTTGTGGGAACAGGCCTGGGAAATGATGAATTTTATTCTTTCCCAAGCTATAATAAACAGAAAAAAATCATGCTCTTAACAAAGTTAATCAAAAGAAAATAGACTTATGAACATCAAAGCCGGATTTCTGGACAGTTTGTTTTAAACGTGGTTTCTAACAATCACACGTTACAAATATATTAAAAATCTTCCGGCCGAAGTTTTTTAATGAAATCAGCCCTTACCCAGTAGATATCCGCATTTCCATTTTGTGGTTGTCCATAAAAATGGGCCAGTTTTGTAATGGGCGTACCCATTAAATTCTTTTCCAAGTCCGGATTCAAACGGGAGCTCATAAAGAAAAAATATTTACCATCCGGGGATAAGGAGGCGGAAAACTCTCTGCCACTTTCGGTGTTGATTTTTTCTCCCAGGTTAATTGGCTCGCTCCATTCGTCGTTCTGATTCCGGAAGACCACATAATAATCTGTACCGCCATAGGAATCCTCTACACCAATCGCCGGGACAATTATATACTTTTCATCGGGCTGAATATAGGCATTGAAACGGTTGGTGCCACAGTTTACCTGTTCCGGCAATTTTTCTGGTTCACTGTATTTTCCGTTAACCAGATAAGAGCGGTAGATATAACCGACACGACTGTCTTTTTCCTGTCGGGTAAAATAGAGCGTCCCATCCCGCGTGACCGAGGGGTAGAACTCGCGATTTTCACTGTTCACCGGTGCCCCCAGATTATAGGGATTTCCCCAACCGGATTCCGTGCGGTCCACCACCCAGATATCCTCGTTTTCCGGTTCGCCGGGAGCTTTTGGCATTGTGGAAAGGAAGAGCAGGCGATTGCCATCCGGGGTAACATGTGGCTCATAATACATATATTCCGGATTTTGGATAAATGAAGCCGGTTTAGGTTCAGTCCAAACACCATTCTCTTGCTTGGTATGGAATATCCAGTTAAATCCGTAGGCGCTGACGCAGAAGAAGATCTCCTGTCCGTCCGGGGTCATGGTGAGATCCCGGGTATACATGGCGGTGGAAACAATCCCAGGAGCAAATAAAACCGGTTCATCTCCCGGTGTCGTCTGACCCAGGTAAGGACCGGTTAATACGGGAAATTCTGTATCGGAAATGCTTTCATTTTGCTGGCAGCTTAAAAGCATCAATCCCGCGATAAAAATTAGTGTAAAAATAAAATAGCATACTCTTATTCCTGACGAGCTTCTTTGAGCATTCATTCTATTGGTCTCCATTTTTGAGAGGCTATTGCGTTTGGAAAAATATTATAATTTTAATGCCAAACTATAAGCAAATAATAAATGACCCTATTTTAATTGTCAACCTGCCCCAAAAGTACGGGAAGATTGGCTTACTTGTTTCAGCATAAGATGGTAGAGAAGGGTACTGTTAAAATATCCTGCATCGTTATATGGAATTAATGATAAAGTGTGAACTTAATAAACTCTGGTGAAATATTATTATAAATCCTCAACGCTGAAAATTTTTAAATTTTGCAACTTCAACCTTGATTATTATAATTTTTAAAGAAACCCTGTTTTACAGGGATATCTAAAAACTTGTTGTGAGAATAAAATTCATATCGCCATCAAATATCTTGACAAATATAAATTCATATATTATTTTGATTGTCAACAATCACTATTTTCTTTTCTCTGAAATTAAAAAGATAAAAAGAATGTTCATTCGTTATTCGGCAAGCATCTATTATTATTGTTGTTGTTTTGTCTCAGATTTATGTGTCCATCCCAAATTTTGAAAAAAATTAGAAACAAAAGCCATTATCATTTAGGGTTTTAAATTTTAAATATCAGAAAATCAAACTAAAGAAAGGAGCACATAATGGACTTCACACAATCTCTGATGTCCAAAATTGTGCTTGTTCTATGTTTATTAATATTCACACAGGTACTCCATCCTCCCGTAATATCGGCCCAGCCATCCCGCACGACCAAAACGTTGCTCGAACCTCTGGAAAAGAAAATCAAAGAGGCCAGGGAACGGGAGGTTAATATTTTTGCGCCTAAAACGTTTCAACATGCTCTGGAAAAATTTTATTCGGCGCAGGAGAAAATTAAAAAAGGAGAGAAATTAACCGGCATTGAAAAGGATATTAAAGAATCCCTGGAACTGTTGAATCAGGCGTTTAAAGCCTCACAGGTATCCCGGGCAGCTCTTGGCGACTTGGTGGAACTGCGCAATCAGATTGCCCGGTACGATTATAATCGTTATGCCCCGGATGAAATGGCCAAATCCGAAAAGTACTTCCGGGAAGCTTTGTATAAGGCGGAGGAAGGAGACATACGGTCTGCCAGGGAAGAGGCCGAGAAAACCAAAGAGCAGTACCGGCTGGCCACGATTGAATGGATGAAAAAGGGATTGCTGAAGGAATCCGAGAATGAACTGAAATCATTTAAAGGCGATGTAAATCAACAGAGGCTCCAGAAAAGTCTGAACGATTTGAGGAGCTTGAATAACATCATTGAGTTGCAAAAAAACCAGGCATTCAATCCCCTTGAGTTCAGAAAAGACATCCTTGACAAAATCGGTGGTGTGCTAATTCCATTTTATCCACCCTTTTACCAAAATCTGCCCGATACCCTATTAATTGGAGAATTTGTTCTAATTCTTGGAAATTATTCAGACAAAGGACACTGGGATTTTACCAGCAAGAAAGCTGTTGGTCTATCCGGTACCGCCTGGACCAGTTTTAAATGCGGATTTTTCTTCTATCCAGTGTTTCCAGTCGGTTTCCTTAATGTCGTAGAAACCTTCCATGTTGTTAACATGGTTACAGATCCCCTCACCCAGATCAGCTTGGAGAATGCCCGCTTAGTTAACCCGGAAATCCATATTGGAGACTCATTAGGATTGGATCTGGCCATTAAGGAAAAGAAACCGGAGGATATTCTTAAAGCCAAGTCGGACCTAATTGTTAACCTGATCAAACCTGCTAAAAAGGGTGATATTCTGGTTCACTTTGATCAGGTGACAATTGAACCGGTAACCGGAAGAAAAAATGTGGGCCGTATTATTCAGGGTACTGCTGCTTACCCGACCAAACCACCTAAACCTGAAATTATTAAACTACATATTGCCGGATTCACAGCACTCATCGATACCCTTACCTTATCTACTGGTCAAGCCGTAGCCCGGATTAACCTGCAATTTCCTTCTTCAATGGCGGCCGGTTCATCCTGTGAACCGGCATCGGTTTTCCTGGGAACTATTCCTATTACTCAGAAATGCGAATTTTATGTGGAAAAGCCGGCTGATGATTATGGGTCTTTCCAAATCGGGAATAACGTTATTCTAGTGGAGGGCAAGGGTTTTGTGGCAGATTTCAGCACGACCACCTCTTTTAGTGGAGCATTACCTCCCCTGTCAAACAGCTGGCGTGGTGTCTATCTTATGGCCGGTCATACAATTCCGGAGATGTCCGGGACAGTAGTCTCAAATACCGGATATTTCAGAGCATCATACTCCTTCCCCCATGCGACGGTTACTTACGCAGGATTTACTGGAGATATAAGTTTAAAATCACCTTATATGTTTAGGGTTATGCAACCATTTGGATATGACATTTCTTTCAGGAACGGGTTAATGACGATCAAAAATAACGAAGTTACCGGAGGTTTACTCCTGGAAAATCGGATTGATCTTCCTCCCCTGGCAGTAACCAGTTCTGCCGGTACAAGGATAACCGCTGGGGCGGATACCCTTCTGATTCAAGGCGATGCGGATCTCTTCGGCAAAATCCGAATAAACCGGGAATTATACTGGGGTGAATTAACCAAACCAGCAACTCATATAAATGCCTATTCAGCAGAGGGCCCCGTGAAAGGATATTTTTATCTGTCCGCCGCCTACAAAACTCCATACTGGCCAATCGATGCTTCAGGTTACAAAATTCCTGTTCTGATTAACCCGGATGTTCAACTGGAATCCCAGGGTATACAGGGGGCCTCTTTTCTCCAGTTCAAAAGTTTCAGGATATTTACTCCCGATATTCCAAATCCCACCAACCCAATCAAATTCGATGGTGGTTCTGTGGCAGGAAGTTGGATAAATATAGTAAGTCAGGGTGTTCATGGAATCTTTTATATGGTTGAATACCCTCCCGATTCTCTGAACCTTGGGCCCACCTCTAAGAATTATTACCAGGGAAATGTACCTTTTAGTACCATCCTTCCAGGGGGAAGCTTACCTGCGGCAACTATAATGGTCCCGGAAAAAAAGCCGATTTTAACCATGCAATTTGTAAATAGCGCTGTTTACAACTCTGATTTGCGTGGTTTCATCCATCTAAAAGGGCCTTCAAAAATATACCTGGCTTTTAAGGAGATGCAATTTACCTCAACCGCCCAGAATGCCGGGGGACAGGTAGATTTAAGCACTCCGGATACTCTTGATTATTGGGGAGTAGTCGCGTTACAGAAACCCGGATTTTCCTCTGCCGGCCTGGTGAGCGTGAAAACCGGTCAGATTATTCTGACTGCCGCCGGTCTGGAAGAAAAACGCCATTTTGGGCAACCGTTCTGGTTAAGCTGGGGAGAAATTCTGGCCACTGGTAACCTGGGACGACTGTTTTTCGATTACAACACTGCTGGCCAAACGTTTGATGGTTTTAATTATGCACCGTCAGCGATACGTCTCTCAGATTTTGTACCTGGCAAGCCTGGATATTTAAAGTCTGGTGGAACTGCGCATTTTGACTTTTTTGGCGCTGATTATCTCAATATCCAGGATTTTAAGGACGCAAATCTGACCGCTCCCTTTGACGGCAGGCTAATAAAAATGGGTTTCGATACTCCCGCCGGTTTCTCTAAAACAGATACCACAATTGCTCGCAACTGGTCTGGTGAATTCGGTAATATGAATTTTAATATTCGCTATGATGATACCGATCAGGATGGATTTATCGGAAATGGTAGCATGGGTTTGAATTTTATTCATGATGGTTCGATGAAAGCATCTATCGTACTGTCCAGTAAACAGATTTGTATGAGTATAAATGAGAAATCCCGCCACGATTTCACCGTGGGACCAGTGGCCAATTTCAGCAGTATGTCTTCCATATGGGGATGCGCCTGCGTCGAAGACGGCCAGTTAAAGCGACTCATGATTGGTGCAGAGCTGGAAGCGACTGGTAATGCCAATATTGCTTTCCGCTCTGCTGCCTATGGCAAGCTAGAATATCTGGTAACCCCATCGGTATCTGAATTAACCATTAACGGCAATATGTATATTGCGCTATTGACAAATGGTAACTTGGAGGTTACCGGACAGGCCCGGTTCAAGGTGGATCGTGCTCTGGGCTATGTTGATGGTGATATTTACGGTAAATTCGATAGTTCTAATCTTTTAGGCGGCCTTTCGGCAGAGGGCCAGGTGAATTGGCATCTTGGCACTTTCGGTAGCGAGGGATACATGTCCCTTCAAGGGAAAATTGCCGTAACAGCTGTTGCAGTCATTGGGGGAGGGGTAGAAGCGGAAGGCGGTTTTTACACTGCAATCAATGCTCCCAAGGATGAAGCCTGGATACTGCAGGACGAAAATAGCCGTTTCAGATTAAACATGTCTGCCCTACCTTCCCGGTTAACAGGACTTTATGGATTTAACCGAACGCATGCCGGTTTTAATATTTACATTTTTTCGGGTGGAATAGAAACTTACGTAGGTCTAGGAGCTTTTGTTTTGACCGCTACCCAGGCCAATGCTCTTCATGTGATAAACTCAGGATTTGTTGGTTTACCATATGCTTTAGGACATCTGGGTGTCCATATCCATGGAGAGATACTGGGTGGTCTTGTCTCTGCCGGTGCCTGGGGAGATTTACAAATGTTTGGTCCCTATCCGTTCCATTTTGAGGGAACCGTTGGACTGGAGGGATGTGTGCTCTGGGTAGCATGCGGAAGTGTTGATCTGACGGTTGGTTTAAATTCCAGCCAGGGCTTTTACATAAAATAACCGATTCGACAAGAGGGCAATATGTATTTTAAAACCGTCTTCATCAAAAAGATGAATCTAACCGTCCTGTTACTGACGGTTCTGATGGCGAGTTTCTCAACGGGATATTCATTACCTCTTGAACTTCAGGCGACTTCAAGTACCCCGGGACCGGGATTGCACATCGTTCTACAGTGGAACCCGGAACCCGGTGTAACCCGCTATAATATATACCGAAAGTCCAGCTTAGCGGCGTCCTATCCGGTAACACCACTGAATTCAACGCCGGTTGAGGCTTATCAGAATTGTGCCACCATTCAGTCCGTTATTCCTTCTGGTTCTGCTGACTGGAATATTCTGGTAAATGCACTGGCTACATCCGATTCAATCCCTTTTGATCCCTGCCAGATTCATACCATTGACCAATCGCATCCAAAATTTGATTTTCTTAAAATTTTAGCTCATGCTCGTTTGAAAATAGCTATAATTGCCGGCCTTGCATATGACGATCAGTCAGTTTCCAATGGAACAACCTATTATTACCGGATCAACAGTGTAAATGCTTCGGGTAGTGACATTGCCACTCTCGCGAGTGATATTTCTGTAACCGCTGGTGTCCCGGTGGTGCCCCCTGCTCCCACCGGAATCAGTTCCCGGGTTGGAGACAGCCAGGTACTCCTGATCTGGAACGACCTTCCCCAGGCTATCGGATTCAATATTTTCCGTTCCACAAATGCAGCCGGCCCCTACACTCTGATAAACGAACTTCCCTCTGTTTCCCGGTTTCAATACGATCCTGAAGGGATTCCAATAAGCACTGATTCTGCTTTTTATAACGGATTCCTGGATTTCCAGCGCTGGGACTCTGCAACCGGACTCCCTACCACTCATATGGTGAATGGGGCGGCCATTTCCGGACCCGGCAACGGAACAACCTACTATTATCGGGTATCCAGCCTGGACATCCTGGGAAATCAGAGTCCCCAGAGTGCTCCGTCGGTGTCCGCGACCCCGGTCGATAAAACACCCCCGATGGTTCCCAGCGGGATTACCGTTACCTCGGATGATCCGGCCTCCTCACTTCAGATAAAATGGACCAAAGTGACCAGGGACGTTCAAAACCATGTTGAGATTCCACCCGTTTCAGGTTATAAAGTATACCGTTATGAATCTCCCGGCGATCCGACCACCGGCGCTACCCAGGTGGGAGGGCTTATTCCCCATCCCGCCAATCCGGGGATTACCGAAGTCACCTTTACCGATTCCGATCCCATTCTGCGTCCACCATATGGAGAAAAAACTTTCTGGTACCGAGTGGAAGCGGTGGATGCGGCAAATAATGCCGGATCACGCTCGGCAGCTGCCGGTGGTAACCTGAAAGATATTACCCCTCCCTCACCACCCAAAAATGTTGACGCAGAAGGATTTGATGATTATATCCTGGTTAGTTGGGATCTTAATTCTGAACCAGATATGGATGGGTATATGATATACCGGAGCTTGTGTCATTTAGGACAATGGATTGACTGTCAGAGAAGTACAGCAAAACTTCTTGAACTTCCCTATGAAGTATGTAGCGGTCCCTTTATGCTTATCGGATACCTATCTCAAGCCGATGCCAAAGGTATGGATAGTTCAACCATAGGAAGGCCATATTTTGAGGATCATACTGTTCCAAAAGGATCACCTATTTGTTATGCTTACCTGATTAAAGCACTAGATAAAGCACAGAATATGAGTGGCGAATTTCCCATACCGAACCTACTAACGGAAGAGATTGTTTGCCAACGTCTGCGGGATAAAACTCCGCCCGAACCAGCCTTTATTTCAAAACTTATGGCAAGGGATGCCCGCATTCTGATAGAGTGGATAGGCCCTCCGGTGCAGGATATCAAAGCATATCATGTGTATCGCTCCGAGAGTGAGGCCGGTCCTTACAAATGGGTGGGCGGAATGACGGTAGAGTTGCCGCCCAACCCAGGGATTCCCCTCGCCGCACCCTATAAGCCGCCGCCAGGTTCAACAGTAGATTGTAATAAAATTTCGCTTCTGGCCATTGAAGGGATGAGCACCGGTTCATATAGCGATAAAAACGTGATTCAGCACAAAATTTACTGGTACAAAGTCGTGGGTATAGATCAATCCGGAAATGAAGCTCCGGTCGACAAGGCAGTCCCGATCAGTACATTTACTTTCTCTACTGCTCAACCACTCGCTCCAGTGATCACTTCCATCACTAAAGTAGATACACCCTGCGCCCTGCAAATCAACTGGCAGCCAGTCTATAGTCCCAAGTTATCAAACGGATTTATCCTGTTCCGAGGATTTAGCGAGAGTGGGGTTTTTCATCAACTTGGAACCATCATCACCGGAAACAGCTTCATTGATTCCACTGTGGTTGAAAATAAAGATTACTGGTACAAAGTGGTGCAGATCGATACTACCGGATTACCTTCGCCCCTATCGGTACCATCAAAGGGCAAGGTGTCACCGTAACAGATTTTTTTGAACAAACTGAATTAGGGACGTATGAGGTATAATATCATGAAATTTAATATAAGATCAGTCTTTCTTCCTATGGTGGTGATAATTTTAATAATTGGAGGGATCCGTAAAGCACCAACACAATATTATGCAGAAGACAAAGCCTGGTTTATCGACAATTGGAAAGATCCGGTTCTCTCCTGGGAAATTTATCGTGATTCGTTTATCGGCATTCCACCCACATACGATCCCTGGTCGTCTGCATTCGATGTTTTGTTTTATGACCAGCTTTACAAGTCAAAACTTTCCGAGAGCGGTAACTGTTTTGGAATGAGCCTGATGAGTCTGATGATGCTTCAGAAAGGGGGCTATCTGGGATTTTGCCTCCCTGTTCCCCAGTATTCGGGGGATCTTTACAGTGATCTTGGTCCGACTGATCCCGATTTAAGACATGCTATTAATCAAATGCACGGACATCAGGTCAGTTTACCTGCTCTCAAATTTATGCTGGACCTAATTGCCCGGGGAAAAAACCGCGATGGGAATTTTGCCTACGATCAATTTAATTATTATAAAATGAAGAATGATTTGACGGTCATCAGTGTCACAAAATCCACCAGTCCGGCAGACGGGGGTCATACCATGGTGGCTTACGATGCCAAAATAGTTGATGGTTATAAAAGAATTTTTTTATATGATCCTAACCGATCCTGGGCAGATCCAGTTAAACGGACCTGGTACACTTCAGGTAAAAATTATATTACCATTGATTCCACAGGTACTAATGGTTGGACCTATGATCATGGGGATGGCTATTGGTCCGGAAAACCAGCCAGTGGCGGCAACATTATGATTCTCCCGATCTCAGTGATAGGTCCCACCGCACGTAGCCCGGCATCACTAGGATTGAATATCTCGGACATTTTGGCGACCTTCTTTATAACCGGTGATGGTGCAGAAATCACCCAGATTACTGATCAGGATGGGAAGCGCCTGTATATACCCGGGACCACAGAGGTAGACACCAATCCGGCAACCGGTATGCTAAATACTTTGCCGTGGATTTCTTCCGACCAAAAACGGACGGCTAGTGGGAATAACAACGCTGGGAAGGTTTTAGCATACTTCATGCTGGGGAACCCCACCGGATCATTGGATATTGATATCCGTTCGGGAAAAGAAGGATATAAAATGGGTATGTTCGGTCGTGGAAGTTATCTATCGGTTAGAGCAGACCAGGGCAGCGGTGCTGACCTGATTACCCTGGAAAATGCAGGCAGTCAGCAGCCGGGGGTGATTATTCGTAATCAGAGCAATGCTGCCAAGTTTGATGTGGAATTCATCCAGATTTTGGATCCCTATAAAAAATCACGTCATTTCCGACTTAATAACCTGGAAGTACCAGCACGACAGCCGATGCTGATCCGAGTAACAGATAACCAGAAGGCTCTAGAATTACAAACAACAGATGCCCGGATTCAATATGATTTGGAATTAGTCAATGTTGTCCGGAGTAAACCGGAAATATTAAAACAGGAAAAATTAAAATTAGATGCCGGGAAAAACCAGATTATCAAACCTGGAAACTGGCGTATTTTAAAGAAAGAAGATTTGAAAATTAAGCAAAATGTGCAAACTCTTCCGCAAGATAAACTAAGGCGGATTCCCCAGCGCCAAAAATAGTGGGAATTTAAATTCCACTGAGAAAAAATTGCTAGCGCAAAGGTTAAGAATTGTTGTGATTCAGGGGAATCATAACCAGGGTTTCTCTTCTTTGAAATCTGGTTTCAATTAATTTATATTAATCATTCCTACCTGTGCCAATCTTTCTGCAAGCAGGTCTCTTTCATATTTATACAGGTACCGACCACCAGTGACTTCTTGCAGAAATCTTGTTGGAATAAAGAATTTCTATAGAGATTCCGACATAAAAATATTTTCTTCCAGAAAATTGGTCGGGATTAAAACTTCCTGTTTTTAAACTTTAATCTTTCATCCTTAATCTTGTATTTAGTATTTTTCCTTTCAGCAAAACCATTAATAAGGAAATATGGCTCGGCAAAGCAATTACCAGAAAATATATGACGTAGTGCGGCAGATACCGCGGGGAAAGGTGGCCACATATGGACAGGTGGCGCAGCTGGCCGGTCTGGGTGGCCATGCCCGCATGGTGGGTTACGCCCTGCATAATCTACCGGAGAATTCCGGGATTCCCTGGCAGCGGGTGATAAATGCCAAAGGGCAGATCAGTTTTCCGCCGGATTCCCCGCACTGGAATTTGCAGCGGGCATTGCTAGAGGCAGAAGGCATCCGGTTTGATGAGGATGATAAAATATCGTTGGCGTGTTATCGGTGGGAGGTCTAAATCACCTTATTGAAATATCCTCAATGCTGTTTTCTTTCAAAAAAGCAATTACAATTTCCACTAATCTGATTTTAAAGATTCACAATTTCTTCATAATCCTGCGTTATTATTTTTTACCAAACCGGAGATAACTTTCTGGTTGAATTTCCGGTATACACAAAATAGCCGGGAGGA
>CAZTXJ010000084.1:0-1979 GCA_964617285.1 uncultured Calditrichaceae bacterium | reverse complement strand
AACCGGAGATAACTTTCTGGTTGAATTTCCGGTATACACAAAATAGCCGGGAGGAATTACAAAATGAATAATAATGAACACGATCTGCAAGCCCATTCCGCCTCGGAGGAAGAATCCCGCCGGGTAGCAGAAGAATCCCGGGAAAGCCAGTGGGATAACCCTGGCTTCCTGCGGGATCTGTTTATGGGCAAATTGCGTTTGGACCTGGTTTATCCGTTTCCTGAATTAGAGGGACTGAAAAGTCCGGAGTTCGAAGCCTTTTACCAGGAGATGAAGAGATTTCTGCAGGAGGAAGTGAATTCGGATGAGATCGACCGCAACCGGAAAATCCCGCAGCGGATCATCGACCGTCTGGCGGAAATGGGTGCATTTGGAATGAAGATTGAGAAGAAATATGGTGGATTGGAATTTACCCAGGCGGAATACAATGAAATTCTGAAATTGATTACCAGCCAGGATGGTAACCTGACTGCCCTGATTTCCGCTCATCAATCCATAGGCGTCCCTCAACCACTGCACCTTTTTGGAAATGAAGCACAGAAACAGAAATATCTGCCTCGAATTGCCAAAGGTGCGGTCACCGCTTTTGCCCTTACCGAACCGGATGTGGGATCCGACCCGGCCCGGCTCTCCACCTCGGTTAGTGAGTCCAGAGACGGCAAGGCATATATCCTGAACGGGGAAAAATTGTGGACGACCAACGGCACCATTGCTGAATTCTTTGTGGTAATGGCCCGGCATCAGGAGGACGGCAAGATGAGCGCTTTTATCGTAGAATCCAAATGGGAAGGAGTAGAGGTAGTTTATCGCTGCTCATTTATGGGATTGAAGGCCCTGGAAAACGGGATGATCCGCTTTAAAAACGTAAGAGTACCTAAGGAGAACCTGCTCTGGGAACGCGGTAAGGGATTGAAACTGGCATTGGTTACCCTTAATACCGGCAGACTTGCTCTGCCAGCTGCAACTGCGGGTGCCGCAAAAACTGCCCTGGAGATTAGCCGTCTGTGGGCTAACCAACGGGTTCAATGGGGACAACCAATTGGAAAGCACGAGGCCATTGCTCACAAGATTGCCGATATGGCCGCCACCACCTTTGCTATGGAATCGGTGGCCGATCTGGCAACGGCTATGGCAGAACGAAATTTCGACATCCGGCTGGAAGCTGCAGTAGCCAAAATGTATAACACCGAAGCAAACTGGCACATTATAGACGATACAATGCAGATTCGGGGTGGCCGGGGTTACGAGACTTCAGAATCCCTGCAAGCCCGGGGAGAGCCGGCAGTGGATGTGGAGCGGATGATGCGCGATTCCCGGATCAACCTGATCTTCGAGGGCTCCAGCGAAATCATGCGACTTTTCATCGCCCGGGAGGCGGTGGACAAACACCTGGAGGTTTCCGGCATATTACTGGATCCGAAAAGGAGCATGGGAGAGATTATCGCTTCCCTGCCTAAAATAATGGCTTTTTACCTGCGCTGGTATCCTTCCCTGTGGGTGAAAAAAAGCCAGTGGCCCGGTTTCGCCCGGTTTGGAAAAATGGCCGGCCACATGCGCTTTGTGGAACGCTCTACCCGTAAATTGGCCCGCCAGATATTTCATGCCATGCTCATTTATCAGGGCAAGCTGGAGAAGAAACAGGCTTTTCTTTTCCGCCTGGTGGATATCGGGGCAGAGCTATTTGCGATGACCGCTACCGTTAGCCGGGCGGATAAACTTGCCAAGGCAGGAACACCGGATGCTATCAAGCTGGCCGATGCATTTTGCCGCTCCGCCCGTCGCCGGATAAAACGATACTTCAAGGACCTGTGGTCTAACGATGATAACCGGAAATACAAACTGGCGCGGCAGGTGCTGGAAGGACAATTCAGCTGGCTGGAAAAAGGAGGTGTCGGTTTAAAGGAAGAGCAATTGCTGAAAAGAAAACCAGTCAAGAAAATGAACGAACCACACAACGGCCGGGTACGGGAAGCGCTGGA
>CAZTXJ010000083.1:0-13984 GCA_964617285.1 uncultured Calditrichaceae bacterium | reverse complement strand
GACGCATTAAATTATTTTTGAAATGAAGAATATTCCCCGAAAACTGAGATATACTTTTCCCAGTCGGAGCAAGTTTTGTCTGCTCGCATGCTTCGGTATTCTTATGATTTTTTCGTTTGCTTCTTCCGCTCAAACGAATGAGGATACAAAGGCAGGCAGTGTCGAGGGAGTTATTCTGGATTATCAATCTTCCCAGCCAATCTCCGGTGTATTAATTATGCTGCACGGAACCACTACCTCTACCCGAAGTGGCAAAGAGGGATCATTTCAGTTTCAACCGTTGGGTGAAGGAAAATATGAACTTATCTGTATGTACAGCAATTACTACACCACAGTTTCCCAACCTGTTACTGTTTTGAACGGGCAAATAACCAGAATTGTGCTAAAAATGTTGCCCGGTGATCCGGAGAAATTTTTATACTTTGCAATCGGTGGAATATCGGTTACGGCAGATCGCGATTTGATACCGGAAAATTTTCGGACAACCTATCAGATTTCGTCCGGAGAAATTGAACACATGCAGGCAACACATCTGGGCGACATTTTAGACCAGATTCCGGGTGTGGAGAGAAAAAACCGACCTGGGCTGGAGAGTCAGTCGTTTATCGCGCTGCGCGGAGCGGAAAAGCAAGTCTCTTATGACTATCCTGAACTTTTTGGTACTAAGATAATGGTAGATGGTATTCCCATATCAAACAACAGCAACATGAACCGGGGAACTGGGGTGGGATACGGGACACACGTTCAAACCAATACAGACAAAGGAATTGATTTACGCAGTATTGCTGCGGATAATATTGAAAATGTGGAAGTAGTGGTTGGCGTGCCTTCGGCCGAGTATGGGGATTTAACCACTGGTCTGGTAAACGTCCGTACAACTTCGGGTATGGCCCCTTTCCGGCTGAAAGCGAAAACGAATCCGGATACCCGGGAAATGAATTTAAATGGCGGATTTCAGCTAAATAAGTATTCGGTCGTGAATACGAATCTGAACTATGCTTACAGCGAAAGGGACTTACGGGTTGATGGTGATGAAGTCTCCCGGCTTTCAGCCGGAGTAAATTTCGATAATCACTTCCCGGGTATTGACATGTCCGTTAAAAATCGCATTTATTATTCCCGGCTGTTTGAGGATTATGAATTAACTTTCGATCCCCGACTCACCAGAGCCTGGGCGCGGGATTACCTGTTGAATTTCGGAAATACCTTGGATAAAAAATTTGGGGAGAACAGCCGTTTAAAAATTGATGCCTTTCTTAATTATACCCGACGGAAAGACTACCTCCGGAAATTAGAGGTTTCGGATCCGGTTTACCTAAGTAACCTGATGACCTCCGGTACGCAGGAAGGGATTTTGATTTCGGATCCCTATTTTTCTGAGGTGAATACTACCGGTTCCGAATATTTGTTGGGTTTTAAGCTAAAGGTGGATCACCAGATTCTGATTAAAAATATGCATCACCACTTACTTTGGGGAATGGAGTATTCTTATGAAGATAATAAAGGAGCAGGTCGGCAGTTCGATCCGTTAAAGCCACCAAATAGGAAAACCGGAGAACGCCCCAGATCATTTGACGATGTGCCAGGATTTACCCAATTAAGTTTTTTTGCCGAGGATCAGATCACGGGCAGATTTTATTTACCTTATCTGATTGGCCTTGGTCTGAGGGCCGAGATGTATAATCCTCAGAAATTTGGTGGAAAAAATCTAATCCGCAGCCGAAACGGCACCTTTTGGAATCCCAGGCTGGGATTGCTGATCAAACCAATCCATGCTATCCAAATTCGCTCTGCCTTTGGGATTTCCTCGAAGGCCCCCTCTCTCAATTTAATTTATCCGGATCCGTTTTATTATGATCTTCTGGAATGGGGTAGGAATCCCAATAATCCCACTGGTACTGATAGTATTCCCCTGGTCACCACCCAGGTGTATCGGGTGGACAATCCCGCTTTGCAGGGATACAAACAACGCAAAATTGAAATAGGCTTTGATTTCAAACAATCCAATTTCGGTGTTTCACTCACTGGTTACTGGCAGAAAACTACCGGAACGATAAATGAAGTGGAAATGCCATTTGTGAGCAGCCAATATTTCTGGCCAAACTGGCCGTCTGACCAGGGAAAAATATTGAGAAATCAGCAAAATATATTATTGAGTGATTTTCAGAAACAGCAAAATATGGGGCAAATAACCAGTCAGGGGATTGAGGTAGTTTTCAAAACTCACCGCTTTCCCTCATTAAATATGTTGTTTAACTTCAACGCCGCTTATAATTTCAAAAGAACAAGTTATGATCGGTCTCTGGATGTGGATGCGCCCAGGTCCTTTGTGGAAGTCAGCAGTTCCGGAGATACCACAAGGCATTTCGGATACCCGATGTTTCCCTATACTTCCCGCTGGCATAAAAGCTTTATTTTAAATTATGGGATTGATTATATTAATCAAGCCCTGGGTATATGGATACGATTTAATATGTTTCACAGATTATTTGATCAGGAAAGAGACAAGGATTTATCCACTCTGGATAACTACGCTTACGGTTTCTATGAAAACGGTCGATATTATTTTATTTCCGAACAGGAAGCGAAACGTCTTGGATTGTCGAAAACCTTAACTCCCGGAGAGAATCAGATTTACCGAAAACCGGTGAGTTATTATTTTAACCTGTCAGTTAGTAAATCGGTTTATCAGGGGATGGAAATTTCTATTTTTCTGAATAATTTCTTGAATCAAAGATTAATTTATCGTAATCAATATAACCAGTTCGTAACAGAAAATCCGGAGATATTTTATGGAGTGGAATTGAGTGTCGTTTTTGATGCCTTTGCCCGGAATCTGGCCGGAAATATATTTTAATTCGAATGTTGCGGAATTACAAAATAATTGGAGGGAATGATAATGGTTAAAAAAAGTTTTTACTTCATTTACTGCACTTTAGTCGTTTTGCTGATTTTATCCTGTGAGACCAATAAACCATCTCTGCTGGACAGTCAACTTTCCCTGCGAATCGCGGTCTATGATACTACCGGGGTTTTCAATCCCCTGGATTCCACCAGGAAGAGTGCCATACCTGAAGCCAAGATCACCCTGGTTTCGCAGGACTATAATAAAACATTTGTCTTTCATACGGATAGTTCCGGGGTTGCTGAGGTTGATCACATTCTGGCTTCGGATTACGATATCTATGCTGAATATCAGATTTCCGTGGGCTCTATTCTTACAGCTTCAACCTTTAAAAGATTGTATTATCCGGTTTCGGAAGTGGACACGCTGTTTGTTCACAGTGTAACCCAATCCCCGATTGTTATTAATGAAATTTATAGTTGCGGTCCTCCCAATAATATCAACTATATCGCAGATCAATTCATTGAAATTTATAACCGGAGTGACCAGGTTCAATACCTTGATGCCCTGATTATCACGCGGGTGTTGACCAATCCCAGTATCGATCCCTATATCGATGTCTGGGATTATGTGAAGAATACCTATGCTTTTCAATTTCCCGGGGTAGTTGGTGGCACTGAATATCCCATTCAACCGGGACAGTATATGGTGATTGCCAGTGATGCTTTCGATCACAGCCAGGTTATATCCGGTGCGGTCAATCTGGAAAATGCTGACTGGGAATTTGTAAATCAATTGGGAAGCGATTTCGATAATCCCAATGTGCCAAATCTGAAAAATATTAATCCGATGAGGACCAGCGATTTTCTTATAGGTCTGTCTTCAGATGCGGTGGTCTTGGCAAACGGTACTAATTTCTGGCAGGATGGAGATTACACAGATATAGACATTACTACAATTCTGGATGGGGTGGAGTATAAATCCTCGTTATCCACACCCAAGCATTTTACCCGGAGGCTGGACAGCGGTTATGCCGGACTGGGAATTTCGAAATATACCGGCAAATCCAGCCAACGTACAGAGCCTGGGAAGGATACCAATAACAGCACTATCGATTTCGAAGTATTGGATATTCCCACGCCGGGGTATTAGCATGAGTTTGAATAGGAAATACAATTGTTATTTATCAGGATATTAACTTTCCTGCTTTGCTATCTATGAAATTTTTTGTTTCTATACTATTATTTCTGTTTTTAATCGGGCTTAGAGTCTCCAACGGTTACTGCAGCGAAATCCGGTTACAGTCTTTAGGGAATTGCCGTCTGGCAATTGACGATCCCGACAATCAACTGAATCTATATGATTGGGAAGGTAACCCGGCCTATCTGGTTTATGATGAAAGGGTGGACTGGCTACGGTTTTATGGCGGTGGAAATTATTATCACACCTCGTTGGCCAGAACCTATGATCCGCATAAAGAACAGAATCTCACTTTAAATTTTGAGGGCTTGAAGCAATTAAAGTCAAATCAGACAATCCGGGGCGGCATCGGTTATAATTTTAACCGGAAATATCAGCAAGCCTACGCTATCGAAAGGGATCCGTATTATGACGATCCCCTCATTCTTACCGATACTACAAGCGGTAATATTTTTGAAGACGGACCTGGAATTTTTGTGGTCTACAGTTATCAACCCTTTCAAAAAGTTAGTTTTGGAATCGAGTCCGCTTACCAGATCTCGACCAGTCTGAAAAAGCAGTATACCCGTGCCCGAACCATCCATCGAAATTTTGAGACCAAAGTTGCCCTGGTTTATCACCTGTCACCCGGATTTTTTCTGGGGACTTCTCTCAACGGATCCTTTCTTCAGGATCAGATCGAATTAAGGGAAAGCTGGGATGAAAAATCCATTTATACCATCCAGTACCGGAGTGAACTGGTCTTTCGGAATAAATTTGGTGAATTCGACCGGTATATTAATCTGGATGGTTTGGAGTATAATTTAAACCTGCAACATTACAGCCACGATCAAAAACTGCAACATTTATTAAGTTTCCGTTATATTCGCAATAAACAAAGGGCAAAGGATAAAATTGGCAGCAATCAAAGAAAGGATTCCGACTGGATACAAAATGGATTTGAACTACAATACGACTTTCGACTTTTTATTAATGAATTTTTAATTGGCTTGGAAACCAAATTCAGTCGTACGGCGGATTGGAGTGAACATCCCACCCTGCCAATTCTCATTACAGAAAGGACCCGCCGGCGTCTGGAAATTGGTGCCGGTATTTCCAGACAGGTCTCAACTTTTCTGCTGGTAACCGAAGCCGGTTTTTCCCGTGCACGGGAAGATTATAATGATTACCAGAGCGAAATCTTTCGTTCCGGCAAGCATGATTTTTATTACGGCAAATTTGGTATTGAGTATCAAGTTGATCCGGTACATATCGTCAGATGTGGTTATTCGCACGATTACTTTTATCCGGATTATTATTCGCCCAGGTACCTTCCCGAACATAATTCAGATTATTTATCCCTGGGATTTGCGCAGAAACAATCCAAATTTGAGATCGATCTTCACCTGGACTATCGGGTAAAAACAACGCCTGATGTACAAACCAGGTATGACCGGTGGAATGTTATCCTGTATACTCAAATTTTTATGAACTAAGCCGGGATTGATCAGTTTATTATTTAGCTTTAAAATAAGATAACCCGTTATGCTCTAAAAATAATTTAAATTAAGGATTATATGCCACTCCTAAAGGAGTTTTATTAAAATCTAAAATGTCTTAGCTATAAATATTTCATCCCTAACGGGATTTTCCTGAACGGGCTGCTTTATAAGAAAACACCATAGATGTTTAATGTTTATAGAAAAACAAATCACCCAGAACAACAGAACGCCCCAGGTGTTCAACATTATTTCTAAATAAAAATAACATTGTTAGATTGTCAGAAAAAATATGCGCTTATTTAATTGACCAACAACTTAAGATTGAATTTTTAAACAGATTGATTTTTGGAACTTCTTACATCTCGTTTTGCATCACCTCCGGAGTTATATTAAATTCAAAGGTTTAAATAAATTTTGAGATGATTTGGCGTTTGATTTTATTCCCACTTTGAAGGTATTTCGATGGTTCATGCGATGAAAGAAAAAATGGAAATCCCTAAAACATATAATCCAAAGGATGTTGAAGACCGCTGGTATCAGGAATGGCTTGAGAAGGGCTATTTTAATGCCGAGGTCAATCCCGATAAAAAACCTTATACTATTGTAATTCCGCCGCCCAATGTCACCGCTGCTTTGCACATGGGTCATGCTTACAATAATACCATTCAGGATATATTTATTCGCTACCGGAGAAAGCAGGGGTATGAAACACTCTGGCTCCCGGGAACGGATCACGCTGGTATTGCCACCCAGAATGTAGTGGAGAAGGAATTACGAAGGAAGAATAAAACCAGATTTGATCTGGGCCGGGAAGCGTTTGTGGAGAAGGTTTGGGAATGGCGGGAGCAGTACGGCAATCGGATTATCTTTCAGTTGAAGAAAATGGGCTGTTCCTGCGATTGGCGCCGGGAGCGGTTTACCATGGATGAAGGTTTGTCCCGGGCAGTGCTGGAAGTCTTTATCAGACTCTATAACAAAGGTTTAATTTATAAGGGTAAATACATCATTAACTGGTGCCCGAGGTGCGGTACGGCCATTTCTGATGAAGAAGTGGAATATAAAGAATTGACTGGCCGACTCTGGCACATTAAATATCCGTTGAAAAACGGTAAAGGTCATCTGGTAGTGGCGACCACCCGGCCGGAGACGATGCTGGGAGATACGGCTGTTGCAGTTCATCCGGAAGACGAACGTTATGCCGGGCTTATCGGTCAGACGGTTATGTTGCCACTAATGGAGCGGGAGATACCCATTATTGGTGACCGGCAGGTCGATCCGGAATTTGGCACCGGGGCGGTAAAGGTGACTCCTGCACACGATCCGAACGACTTCGAGATTGGTAAACGGCATAAATTGGAAGAAATAAATATTCTGAATGATGATGGCAGCCTCAATCAGAACACCAAACAGTATGCCGGATTGGATCGGTTTGATGCCCGTAAAAAAGTGGTCGAGGATTTGGAGAAACTTGGCCTCTTGCTCAAAATAGAAGAGCACCATCACAGTGTAGGTCATTGCCATCGCTGCGACACCATTGTCGAACCTTTGCTGTCCGAACAATGGTTTGTCCGGATGAAAGAGTTGGCCAGGCCTGCCATTGATGTGGTTCAGAACGGACGGCTGAAAATTCATCCGGCAGAAAGGTGGTTAAAAACCTATATCAACTGGCTGGAAAATATCCGGGATTGGTGCATCAGCCGGCAGCTGTGGTGGGGACACCGAATCCCGGTTTATTATTGTCAGAAATGCGGGGAAATGGTTGCCGCACAAGAACAGCCGGATCACTGTCCCAAGTGCCAGGCGAATGAGTGGAAGCAGGATGAAAATGTGCTGGACACCTGGTTCAGCTCCTGGCTCTGGCCCTTTTCCACCCTGGGTTGGCCGGATGAGACACCCGATCTCAAATATTTCTATCCTACTGATGTTCTGGCCACCGGGCCGGATATCATATTTTTCTGGGTAGCACGGATGGTAATGGCCGGCATGGAATTTATGGAAGAGATCCCCTTCCGGGATGTTTACCTGAATGGTATTATCCGGGATAATATTGGCCGTAAAATGAGTAAATCCCTGGGAAATGGCATCGACCCGGTGGATATCATCGACCGCTACAGTGCGGATGCCATGCGCTTTACCTTGCTGATGCTGAGTTCCGAAGGACAGGACATCAATCTGTCTGAATCTCATTTTGAGATGGGGCGGAATTTTTCCAATAAGATCTGGAATGCCTACCGGTTCCTGGCATTGAATCTGGATCAGCCGCATGATGATTATCAGAATTATAAACAACATTATCAACTGGCCGATCACTGGATACTGAGTCGCCTGCAAACAACAATTAACGAGGTGGGCAAGAACCTGGATAATTTTCGCTTAAATGACTCTATTACAACTGTCTATCACTTTTTCTGGCATGAATACTGTGACTGGTATCTGGAGCTGATCAAACCTCGTTTATCGGAAGAAGCAGATCCGGAACAGAAAAAAACGGTTCGGGCAATTGCTGTACATGTTATGAAAACATGTATGGGTCTGTTGCATCCCTATATTCCCTTTATTTCCGAAGAGATCTGGCAAAGACTAAAAAATGAAGATGAAGATAGTCTGGTGATCGCAGCCTGGCCGAAGGCAACGAAGGAGCTGGTCGGTTCCGGTGTTGAACACGACATGCAATTTGTCCAGAACGTCATTGTAGCTATACGCAATATTCGTTCGGAGATGAATGTTCCCCCTGGGAGCAAGGCAGAATTGGTCGTCAAATCCGATGACCGGCAGCGGTTGGCGCTGTTAAATAAACAATCTGAATATTTGAACCGCTTGGCCCGGATTAAATCGATCCGGGAGGTGCCGCATTCCGAGACAGTGACCGGAGCGGCTATGGCGGTGGTGGAAAATATTGAACTGTTCATCCCCCTGGCAGGTTTAATTGATTTAACGGTTGAGAGAAACAGGCTTCAGAAAGAAATAGATCGCCTGGTAAATCAGGTGAACGGTTTGAATAAAAAATTGTTAAATAAACAATTTCTGGAGAAAGCCCCGGAGAATGTCGTAAATCAGGAAAAAGAAAAACTCCGGGATTTTAGTGAGAAGTTATCCAAGTTGAATAAAAATTTAGAACAACTTAATTGAGGAGTCCGGTATGAAATATGTGATATTTACACTACTGTTTTTTCTGATCGGTGGAAATCTTCTGGCAGATGAGAACTATGTGACGGTTTATAACGATAATCTGGGACTCATAAAGCAGGTTCGGACCGTTTCAATGGACAAGAAAAATTTACCCATCCGGTTTAGTGATGTGGCTGCGCAATTAATACCAACCTCGGTACATCTCAGAAATCTGAGCGGCAATAAAAACTTTCAGGTTCTGGAGCAAAATTTTGAATACGATCTGGTCAGTTCCGATAAAATACTGGAAAAATATATTGATCATCCGGTGGAGATTATCCGGGAGAATGGAGAGCTGATCCAGGGAACGCTGTTGAGCAAACAGGGAGGCTCAATGGTTGTCAAAACTGATGATGGAATTAAAATTGTCCCCTGGAATGATAATCTGGCGGTGAATGTAAAAGAGTTACCGGAAGGCCTGATTACCCGGCCAACGCTTATCTGGGAGGTATCGGGAGTAAAATCCGGCAATGAGAAGCTGGAAGTAAGCTATCTGACCCAGGGCATGAACTGGCACGCCGAGTACGTGGGAGAATTGAATGAAAAGTCTACCCAGCTTAATCTGGATGCCTGGGTTTCTATCGATAATAAGTGCGGGGCAACCTATAAAGACGCTCACTTAAAATTAGTTGCCGGAGAAGTTCACAGGGCACCGCAACCAAGTCGTATACTTACCAAAGGAGCGCAAATTACTGCTGAAGCACTCGATGTCTCCAGAGGATTCCAGGAGAAGGCCTTTTTCGAATATCATATTTATGATCTGGATCGTCCTACCACCATCAAGGATAACCAGACCAAACAAATTTCACTTTTTCCTTCCGCCACAGTGAATGTGGATAAGAAATACTATTACAACGCCAATACCGACCCCACCAAAGTGGCGGTGCGTTTGCTGTTCGTCAACGATGAAAAGGCCGGGTTGGGAAAACCGCTGCCGGAAGGGGTATTCCGGATTTATCAAAGAGATGGAGAGAGTCTGGAATTTATCGGTGAAGACCGGATTGATCATACCCCGCGAAACGAAGAGATAAAGATTACCGTGGGTAACGCCTTCGATCTGGTGGGTGAACGCCGGATAATTGATCGGAAAAAGATCTCCAACCGGTCGGAACGACAGACCATCGAGATAGAGCTGCGGAATAATAAAGAAAAAGAAGATGTGAACATTGTGGTGGAGGAGCAGATCTATTACCGGGATTGGAAGATCGAGGATAATAACTTCCCTTACAAGAAAAAAGATGTGAACAACATTACCTTCGATGTTCCGGTAAAAGCAAATGGAAAAGCTGTTCTGCAATATACCATAACTTATAGCTGGTAAGGATTTTGATGAAAAAGAAGATCCCGCTCAGTTACCGGGCCATCCGGCAGATTAAGGCAGAAGAGTATGCCCGTTTCTATTATAGGCTGCCGGAATACAGGTTGTATATGAATCATCTGGGAGAAGTTCAGTGGATGACTGAAGCGGAAGCCGAGAAACAACACGAGTATTTCCTTTATAACCAGGGATTATTGAAACGGCTGCAAATACGCTGGCGGGTGAACCGGACAATTAATTTAAAGAAAATTTCCCAGGCCGAACGGGAAATCCGGTTGCGCATTCGGCAGCATCTGGAGAAGAAACACAAAAATAAGATAAAACCGGCATCGGAAAATATTTATCCGGATGAATGGCAATATGATATGAGTGATGAAGATCTGGAGCGTATTGCCATTTCCATGGATATCGGTGGAGCAAGTCTGTGGCGGAATTTAGCAATTACCTTCGGATTACTGATAATCGTTGCCATTGTCTTTTATTTCTGGTCGAATAAGTTGGAGGAGACTCATACCGGAAGATTGCTGGTGAAATCCGGAGATCTGAGCGGCCGGGTTTTTTTGAATGACAATGAGTTCCTGGGATATACCAATACTGAATTGAACAATGTACCGGTGGGGGAACAACGCATTTTTTTGAAGAGAGACGGGTATGAAACCGAGCCGGCATTTCGCAACGTCAAAATTGTGGCGGATTCGCTGGTCGAAATTGAATTTGTGCTCAGGCGTTCGGCTACCGCAGGTTCCGGTTTTATAAAACTGAATGCCCCATATATGGATTCAAAGGTTTTCGTGAATAACCGGTATCAGGGACACCTTGCTGATAATAAATTGCTGGCGCTGGGACCTGGGGAGTATTCAATTTCTCTGGAAAAGGAAGGCTATTATTCCGTCCCGGCTCAAAAGATTATCAATATTATTCCCGGTGATACTGTCCTGTACAGTGTAGAGCAATTTCCGGCGAAATCAGGAAGATCCGGTTCACGCTTGACTAGTACGGAAAATATCGGCAGTCTGGAAGTTTCCTCCAATGTAAAGGGGGCCAGGATACTGTTAAATGGCAAAGATAGTGGTCAGGAGACCGATCATGTTTTTACCCAATTGCCATTGGGAAACTACCGGGCTCAGGTGCAACTGGAAGGGTATGATGTCCAACCGGAGGAACTCCAGCTTAATCTCACCCAAAGAAATCCCTCAGGTAATGCGGAATTTGTGCTTACCCGGATGTTTGAAAAAGTAACTGTCCGGACCGAACCCGCCAACGGCACCATATATATAGACAATGAGTTTAAAGGTGAGGGAAGTTTTGAAGGCGTATTAAAGGTTGGTACACATACAATTTCCTTTGGCGATATCAGCGGGTATAAAAAACCAAAATCCAGGACGATTACTCTCAAAGCCCGGAATCCATTTCTGTGGGAAGTAAATTACTTCCCCAAGCTTAATATTATTGCCGGAATTAATAATACCGGCAGTCAGGTTTCGGATGGATGTGAGGTCGCTACTGGCTATACCTTTAAGAACCAGGCTTTTACCGCCAGCAGTGAAGGCGGACCGAGCATTGAGTTCAATGATAAAATTAAAGAATATGCCTGGAAAATGGGATATGCTTTTCCTTATCGGAATCCCAAAGGGAATGATGCCATTAAAATTACTTTTATGATGCCGCGGGATCTGGATTATGATCAGAATTTCACTCTGGTATTGGTAGCAGCAAGCTCCCAGGAAAAGTATCCGCTAAGCATCTCAACCAGAGTTGATATTTCGATAAAATTGAATAATTCCATATTGAGTTATTATTATCAGCCGAAATTTTTGGAAGATTTAGGTTCTTTAGATAAAGTGGAATGGGACATTACTAAAAATATTCGTCCCGGTTTGAACACCCTGGAAATTAGCACAACAGAAGACAATAATACCTTCTACTTCCTCAAACGGGTAGAAATATTCAATTAAGAATTCCGGTAAACCTTTGTAACAGGGACTATTTTCAATCGTATTGTCTGATGAGATTTAAATTCAGATCGATCTTTTGTACCTTCAACTTGATGTTTGTCTAAACATGCGCGCGGGCAATTAATGGATTTATTTTCCTCAAATAAAAGTAGCACTCCTCCGGAGAATTTGTATGTGCCATTGGCAGAGCGCTGTCGTCCCCACCGCCTGGTGCAGTTTGTCGGCCATGAAGAAATTGTGGGAAAAGGAACGGTGCTGACCAAGGAAATTGCCAATTCGCGGGTTAAATCCATGATTTTATGGGGTCCGCCCGGGGTCGGTAAAACCACTCTGGCCAGAATTATCGCTGAGGAGGTACAGGCAGAGTTCCGTTCCATCAGTGCCGTTACTTCCGGGGTAAAAGAGGTGAGAGCGCTGATCGAAGATGCCGCCAGATTAAGAAAATATTCCGGTAAGACTACCATTCTTTTTATTGATGAAATACACCGGTTCAACAAAGCACAGCAGGATGCCCTCCTCCATGCGGTAGAGGACGGAACGCTGGTGCTGATTGGTGCAACCACTGAGAATCCCTCCTTTGAAGTCATCTCTCCGCTTTTATCCCGTTCCCAGGTGTACCAGATGAAGCGATTAACCGAAGAGCAGATTCAGAAAATAGTGGAGCAGGCCTTAAAAACAGATCAAATCCTGAAAAACCTGAACATTGTCATAAAGGACTGGCCGGTGCTTCTGCGGTTTGCCAATGGGGACGCTCGCCGGGCTTTGAATATTGTAGAGAAAGCGCTGGAGTTCAGCGACTCCAAGAATAAGAAAATCGTTTTGCAAAAAAAGTTATTTGAAAAAGCTGCTTCTGAGAAAATTTTGTATTACGATAAAGCGGGGGAATTTCATTACGATCTCATTTCTGCCTTTATCAAAAGCCTGCGGGGAAGTGATCCGGATGCAGCCATTTATTGGATGGCGCGGATGCTGGAGGCGGGGGAGGATCCCAAATTTATCGCCCGGCGCATGCTGATCCTGGCTGCGGAAGACATCGGCAATGCGGATCCCAATGCTCTCACCATCGCTACCAGTTGTTTTACCGCTGTCACCTATATTGGCATGCCGGAAGCGAAAATCATCTTGTCCCAGGTAGCGGCTTATCTGGCAACCACACCCAAAAGTAACTCCGCAGTGGTTGCGATTAACAAGGCCATTGAAGATGTAAAAAATTATCCCGATCTGCCGGTACCCCTCAATTTACGAAATGCACCAACCAGCCTGCTGGCTGACTTGGGCTACGGCAAGGATTATCAATATGCGCATGATTATCCCGGTCACTTTATCCGGGAAAATTATTTACCGGATGAAATTAAAGATCATGTATATTATCATCCGGGCAGAGAGGGAAAGGAAGTTAATTTCCTGAACCGACTGCTAAAATTATGGGGAGAAAAGAAGAAATATGAAAATAATGAATCAGATCAATGAAATTAAAAATACCTTTAAGGCATTTTTCAAAGAGCAGGTAGTCTACTGGCGGACGAAGAGAAACCTGCGAAAATTGGCCAAAATGCCGCTCAGTTTTCCGGTGGACGCCAAGGAGATTAACAATGTATTGATCCTGCTTCCCCGGGATGAGGAGCATATGGATTCGGCCATGACTCTGGTTCGGAAGTTGAGACAACATTTTACCAACTGGCATTTCATGGCCCTCAATGTCAATAAAATTCCAGCAGAAAAATTGGACCGGTATAACCTGCCCAATCTGGATTTTATCGGGGAATTGGAAAAGAATAAATTTCAGCTGGTACTGGATTTGAATTTTGTCCTCGACTTACGCATGAACTATCTGGTAGGCATGCTGAATATTCCCTATCGTCTGCATCTGCAAACTTCTGATTCGGACTTCTATAACATCTGTGCTTATACCGATCCAGTTACTTTCAAGAGCTTTGACCATGTTTTTGCTTATTTACAAAATAGTTTCATCAATAATTAATTAAAGGATTTTGTTTTACCAGGAGGAAAAAATGAA
>CAZTXJ010000082.1:9409-14023 GCA_964617285.1 uncultured Calditrichaceae bacterium | reverse complement strand
TCTTGTATTCTTTGATCCTGATTTTCTTGACTCATCACAGATCCTTCACCTATAACAATTTCTTTTCTTAATGCCTGTTGATGTATAAACCTATTTCGCTTCTAATTGGGGCAATTATTAACTCAGCCCTGTCAGGTATTCAAATTTTCAAAATGTTTATTCTATACCAAGTAATCAGATCACCCTCCGGTGACATTTCCAATATAATAAACCTATTACCCTTTATTATAAGAAATTCCCGGGAATTTTTAAGAGGACACATTACTCCATCACTCCACTACTCCGCTGAAATCTCCCACCCAAACTCACTTACGATTCAGCATTTCTATCGGCCGTCCGCTCTACTCATCAACGGCAGCTCTCTCGCCGGATCGGTCACCGCCCCGATTTTTACCGCATAGCTGGTTTTCTTCTTAATATCCGCATCGGTTATCAGGTGCACATCCAGCAAGCCTTCGCTATGGTAACCAGTTCGCAAATAATTCATTTCAGCCAGGCAGCGGCTCCAGCCATCCAGCCAGAGCAAGAGTTCTTCCTTTTGCAGGTCGCTTCCGGTAAAATGGATCAGGACATCAATATCGCTACCCGGACCGGCAATGGCATTTTTGGTACTGCCAAAAATGTAAAAGGCCTTTACCCCGAAACGTTTGCCATCCAACTGGGCAGCAATCTGCTCGGCCATCCGCATTCGCCAGCGCCAGTTTTCATCAGACACTGTTGCAGCAGCATAGAAACGCTCCCCGGCTTCTTCTGTCCCTGAGGATGGTGAGGCCAGAATTCCTACCCCTTCATCCAGGTCGGCATTCATCAGAACACGCAGGATCATCCCGTTAGTAACCTCTGGAATATCAATCACCCGGATAATCGGGGCCAAATCCTCATATTCCGGGGCCAGCTCCTTTAATATGCTGGGAGATTTGGTCAGAAAAATTTCATTGAACAGGATATTATCGTCATCCGGGTAAAGAGGCAGGTAGCGAATAGAAGATTCCACCAGATCCTGGAAGAAATGGGTTCCGAAGGACAGATCGGGCACGTAATTGCCCTTCTTCCGGGCAATTTCCACCAGCACTGCGGTATTGTTAATATCGGAATAAGTGACCGAAACACCCAGTTTGATATCTCCCCGGCTGCCCCAGCGACCCGGTCCCATCAAAATAAATCGGTGTTTAGGCAAAATTTTGTTCAGCTTGCTTACCGCCCGTCCCACTAGTTTTAAATCGTTCACATCCGAAATCTGAGAATACTGCTCGGGATCCACATAGACGATGTGGGTAATATCCGGCACCAAACCATTGGAAATGTACTTTTTGGCAGAAAAGATTATCCGGTCTTCCGGGATGTCCTTGGGAATGGGCGCAGGCAAACTGTTCCGGCCATGGCTCTGGGGACGGCATTGCAGGAGATTGAAATAATCGCCATCGTGGGCAAATTCGATATCTACCGGGGTCTTCAACGTTTTAGCCAACACCTGCAGAATCCCCTGCATCTGCTGGACAAATTTTTGCTGGGACATAATGCCGTCAAAGGTGACCACCACCTCTTCTTTTTCAAAATCCACGCCCAGACCCACTGGCTTTCTGATGTGGTGATCTTCCACCACACAGACAATTTTATTCACCTGGGGATAGGCATCGCCCACCTCGGCAAATAATTCCTTAATTTCTTTAGTTTCGAAGGTATTGTTTTCCAGATTGATAACATCGATCTTTCTGGGTGAATAGCGGATGATTTCATCCGGGGTAACGTTTACCCGTAATCCGGGTTGTCCCGGGGCAATCAGAACCGGATAATCGTCACTTAGCCGGTCCACTGCCCGGGTACCCAGGCCGGGTACCATTCGTAACAGACCATCGTCCCGTTTGATGCGCGGCGACCAGCGGAATTCATTATTGCTGAAGGCTACCCCGGCAAATGCCGGCAGAAAATATTTCCCTACCTTTTTCCCCACTACCTCCTGGATCATTATTCCCATCTCCTCATGGAAATCCAGCAGTCCGCGCTCTGCCCGGTATTGGATGGGATCCGGTCCAAATGTAGAGGCATAGACTTCGGCAATGGCATCCATCAAGGCCGCCAGACGCTCTTCTTTGGTCCCCTGGTTGGCCAGAAAGAGGCTTTTATATTTTCCGGAAAAAGCCGAACCCAGACGATCTTCCAGCAGGCTGGAACTCCGAACAATAATTGGCATCCCTCCCACATCGTCCAGCATCATGGAAAGCCCATTTACAATTTCGGGAGAAAACTGGGAATTTTTAAATAATTGGATAATGTGGGGATATTCCTGCCGGACCTGATCGATCTCCTTATATTTCTGTTCAATCACCTCTTCCAGATTATTATGGCGGAGAAAATCCAGTAAACCGTCCGAGCTGATATACCAAGTCTTGGGCACTTTAATGTCATTAAAGACCTCCATTTCCTGAGCCAGTCGGCGCAAAATACGATAAGCCAGAAAAAGACCGGCGCTCTTTCCGCCCAGTTTTCCCTGGCTGCCCGAAGGATAAATCATTCTCTGAAGGATTTCATGAAAATCGCCCACATGGACATAATTTTTGGCAATATTGATAAACTCCAGTTGATCGGTGAAGAATCGCCGGATAAGTGAGACGTTTAATGCTTTCTGAGTGGAAACAGAAAGTTCCGCTCCTTCCGGTGCCAGGTGATAATAACGGGTAATAGCATCGGAAATCTCGGAAAGCGAAGAATGCTGATTCTCCAGGGTACGGATCAGGAAGCTGGATTTATCCTCGTGGATCCATTTTTGAACGCAGGAAAATATTTCTTTTCCACTCAGATTTTCGCCGGCAATTCTAAAAATTTCATCACTGATGTTCAGGATATTCATGGAGGAGGTTCTCTGCTGGGGCCGGTTTAATTCAGCCAAAATCGCGTCCTCGGTTCTGCCAATGCCAATAAATTTCTGAATAAAGGTTTGCGCCTCCTGAATACCGTGCCAGGAAAGATAATTCATCATTTTGCGGGAGACGCGCACGTAGAGATCCTGATCGGTGCGTTTTAGCAGATCCAGAATAATCCGCCACTCCTCTTTTCCTTTTTGAGCCAAATAGCTGCGGGCAGATTTCCAATCCTGAAACATATCCCGCAGAGTTAGATGAAAGATGTAGTGCCCCAGTCTTTCAGCAATGGAATTGATCAACCGCCGTTCTTCCTTGAGGAAGGGCCCTTCAACCGAGGGCATCCGCTCTTCGGTATAGAATACTTTTATTGAGCCGACGGTTTTATCCTGGACTTTAATGTCTGCACTCTGTACCCATTTGGATTCGGTAAATTCGGAGGTGCGATAGATATCTCCCTGGTATTCGATGATCGCTTCGCAGACATCAGGATATTGCCATCCCGGAGGAATGGCATCAACAATTTTTTGCAGAGCCTCAGGTAGGGAAATATCATTCATGCTTAAAATTTCCTCGACGCTATACAGACAATTCAACTCTTTTGCCCGCTCCTTCAGCGCTTCGAGGACCAACTCCCAGGATTTCTTTTCATTATTCATCGATGGATCACTCCTCTTCCTGTCCGGCCATCAACTTTTACTTTAACCGGTTCAGGAAGTTTTATATGCTTGACAAATTCTGTTTCACCAATGGTTTCCTGCTTCTTCAGCCAGTCCCAGTCAATCTGATATTTCCGCGTATGCTTGACCGAAAAATAACTGATTTGAAAACTACTCAAGTTATGGAAGAAGTGGGATCCCTGACTCAAATCGACGTTCATCTCCGGCAAGGTGCACTCTACGATTATTTTTGCCCCGGAGATTTGCCCCCAGTCTACCGGAATCCCCAGCCAGGGATCGGCACTACCCCAGCGTCCGAATCCAATCAGAATATACTTCCGGTCACTCTTTTTGATGGCCTCGTTCAGCTGTTCTACCTCGGCGGCGATCTGCCGGGTATATTTGGCCTCGAATTTCTCCGGCTTTACAAATATAATATCATGGAGGTAATTTACGATTCCATTGCCCAAAACACTTTCGGAGGACACAATTGCCAGCTCGCTGGTCAGCTCCTCCGGACTGATATTTACTTCTTCGTGGGAAACCACCATCGGTCGCACTTGCAGGAAACCGAAACGGGCAGGTACTCCCTTATCCGGATCCAGGGTCAGGGCAAATTCGATCTCCACCGGGGCATTTACAGCCTCTTCACAAATTTTGAGTAATTTTTTTATCAGATCGTTCAATGGTATCTGATTCATGACCAGCAGTGGCGCGAAATTCAGGATATTGGGGCCAGTCGAACTGGGACCGGGATAAATCCGATCCGATTGCCGGTCGTAAGAAGATGCCAAGAATTTCAGCGTTTTATCTTTCTGAGCTTCATTCAGGTCCAGTTTCACCAGGTACTCGGTCTCTTTCGCCGGATCGTAAAAGGGCAGTTCACCCATATTTACTGACCAGAAGTGGGTCTGGGTTTGCTTCATCAACTCATCGATGGAATTGTAGGGTGGATTGGCCCGGGGATAGCTGGGTGAGTAGGACCAGGCAATCCCTTCATCCACAATAATCCGGCCAAGTCCCAGCGCCAGATTAACCACCCCATCTTCAGGACGGGCATGGCCGGAAGTATAAAAATTATAGGAACGGGCCACACC
>CAZTXJ010000082.1:0-9309 GCA_964617285.1 uncultured Calditrichaceae bacterium | reverse complement strand
GGTTCATACATGGCATCTTCGAGCAAACTGGAGGAGCGTACCGCGAGCGGGGTATGAACCCCCGAAATGAGGGCATACAGGTCACCGGCGATGGTTGCCGGCAGATCCGTCTGCTGGAAAGCATGAGCCAACCGGGCATCCGAATCCTCGCTCATGGCCAGATCGTAAAGTTTATTTGTTTCCATGAAGGAATCGAACAGATTTGTCCGGAGTACAGTCATCCTGGGAATGGAAAGCGAGATTCCTGGAAACTCATCCGGATTATATCGTTTCGCCATCACCTGACTGATGTTGATCAGACCGCTGGCTTTACCACCCAGAGATCCCTGTCCGATAAAAGAGAAATCTTTATCGGAAGTAAAAAATTCCCGGTCAAATTTCGGTATCCCGTTATCTCTGTCTTCTGGTTTCTTCATGCTTAATATTACTAAAATAAAGACTCCCGTGTCAAGCGATCACGGGAGTATCTTCAATAATTAATAGATTTCATTGAATTGAAATCAATTTAAATTATTTTAGTCTGCTAAACCCATCCACGGTCTTTACAGGCCTGGGCAACACGGCTTACCGAAATAACATAAGCTGCGTCCCGCATATAGAGATTCCGTTTCCGGGCCAGCTCGCTAACCGCCAGATAAGCTGCGGTCATTTTTACATCCAGTTTGCCCAGAACTTCATCCTTTTCCCAGAAGTAATTCATGTTGCTCTGTACCTGCTCGAAATAGCTACAGGTTACACCACCGGCATTGGCCAGGAAATCCGGGATCATGAATATACCGCGCTCATGAATCACCTTATCCGCATCCGGTGTAGTAGGTCCATTTGCACCTTCGGCAATAATCTTAACCCGTTTGCTTATCTTATCTACATTTTCACCGGTTATCTGATTTTCAATGGCAGAAGGTAACAGTATATCAACGTCCTGCTCGATCCAGGCGTCACCAGGCAAAACTTCATAACCCAGTCCTTCAGCTTTTTTCTTGTCAATACCACCGAACTTGTCGGTAATCTTCCATAATTCTTCCAGAGATACACCATCTTTTTTCCGGAAAGCATAAGAGGTCTGATCGTCCTGATCCCAGCTGGAGACACAAACCACCTTACCGCCCAACTGATTATACAACTGGATAGCATACTGCGCCACATTACCAAAACCCTGCACGCTGGCTAAGGTCTCTTCCGGTTTCAGGTTTAATTCCTTCAGGGCTTCACGCACAGTAAAAATAACGCCATAACCAGTCGCTTCCGTTCTTCCTAAAGAGCCGCCCATCCCAACCGGTTTTCCGGTGATAAAACCGGGATATTTTCCATTGTGCACCGCTTCAAATTCATCCAGCATCCAGAGCATATGCTGGGCACTGGTCATCACATCCGGTGCCGGTACATCATTTACCGGACCCACATCCCGGGCAATCTGCCTGACCCACTGCCGGCAAATCAGTTCCTGCTCCCGCATGCTTAAATTATGGGGGTCGCAAACCACGCCGCCTTTACTGCCGCCAAGTGGAATATCCACCACCGCACATTTCCAGGTCATCCACATGGAGAGCGCGCGAACCGTATCAATAGTTTCCTGGGGGTGGAAGCGAATTCCACCTTTTCCCGGGCCCCGGGCGTCGTTATGTTGTACCCGGAAACCACGGAATATTTTTGTACTGCCGTCATCCATTCGCACAGGAATACTGAAATGATATTCCCTGAATGGATTCCGGAGAAGATCTCTTGTCCCCTGGTCCAGGTCCAGAATATCCGCCACCTTATCAAACTGCGCCTGTGCCATCTCAAAAGGGTTGAATGCTTTGTCTTTCATGTTCCTTATCCTTTCTTAAAAATAAGAATTTATATTTGAACTTTCTCAACTGGTAGATGTCCCGATCTTTCCATTCGCATGGCAAACCCTTTATTTCCAATATTCTCAACAATACCAGAATCAATCTGCATAACCAAACGCCTCTTATATCACAAACAATATGCCAATCATTCAAATTGTGATATAATTAATTTAATTTTTCTGCTTATTATTTAAAAGAAAAATATAAAATGGTAAAAAGATTAATTCAGGAGACTGGAAAGATTTAAATAACCTTGATCGATAATTATGATTTTTTATTTAAGTAAATTGACTTAGCAGGAGTTGTAAAAGGGTTAATAACCTTATGATGCCATCGGTTTTGTATCTGCCTTCGGCCAGGACGGGCGCCGTCCCCTCGACTTTTTCTTAAGCAGTTTTTCCAGCTGATGATATAATTTCCGGGAATTTTTTTCCAGTAATTCGAGATCGCGGTTATTTTGGATCACAAAATCCGCCCATTTTACTTTCTCCTCGATGGGCAGCTGTTTATTTATCCGGTCGATGATTTCTTTTTCGCTGAGTTTATCACGCTTTTTGATCCGATCGATCCGGTTGCCCATTTTGGAAGCAACCCCCACCACTGCATCAAACATATGTTCCAGGCTCAATTCATAAATAAGGGCAGCATCCAGGGCAATAATGGAATATTTTTTCGACTCCCGGGCTTCCTCAATAATCGATACCACCCGTTCCACCATATACGGATGGACAATCTTGTTAAGGCGGGAGGTTTTCGCAGCATCGGAAAAAGCCAGTTTGGCCAGGTATTTCCGGTTTAGTTTGCCGTTCCGATAGAGTATCCGGTATCCGAATGCTTTTTTTAATTCCTTCTTTATGATGTCATTTCGCTCAATTTCCATTTTGGCCACTTTATCCGCATTGATCACCTTAGCACCCATTTTTTCCAGAAATTTACAGACCGTGGTCTGACCACAACCCATCCCACCAGTTACTGCCACAACAACGCAATTTTTATAAACCATGAAAGAACACCTGACAATTATTGTTTTTCATATCAAAAGAGGAATGACTAGCCCGAGTTTTTCCATTTAATTGATAACCAGAAACTTACCTGTCTTTTGTTCATCTTTGTATCGCACCACATAAACATACACGCCACTGGCGATTTTGTCTCCCCACTCATTTTTAAGATCCCAGCGAACTCCCCCGGTGAAACCATCGTTGGCAAGATCTATCAGCTTCTTACCATTCGCCGTATAGATAAAAATCTCGCAACCATTTGGTAAATTTGCAAACATTATTTCATTCCGGCCATCACCCATTCGAAACGGATTTGGATATACTACAATATTGCTTAAATTATCAACTTTTTGCAGAATCTCAAATTTATTCCCCAGGTCGGAAAGCAGCGGCTGATCCCAGACATCCTTTACATCGCGGACCTCCAGATAATAAATCTCCCCTAAACTACCCATCCGATTTTTACCGGTCAGATAAAGATGGACAACCTGCTGATCCAGACTATCCAATCCGGCTGTGACTATGTGGTCATCCGGGTAGATCTGATAATTCATGGTATTTTCCACTGACTGCTGTTCCATTGGATGATTAAAATAAACTACCAGATGGGTTTTACTGATCATCTCAACTTTTTTGACGAAAGGATTCACGGACTTTTGTGCCACGTTAAAAGAAACGGCAAGAGAATCCTGGTAAAAAGGTACCCCATATTCATTTTCCAGATCATAAAAAACAATTTGATGTTCAATACTCTCTAATGGTTTACTGAAGCTCAATAGTAACTGGGTATGGGCACGGGCGCTGATAATACCTGAGGGATTTTCCTGCTCGGGATACAGCAAAAATTTACTGACTTCAGTTGATGCACTCCCCAGCGGTTTAGAAAAACTCAATAGTAATTGGCGGTCGCCCTCTACTTGCAAACCGGTATAGACCGGCAAGTTTTCTGCGCGGATTTTTACCGGTTCGGAAAATTTACTTCGCGGTGAGCTGTAAGAACTATCTATCGATAGAATTTTATAGCTATAGAGATGCCCTGGAGCCACCGTAGAATCGATATAATCAGATGCCGTTGTAAGATATTCCTGTTCAACGGAGGTTTCCATATCGCGACGGGATAGCAGATAACTTTCCGCTCCCATTACCGGTTCCCATTTGAGTGATATCCGATTGGAATCCACATAGATCACCTGAAAATCAGCAGGTGTTAAAGGTCTGATTCCCGGACTCTCTCGTTCCATGATAATGATGGTCGAATCCCCCTGAACACAGATTTGGTTATCGCTAATCTTTAAAACAGCATTTGTATTCACCCGTGCCAGATACCCCTTTAATTCGTACTGACTATTCTGATATTTAATATAATAGGCATGGGGAAAGGGTGTAAAAAAGATTTCATCCAATCCATCGCCGTCAAAATCATCGGCTGTGACACCGGTAAAATTGTTCTTCTGTTCATTCACCTGGTGAAAGTTCGTTTCCCAGACTTTTTCCAAATTGTTTGATTGGGTGAGTTTCAACACAGATAAAACCCAGTATTGCCTGTTGACGGCAGATTCTCCGATATAAGGAGCCAAAACCTTGGTGGCAACAGCTATCTCATAGGAAAGATCACCATCGAAATTACCCACCACAAAGCGGTGTGTGGCGTCCACGCCAGGTAGCCTAATCCAGGTTACCGGGATAAAGTCGGTACCATTGGATAATTCATAGACGATCAGATCACCATCATAATCCCCTATCACTAGATCTAATTTGCCATTTTGATTCAGATCTTTGACCTCAGCGAAAGGGACGCCATAATTGTTTTCGCCCGGAGTGGGGTTTTCCAGTACCTGCCGGATATAAACAGTAAAGGTGCTCAAATCCTGCAGTTCAAAAACATGCCACTGGTTCTGATGCAATCCGATAATTTCGTATTGATTATCTTCATCCAGATCAACCATTTTTGCCGCCCAGAAATCCAGCAGACCGGATGTTACCGGATTTTCATTCAATTGAGGAAGAGCAGTGCCGGGAAAAATTGAGGAATTCGAACCATATCCTGCAAGCAACTCTGGGAATCCATCTCCGTTGATGTCTTTGATATCACGGGCAAATCCGGGAACCGGACCGATATTTTGTACAAATTGGTTATTCTCAAAAGCTATATGGCTGATCCGGGACTCCGGTTGGTTTGGCCAGCTGACATTGCCAAATATATCCCGGACACCGTCTCCATCAACATCCTGAGAGCGCTCCAGATAATATCCAAAGCCGGGAAGTGCAGCAACCTCCACAAAATCATCATCAAAACTATTGGATTGGGAAAGATCTAAATGGTAGTAAAATCCGTTATTATCATCAATGGTTTCCAATCCGGCATTGTTTACAATTTTGAAATAAACTTCAACATTCCCCAGGATTTCTCTCTGGGTTAGTAAAAGACTGTGGAAAGTATCCAGATAATTGGATAGAAGAAATGAACTGAATTCCGGATCTCCTTCATTTCTATAATATACCGTTATCCGGCTCACGTCATCAGTGGTGACTTCCAGCAGTGAACCAAAATAATTTTCGACGACCACCGGCGTTATGTCCAGTGAGTCAATTACTGGTTGTGTCCTGTCCAGATGGAGGATAATCCGGTCTACCATGGTTGTCTGGTCGGCGTTTATAACTTTTAATTCGAGTGTATAAATGGCATCAGAAAGCTGGGATGCATCCCAATTGCCCAGGGTATCATTCAATACATTTTCATTCAATTCCAGAAACGGGGTTAAATATACGGGATTCTCTCCCATTCCGTAGGAAAGGATGACCCTCTCCAGATTTGGACTGACAGCTGTTCCAATGATCGGAACCAGATCAAGATTTGTCCCGCTATTGGTCTGTGGGGATGAAATTTTAGCCGAGGCACTGGCAAATGTGGTAAGACTGCGAAACGCATTGGCCAAACCCTGACCATAATATTGATCCCAACCCGGGAAACCCAGATCCTGACAACCAGTGAGCAGCATAGCCTCTATGGATTGTGCACTGTTTTGGGGGTGATGAGACCACAACAGGGCAAGGACTCCACTGACCATCGGAGCGGAAAAAGAAGTCCCATTATAGTTTCCATAGCTTGCATCCCGGGAAGTAGACAAAATATCCTGACCCGGGGCAACCAGATCCAGCTTTGAGCCAAAACTGGAGAACGAAGCCAGATTATCATTAATATCTGTTGCACCGACAGAAATCGTTTCGTCATAGCTGGCCGGATACTGCAGAGTGTTATTTCCCGAATTTCCAGCTGAGGCTACAAACAGGACACCGTTTTGATAACCATATTCCACAGCTTCCTTCAGCAAATAGGAGAATACCACATCCCCAAAACTCATATTGATAATTTTACAGCCATTTTGCACCGCATAAATAATGGCTTTGGCCACATCATCTTCCTCCAGGTAGCCGGATGCCGTACCGGCTCTCAGGGCCATAACTTTTACATTTGGCGCAATACCGGCAATTCCGATAGTATTATTGGTTTTGGCAGCAATAATTCCGGCTACAGGCGTGCCATGACCACCGGGATATTCATCCATCGGATCGTTATCCGGATCGAGATAATCCCCGTTATCCGGGAAATCCGGTGCATCGGTGAAGTCCCAACCAATTACATCATCTACATAGCCATTTCCATCATCATCGATGCCGTTGATATCCCCGGGATCAAATCTCCCGTTGCTATTGATATCCTCCGGAGTATTTACCCACAGCTGACCCTGTAAATCCGGATGCAAATAATCAATTCCGGTATCGATTACCCCGACAATAATTTGCGCATTACCCTGTTCAATATCCCAGGCCCGGGGCATGTCCATTTTTTCCAGGGACCATTGCTGACTGTAAAGAGAATCATTTGGATAAAAATGGACTGGCAGTGCATAATTTGGCTCTGCCCAAGCAACATCAGGAAGGATTTTCAATTCTTCCAGAATCTGATTTAACTTATCTTCATCAGGGATAGTAACTTTATATAATCCCTTAAAATTCTCTGGTAACGCGGTTTTATTGTCAGTGAATATTTTTTTTATTGATGCAATATCATTACTTGCAATGATCTTATTCATGTTGTCAGAGTTGGAGGTGATTCGACCTGGGGCAGGATTGGTAATCTTTACATTCGGTTTTAATTTGATAATCAATTCTTTGGCTGATGCTGAAAACACCAAATCAGGAGCAAGCATTGATGCCAAAATTAACAGCCTGATTGTTGCAATAATAAATAAGGGGCATCTGCCCCTTAGCTTATTTTTATTGGATTTCATCGTAACTCATGAGTCGAATTAAATTGTTGCCTGGCTACTTTGCATCCTTTTTCTTCAAAATGGCTTCTAAATCCTGAATCTTTCTCTTAAAGCGGGCACTATCCGGATCCTTTTCCAGCAGCTGGCGAAAAACATCTATCGCCTCTTCAAAGCGACCCTGGGCGATGTAAATCTCTCCCAAAGTCGGGGAAAGAATTGGCGGCCTTCCAAATTTCATGGTTTCCTTAGTTTCCGTCCCATCTTCCGCTTTATCTGAATCCTTTTTTAGTTCAACCTTTCGATCCAGTTCATGAATATCCGGTGCAGGTATAGTTTTTTTCTCGCTGGTTTTTTCCTCCGGTTCTTCCAGAGTTTCATCTTTTGCATCTTTTTCTTCCAAACCGATTTCTTCCTCTGACAAATCGTCCAATTCGGACAAAGTCTCGGTTTCCGGGGTGCCTTCCTTCTCTTCCTCTTCAATAATATCCGAAACCACTGAACTAAAATCCATCAGATCGCTGTCGGGTTTATCATGTGCGTCATCAACCGTTTCCCCGGGAGTTGTCTCATCCTCTTCCGGTACTTCAAATACCGGCCCAAATTGCGGGGTCGAGGTCTCCTGTCCGGTTTCCTGGCCAAGATCCAGATCTTCATCCTTCAGCTCTTCAAATCCTTCTTCGATACTATCTTCAACTTCTTCGGTAGATATTTCTTCCTCGCCGGTCGAAGGGCTTTCCTCGGTTTCAGCGGTTTCTTCTTCCCTCGCCTCTTCTTTACTTCCCTCCTTACCTTTTTCTTCATATTCAGAGAAAAAGGAATCAATTGCCGAAGTAAATTCTTCAGCCGTTACGATATCTTCCTTTTTCTCCGCAATATCCTTAAGGTCAATATTGTCCAAATCGCTAAGCGTTTCAGTCTCTTCTGTGTCCTCGGTCAATTCTTCGGTAGATTCGGTGGCTTTAGCCTCTTTCTCTATAAATATATCATCAAGTGTTTTCAGGAAATCGTCGCCTTTATCTTCTTTCTCGGTGGTTGTACTGATCAATTCATCAATATCTTTATCGGTGAGTTCCTGATCGGTATCCAGGATATTGATATCAGTTTTTTCTCCGGATTCCGGGCTCTCTGTGGCTGATATTTCACCCTCCCTTGTTTCGACAAGGAAGTTATTGGCCGCTTCTTCATTGAAGACATCATACAAATAGGAGTTTAAATTACTGTCGTTGGCATCATCACTCAGGTTAAGTATTTCATTTACCGTGGAAAGAATCTCCCAGCCCTTAGGCGTCGCTGCATCATGGGCCAGGGATAATTCCAATTCCTTTTTTGCCTCATTATAATTCTTCAGATGGTAGTATGCCATCCCCAAAATATAATGCCCAAAAGCGTACTGTGGATGCGATTGAACACCCTGGCGGCAGAGATCAATAGCTTCCTGATATTCCTTCTTTTCGATAAGGCGGGCAGCCAGGTAGGCAAAAGCAATAGAATTAGGATGTTTCTCCTTAAATTTAGTCAAATTTTCAAAATCGAAAAATTGGGCCATCAGAATCCTCTCTTTATAAATAATAATCTATTTTCACTAAAATATTACCAGCCGTTTACCATGCAGCAACAGTGTTGGTTATTATATCTTCGACAATTTGATTAATGGCTTCAGTTATTGCCCGATCAATATCATTCTGCAGCGCATTTCCCGGAATAATTCCATACCGTTGCAAACTTGAAGACCATAAAGGTTTCTGGGTATGGGTATTCAAACATTCCGCTTTTATGGTAACCACCATTTGAAATTCCTGCACCTGTTCAGTTTGGGTGATGCTAACCGGTTGACGGCGTATGGAAGTAATATCGCCGGACAAAATTAAATCCGCGTCGTTCGGGCTGTTTATGACCTGCAACGAATTATCGCTGGTGAAGGCTTCGGTCACATCCTGCATAAATTCCTCGCGTACGCCGGCATAGGTGGTCTGGTTCTGAAAATCCTCAATATAAATGGTTTTTAGATATGATGGCAACGCCCCTTTGAAAGAGTATTTAACGCACGATATAGCCAGAAGGCCTATAATAATAAATAAAAATTTACTGGAGGTCATAATCTTTCAACTTTCGGTAGAGGGTTCTCTCGCTGATCTGGAGGGCCTGGGCTGCCTTGCGTTTATTCCCATGATATTTAATCAGGGCCTTTTTGATCATCTGTTTCTC
>CAZTXJ010000081.1:10815-14289 GCA_964617285.1 uncultured Calditrichaceae bacterium | reverse complement strand
TTTAGTTGACTTTTCCCTGCCACTTTTTGATCTTCATCTTTACTTTCATCTTTACTTTCATAACTTCCTCCAATGAATAAAGTTTTGCTTTAATTTATCCTAGTTCAAGGCCTCAAAATGTGAACCAGATCAATTATTACATTTTATTTCCTAAATAGTTTCAAAAAATCTTTCCTGAGTGAAATCAAACGACCATCTTTAAAAATCAATCACACAAAGTCACCAAGAGTTGTAAAACTGTGATTAAAAGTTTCATGCCTTTCTTTATTTGCTGCTTTTTCCAAATCCGTATGAGTTTTTCTCATTTCTCTCTGTGCCTTTGTGGCAGGTTAGATAAAGTTTATATTTCACCATATTAGATATTCAACCGGGATAAAAGGTACAATTGTTAGATGCCTGGTAATTCCTCATTTTCTTTAAATCCTTCGCCGGAAGCCCTCCCCCAGAACTTCGTGTACGTTGGAAATAATCACAAAGGCATCCGGATCGACATCTTCGATCAGGTCTTCCAACTGCCCAATCTCCTTGCGGGTAACCACAGTCATAATTACTTCCCGGTCGATATTTTTATACAAACCACGGGCCTTAAGGGCGGTGGCCCCCCGGCTCATTTTATTGATAATGGCATCGGCAATTTCATTGGATCTGTTGGAAATGATGTAGGCCGCCCGGGCATAATCGAAGCCATCCAGGATAATATCCACCAGCTTGCTGGAGACGAAGAGCAGGAAGAAGGCATACAACGTAAGGGACATGGCCGGACGGTCCGGGGAAAGATGTTTGGCATAAATGATGATCCCGGCAAAGGAAATCACGAAAAAGTCGATCAGCATAATCGCCTGTCCAGGTTTGAAACCATACCGCTTTTGCAGGATGGCCGCCACGATATCCGATCCGGCAGTGGTGCCCTTGAACTTGAAGATAATGCCCAGACCGATACCCAGTAAGACCGATCCGATCAGTATCAGAAACAGAAAATCGTGGGTCATCAAATCCACCACAGTGGCTGATTTTTGCAAATGGATGAATCCCAGTCCGGGAATGTCTCCCCGGAAAAAGTCGATGAAGAAGGAATTGGCGGTAAATCCGTAAAAAGTTCTGGCACCGAATCGCTTGCCCAGCTCCTTAATCCCCCACAGATATAGTGGAATGTTGAGAAGCCACATCATCAGCCCTACCGGGATGGAATTATTGGACAGATAGTGAATGGCCATGGAGAGACCACTCACCCCGCCCGGCACCACCCGGGCGTCCACCAGAAATACGCCAATCCCCAGTGCCATGATGGCGGCACCGATGGTGATAAAGATATATTCGTAAAACGGTAATTTTCTAAAAAACCTGCCCATAAAGACCTCTTAAGTCAAGCCCGCCAATATAGCCAAATTTGTGCCATTCCGGGAAAATTGTTGTGCCTGAAAAATAGTTAATCCCGATAAATTTGATATTATTATCTTCTGGGCCGGGAAATCCTGTAAAATTAAGGATCTGACCATGATAGAAGAATAATTGATGAGTCGGAAAAAAATTATTTATGTTTTAGCGCACAAAATTTTCCGGCATTTTCCCTTAAAATGTTTACAACTTTTAAGAATTTTTTATTTAATTTAAGAAAGAGTGTTTATTTTAAATCTGAAAATACATCTTCTAATCACTTCATGATTTCCTGTTTGACGGGATTAAAAGGATTGAATTTGAGATTTTTACAGTTTTTCGCACCTTGTGAATCAAGTTCGAAATTTTATCGCTCAATATCAGGTAAATTTTTGATTTTATTAAAAGGGTGGTAAATTAAGATAAATTTGTAATATTATGACCAAAGAGTCCGAATATAACCATTAATATGGCAAAACAAGATTCCATCAAAATTCTCTATATTGAAGATGATATCGGTTCCCGCCTTTTAATCCGTAAGGTCTTAGGAAAACCGCCGTTTGAGGTGTTGGAAGCTGCCACCGGTCTGACCGGTCTGGATGCCGCCACGAGGGAGCGCCCGGATTTAATCCTGATGGACATCGACTTGCCGGATATCCGGGGCAATGAGTTAACCACTAAAATTAAAAATACCCCTGATTTAAAAGATGTGATAGTTGTGGCATTGACCGCCATGAAAGATAAGGATGCCCGGGAAATGACCCTGGTGGCCGGCTGCGATGGATTCTTAACCAAACCCATTGATATCCAGACTTTTCCCAAGCAAATTCTGCAGTTTATCCAGGGAAAGAAGGAAGTGATCGATGCCGAGATCGAGAAGACCTATCACAGCCAGTATGAAGTCTCCCTGGTGGACCGGCTAACCTCTAAAGTCCAGGAACTGGAATTCACCAATAAAAAATTAGAGACCACCTCCAAAAGATTACAAAGTTATAATGAATACCTGGAAAATGTCCTTTCCATCTTTTCCGCCCTGCAGCAGTCCGGCTCTCCGGATGATTTAAAAAAGGCACTGGTAAATGAGGTATGCGACCGTTTCAAATATGACCGTTGTGCCTTTATTGATGTGGATGACCAGAATATGATGATGCGGGTCAGTTATGCCCGGGGATTCGATCCGGAGGAGTGGAAGAAATTTCAGTACCCCTATAAAAGTCCGGTATTTCAGAAGATTTTTAAAGACCGCCAGGTGATCCTGATGCCCAATTTGAACCTGGTTGAGGATCCCAAACTGCGCAGACTCCTGGAGAGCATCGATAGTCATCAGTTTATGTTTGCCTATCTGGGTACGCCGGTTGGTCAGATGCGTCCGGAGGATATCCGGCGACGGGTTTTGCCGCTGCTGGAATCCTATATGCCTTCCCTGCATAACCAGGAAGATTCGGATATTGACGTGATTCTGGCAAATCTGGAGGAGTATCTGGCCAGTGAATCCCTTTACCGGGCCGGATTTATTTTTATGGACAACTATAAATCCAAACGCCGCATTTTACCCAATGAATTTCGCTTCCTGGAAACCCTGCTTCGGACCACCAGCTATGTTTATCAGAATGTGCTGTTGATGGAGCAATTGCGTTTTCTTTTTGTCCGGGCCGAGAAGGAAGCCATTACCGATCCCCTGACCGACTTGTTTAATTACCGCTATTTTATGCAACAGCTCAACCGTGAAATTAGTCGTGATCAGCGGCATAAATCAGTTTTTTCCCTGATTATGATCGATATCGATTTTTTCAAAAATTATAACGATGCTCACGGGCATCAGGCCGGTGATTTAATTCTGCAGCGGATCGCCAAGGAAATGATGGAAAATACCCGGGTGAGTGATATTGTCTGTCGCTATGGTGGAGAAGAGTTTGTGATTATTTGTCCCGAACTGGAAAAGCGGGCTGCCTTGCAGATGGCAGAAAAGCTGCGCCAGATTGTTGAGAATATCGAATTACCAAGTATAGAAAATCATGAGAAATCAAAACTTACCATCAGTTCCGGGGTAGCCAGCTTTCCTGATGATGGTGAAACCGCCTTCCGGCTGATCCGGAATGC
>CAZTXJ010000081.1:3390-10715 GCA_964617285.1 uncultured Calditrichaceae bacterium | reverse complement strand
ACGTCCCGGTAACCGAACTGCAGTTTCATCTTTACATGAATGCCTTCCGGAATAGAAAATCGACTTTTATGAAGGATGTAAGATCCCGGCATCGCAGCATCGGACTGATTCGGGATCGGGTTTTCGGGGGAATCGATGTAAGCAGCATTGTTTTAAACGGAACAACCGACCTGACTGATCGAATTGAATTTATCCGGCCGGATGATGGCAATGTTCACGACTCCACGGTTATCCGGATTCCTCTCCCGGCACCGGTTCAACCGGGGAAGAGTGTAACGCTGGATATTGATTTCCAAACCCGCTTGCCCAAAATCATTGCCCGTACCGGTTTCGTGCACGATTATTTCCTGCTGGGGCAATGGTTTCCCAAAATCGGGGTATGGCAGAATGGGGAATGGAATTGTCACCAGTTCCATATTAACAGTGAGTTTTTTGCCGATTTCGGTGTTTATCAGGTTAATCTTACCCTGCCGCAAGAGTATGTGGTCGGGGCTACCGGTATCCTGCTGGATGAAAATCTCTCGGATTCACTGAAAACACTCTCCTTCCGGGCAGAGGACGTTCACGACTTTGCCATGACCGCCTGGCCGAAGTTCCGCCGGGAGGAACGGTCGGTCAATGGAGTTAATGTTGTTCTGCTTTATGCCCCGGAACATGCCGGAAATGTGGAACGCTATTTTTCCACTATCACCGGGACTATGGATTATCTGGGGAAATGGCTCATGCCCTATCCTTATCCCAATCTGACCATGGTGGATATGCCGTTGTATGCTTTCCTTTCCGCCGGCATGGAGTATCCCTGTTTTATTACCTGCGGTAGTATCTGGAATTTCCCCCAGGATATTCGGCTTTTTCCGGAAGAGGTAACCATTCATGAATTCGCCCACCAGTATTTTTACGGTATTCTGGCTTCCAATGAATTTGAAGAACCGTGGCTGGATGAGGGTTTTACCAGCTATGCCACCCTGAAGGTAATGGATGAATTATTTGGAATTCACACTTCGCTGTCAACTTTTTTGAATATCAACCAGGGCGAGCTAGACAGTTACCGAAAAGCTTATATTGGTAAGCCAAACCTGGATTTTGTGGTTAAACCGAGCTGGAAATTTGAACTGGGTGGATATGGAACCTTTGCTTATGATAAACCGGCCCTGATGCTGAAAACACTGGAGAATTACCTGGGCAAGGAAACCATGACCCGGTTATTGAAAGCGTATTTAGCCCGCTGGAAATTTAAGCACCCGAAAACCGGAGATTTCCTGCAGGTTGTTCGGGATGTCGCCCCGGAGACGCCGGAAAACTACTTTGAACAGGCACTTTATGGAACGGAGGTTCTGGACTATTCAGTTGAGAATATATTCTGTGATAAAGTGACCCAATCCACGGGGATTGATTCGGGCATCACCCGGTATCGTTGCACCATTGATGTCCGGCGCCGGGGAACATTCGTTTTTCCGGTGGAGATCGCCGGAATATTTGCTGACGGGGATACCGTGATTGTGCCCTGGGATGGGAAAGCTTCCTATAAGGTGGTCACCCTGACCCATGATTCGGAAATAAAGGCAGCTACAGTTGACCCACACCAGAAGATCTGGCTGGATGTAAACTGGACCAATAATTCCAAAACAATCCGGGTAGAGCCATTGGCCATCCGTCGCCATTGGTTACAGGCTCTCCGACTGGTTCAGCAGATGTATATTTCAGTTTTTTCTTTCTAGGAGATTTTGCAGATGATATTTTCAGCAATCATATCCGGTTTATATCGTAGCTGGGGAATAAAAAGAATTATCCTGCTTTTTATCCTGATAAGTCTGCTTGTATCCTCGCTGGTGCTGAATCCTTACATCAATACCTTTCAGCAATTTTTTTCTCATCGCCTGGCGGCTGAGGTACTGGCACAAAAGAATATTTACACCTATTATCTGGAATTTTCCCATTATCTGGCTCCGGCGGTTGAGGCGGCCAGATCTGTAATTTCCCTGGGAGCGTTTTTATTTCTGATCATATCCGTGTTGCTCAGCGGTGGGGTTATTGATGGCTTAATTTCTCCTGAACCGGTCCGTCTGCGAAAATTCTGGTCCCGGTCCGGTCATTTTTTTGGCCGGATGAGCCGGCTGCTAATTCTGTCTATTGTAATCCTCGCTCTGGCACTTCTCCTGGGGATTCTCCTTCCGCTTCCTTTCTCCTATTTATTACCCGATGCCTTTGTGGAAAATACCTATTTCTATTTTTATGCCGGGTGGGGACTGTTTATCTGGCTGCTATTTGTGATTGTATTTGCTCTCGTCGATCTGGCAAAGGTTCTGATTGTCCGCGATGACCGCAACTCGGTTCTGAAAGCAGTTCACATGGCAGTCCGGTACACGATCCGCCATCCCCTGCAAATCCTGTTCACTTATATGACCCTATACCTGGTGGGTGTGTTGTTCTTCATATTATACTGGTGGCTGCAACAGTTTATTTCCAACACCAGTGCCATGGGCATCTTCTGGGGAATTGCTTTTCTTCAGATTTTTGTATTTCTGCAATACTGGATTAAGTTTTCCCGTTATGGAGCGCTGTACCAGACGGTTGAGAATATGGACATTGAAGTTGTAGGTTAATTAGCATTGATGATGGTAAAAAATATTCCGGTGTACCAATGTTACGAATAGGCACCTGCAGCTGGAAATATGATTCCTGGAAAGGAATTATTTACCCGGATAAAAAACCGCTGAATTATTTGCAGGAGTATGCCCGGCATTTTAACACGGTTGAGATTGATCAGTGGTTCTGGTCGCTGTTCGGCGTAGATAAGGTCGCCCTGCCATCCCCGTTCACGGTTCAGGAGTATGTGGAATCTGTTCCCCGGGATTTTATGTTTACCATTAAAATTCCCAACAGCATCACCCTCACCCACTTTTATAAAAAAGAGAAAGATAATCCACTGGTTGAAAACCCACATTTTCTTTCCCGCGACATTTTCCGGAATTTTTTACAAAGCATTGAACCGATGAAATCGCAGCTTGGCCCGCTAATGTTTCAGTTTGAATATTTGAATAAACAAAAGATGCCTTCCCAAAAAGAATTTCAGGAAAGATTCAGTACCTTCCTGGGGGAGATCGACCGGGATTATCAGTATGGCGTTGAGATCCGTAATCCGAATTATCTGAATGAAAATTATTTCCGGTTTCTACAAAATAATGGCGTGGGGCATGTTTTTTTGCAGGGATATTACATGCCGCCGGTAGCCGGGATTTACCGGAAATTTAAATCTCTTCTGAACAGCCCGGTGGTCATTCGTCTGCATGGACCGGATCGCAGCGACATTGAAAAGAAAAGTGGCGGCAACTGGGATAAAATCCTGGAGCCGAAGGACAAGGAATTACAGGACATTGCTGAGATTGTCCGAGATTTACTGGACAGGAAAATGGACGTCTACGTCAATATGAACAACCATTACGAAGGATCGGCGCCGCTGTCCATTAAACGGCTGCAGAAATTTATCGCATCCGGATCGGATTAAAAAACAGAAATTAACCGGTTAGAACCAGGTCCAGTCCGAATGGAAAAGCAGGTAATAGATTACATAAATCCAGCCAATAATCCCGTGGAAAATTGCCCATAAGATTGCCTTGTTGGCCGTCCATGACATTACGATTGCCAAAACTGCTCCGAATCCAATGGAGGAGCTGGCCACATATTTACCGCCTCTTCTTCCGGACATTTTAAGCCTCCTGGTTTATATAGATAGATTACAGTTATTTGAATTCATATTATTTATGTCTTCTCTAGCAATTGTGCCATGGCTTCAATTACGGCTGAATTTTAATATAGTGGTATCCTGTTTTTGAGGTAATTAAAAATAATAATTTTTAAAATACAGATGACTATTTTTTTGAATCCTGTGAAAGGTTACTTACTAAAAAACTGATTGATAGTGGAAGTATGGAATAGGGCATTGCTGACGATTCATGATAGTTTATTCCTTCTTAAAAAAAAGGAGAAGGTTCTTGATTCTCTTCCAAGAGGTGAATTGGTTTCAGAGATTGTCCGCTTTTTTGAGTTTTGCCAGGTATTTTTAATAACGGGCAGATTAATAAGTATAGAAATGAATACGAAAAAGAGAATGAGCACAAGGTCAGGTATTGAAATTGCCCGCCCCATCTTAGCCAGTATGAAAAATCGTGGCGTTCGGGACAGAAAGAGTGCTAAAAGATATTTCCAAAGAGGGTAAGAGGCGAATACCACTAAAAATCTGAGTGGGTAAAAGGGAACTGGTGTGAATCCCGCTACAAGGAGCGCCAGGAAAGGTGCCTTGTTGAATAAATTGATCAGATAACTGATAACTCTGGTCTTTTTTATTTTTTGAAAGAAACTGAGATCAATAAAGGTGCTGAAAAAATTATAATTGATAAATTCCGTTATAAGTGTTCCGGCGAGGGCGACAAAGGTAACCAGGATGGGAGAATGAAATTTACTGAAATAAAATAAAACAGGTTCGTGTGGAACAATTGCGATTAAAAACATGGAAGGAAAACTATAAAAAAACAGGATCCAGAGATTTTTACTTTCTCGCAAGGACGCATCAGTAAACCAGAGAACGAGAAGAGTGCCGACAAAAAGGATCTCCATGATTGCCAACCATCTGCGTTTCTTGAATAAGATTGGTCGATGGGATTCCATGTTAAAATTTAAATTCAAAGATTTTTCTATATATGGCTTATATAAAAAAGTTTATGCAAATAGTACACTTAAATTATCTCTAATCTGATATAACGCAGGTTTTTCACAATTAGCACGAATGCTGGTATTACAGCTGGTGCAATTATTTTTAGGTATAAAATCCTGTCTCAGTTCTTTTAGTGTCTTATAATCTCCCTTGATTAAACCACAGGGTGATAATGTTGCATCCGGATTAATAATAAAGAAACGGTTACCAGCCCGGCAATTTGGAATACCTTCATCCCGATAAAAATTGGCCATCCTGTTGAAAATGTACTCTGAGGCGAAAACATTCCGATGTACACGTCTGAGTTCGAGTAGTTGATTGGTTATTTCCTTGAATTCCGGCAAATCTTTTTTAGAAATCATATATTCTTTATTGTTAGTCCTTAACCAGGTGTAGGTACTAAAATTTATTTTTACCCCCCAATCAATAGCCAGCTGGGTGATTTTTGGAAGATCTCTGAAATTTTTGCTTTGAACCACGCAGCTCAAGGTGATTCCTTTTCTGGGCTCATCCTTAATTTCCCGGATGAGAGTTTCAATCTTTTTGAATAATCCGGGAATATTTCTGAATTCATCGTGACGTTCATCCGGATAGTCCAATGATACTGAAAACTCATTTACCCCGGCATTTCTAAGGGAGAGATATCTACTTTTTTTAAGCAGTGCCGCATTTGTTGTGACAACCACAAAGGGAGCTTTTCCTTGTACAACCAGCGCTTTGATAATCTCTTCAAGATCGCGGCGAAGCAACGGTTCTCCGCCGGATACCTGGGCAACTACCGGTTTATACAAGTAACATAATTTAGCAAATTCTTCCGGTTTCGCCCTTTTTTCGTTTTTAATTGAGCCACCCAAATGACAATGTTTGCAACGGGCATTGCAGGAATAAGTGACTTCAAAGGATATTGTAAGGGGACGATTAAGAAAATAACTTGATATACCCCTTTTACTCATCGACAGACGATTCGATTGTTTTTTTGTGCTCATTTTATAATCGTCACCTTTCCTTTCATTTATTTAATGTTAACAGGCGATATACTGAATATGATTTGACAAAGATGAGACCGCTTGCATAAATGGAGACAGCAATCCAAAGCTGGGGAAGGAAAATTAATGTAAGCGTGACAACGCTTGAGTTACTAAACTTAGCCAGGGGACTGAAGTTGAGTTTGTAAACGATTCCATCTACTTGATCAAAATAATTGGGTGAAATTATATTGAATTTAACAAATTGATAACTGAGATAAAAATCGATGAAAGCATAATCAATTAGGTATAGCATTGACGGAAGGATTAATTCGGGTTTGAAATGTAGAAAAATAATGTAAAAAATGATAATTTCAAGTCGGTCCGCTATAATATCCCATTCCGCACCCAAAACCGTTTCCTGTTTAAAGTGTCGTGCAATAAAACCATCGGTATAATCGAGAATCCAGTGTGTGAAGAACCCGATGTAGTTATATAAAGGATTTTTATATAAAATTGCTGCCGCATACAACGATAGACAGATAATGATCCGGATAATGGTTAGAATATTTGCTTCACTGTAAGTAGAATTGGAGTTTCTTGGCATCAGCATACGAACAGGCAAGAGGGACCTCATGAGTATAAAAATCTAATTCCATTCATAAAATGGATAGGATGTTTTATAATTATCTTAAGCACATTATTTTATATTATCAATTTTATGGCTGACAAATATTTTTGTGAATATATGCAGTGAGGGGTTAAAAAACAATTCTGATGCTATTTTATTGCAACGAAGCGGCGATCTCTTTTCAATTCTTGTGACTATCCTTGGGGAAAATCCACAGAACTTGAGATTGCCTGTCTGCTGCAGGCAGGCTTCTCCCGCAGCTGCGGGATCGCAAAGACTGTCTAATATTCTTAACTATTTACCGAGACTTTCTTTTGAATCTCGTCCAGGTAAAGCATAACCGCTTTCTCCACCTTGATATGCTTCACCAGTGTTTTATCCTCCAACTTGTTTCGCAATACCAGGTACAGTTTTACTGTGGCCCGGAGCGCTTGGGCACAGGAGAGCGGTTGATAATCCGCCAGGGTGTTAAGTAAATCCGACAGGTAATCCCTGGCATGCTTTTCGATTTTCCGAACCCCGGAAGGGCGCGCGCCAACAGCCATCAAAGCCATCGGTCCCAGGACGTTCAACCGAAGAAAAGAGAGATTGTCATAAGCCTCCAGCAGTTCACCCCGGCCAATCTTGCCGGCCACATAATGGATCCAGACCCAGAAACGATCCTCAATCCACTGCAGATCGGGCATGGGATAGTGGGGCCTGCTTTTTTGCAATACCCTGGTCAGAGAATGATTCCGTTCCCACAGGATAACCGGATCTTCCACCCGTTCTGCGGCATCGGGTAAGGCAACAAACTTGAGGTCCACGTGCAGCAGCGGCGGACTGTAAAGACATATCAGCAGGCGTGGCTCACCCACATGCTCCCCGGTAAAGGCTGCCAGTAATTTTCCTGCTCTGCCGGCAATCTGCTTTCTTTCTTTCAAAACTTCCAGGAAGAATTCAGGCGCTACGGCAATAATCAGGTCCAGGTCACTGAACTCATCCATTTCCCGGGTGATGAACGACCCGCCGGCAGCCA
>CAZTXJ010000081.1:0-3290 GCA_964617285.1 uncultured Calditrichaceae bacterium | reverse complement strand
TCTTACCGGCTAAATTTTTGGTCGATTAATTTTATCGCCTGTCTGGCATAAAAGCGGGTCTCAAAATCCGGATCATCCCGTACTTTTTCCAGGGCCGCTCTGGCTGATAACGGTTTCTGCTCCAGCAGGATAGTCACCGCATGCCGCCGGACATTTGCATTCTCATCCTCCAGTGCCGGAATGATATATTGCAGTGATTTTTCCGGATCGATGGCATTTAGCCCATTCAAGGCGGCAACCCGCTGAAACCAGAGAGGATCTTTTGTACCCTCTATCAGAACCGCCCAGGCACTGACCGAACCGATATTTCCCAGCGCCCCGTAAATATGATGTCGGATGCCCTGTCCGGGATTGGTTTGCAGATAATTAATCAGGGGTAGAACCGCTTTCTCCAAGCCGATTTTTCCCAGGGAGATGGCAGCGCTATTTCCGACCCGCCCCTCTGGATCATTCAGAAGACCAATTAAAGAATCAACTGCCTGCTCCGCCTTCAGGTTACCCAGAGTAGCGGCGGAAAATTCCCGGATAACCGCATTTGAATCGGAAAGCAGGGTGATCAGCGACGCGACGGCAAAATCTCCCAGCTTCTCCAGCTCAGCAAAATGGGTGTCGATGTAACGCCGGGGCTGGGGTTTTCTAATTTCCCGGATCAGAGAGTCCGCCTTCTGCTGCGGATTTCCCCCTATGACCACTCTTGCATCCTGACCTCTTCCACCCCAGTCCAGGGTGAAAAAGGAAAGAGCCATTAAAATTCCGGTGTAGAGCAAAACCACACCGGCAACTTCAAGCCTGGTTTCCGGCTGGTTGTTTCTGATGAACAATTTCATCGGAGCGTTGAAGACAGTCTTCAGCCATTTGGGCAGAGGAAACAAAAATGGCGTCTGTTTCCGGTAACGGCGATAGGTCTCGCCCCCGGTTTCCTGCATCCTGATTTCTTCCAGTAAACAGATGGCAATGATCACCATGCTTGCCAGCAGCCAGGGCAGGCTGGAAGGAACTTCCCAGGTCTTTTTCATCACATTGATCCCGGAGGAAAACAGCATGAATCCGTAGCTCCAGATTATCCAGCCCAGGTACTGCGGATGCCGGGAGAATTTATATATTCTGCTGCTGGCAACTATCTGTTGACCGGAACGGGTCTGAAACCAGACCAGAACTCCCCAGACAAACAGAAAAGAACCGACGGCCATAAAAAAGTAGGAAATTAAATTATGGGCATACCAGTGAAACAGACCGAAAAACCAGATCAGGAAGTGATAGGGAAGATAAATTACATCGCCCAGGGCCAGCACTTTTTCTGAAATATCCATGAAGGGAAGCCAACCCGCCCGGAGGATGCCCAGACCTGCCAGGAAGAACATGCTCAGGGCAAACTGGCCGAATACCGGAAGAAACAGGGTTAATGCACCGGCCCAGGCCCACCCGCTCTTTTTGGTGATAAAACCAAGTACAATAAACCCGAGAACCAGGAAAAGGCTGAGGTATCCGATCCATCTGAGGTGCAGAGCGGAGATGTACAAACTGCTCTTGTAAACATTTTGTTGAGTAAGTCCCTGGTCGAATCCAGGGAATCCCATTTTGTTTTGCAGAAAAAGATCGATCAGGCGGGGTATTTCTGTAAAAGCAAACATCAGTGCCAATGAAAAAATCAGGGCCAACAGGAATAATAACGGGTTTCTTAAATTTTTCGGGATCATGTCTATTTCCTGGTAATATTGATATTGACTTATTTTTTCAGCAAAAATATCAGGGTGATAACCAATTGCAGGATCGAAAAAATCAAAGTAGAAAAAAGGATCAGTCGGGAAATGGTGGTTTTAAATTCATCATGTCCCCGCTGCATAAAATAAGTATGGATGGAAAAGGCAAAGATACCGCTGATAGCCAGAATAAAGGAGAAGATTAATCCGGCGAAGGTATTTTCATATATCAGGATCAATCCATATAAAACAAAAAACAGAATAGGCAGATGGAGAAGTAAGAATGTGGTAATTCCACCGGGAATACCGAACAGCTTCCATTCCTCCCAGTAAGCAGAATCCATCTCATGGGTGATTAAGAGTACAGCGTTGATCAGGTAAATCCAGAATAAGATGGTTGCCATTATCGCTCCTGAATTTAAAAATCTATTCCATTACCGGGAGAGAGCAGACTCTACTGCTTTCAGCAAAACCTTGCTGGTGGTGGTTGCCCCGGTCACCGCATCAATATTGATCTTCTGCTCCCGGATTAATTTATATTTAATACCCTCTGCTTGCCGGGCGTAGAAACTATCCCGGTTTTTCAGGATATCTATTTTTTCGATGGCGTGGTTCTCAATTTGAATGCCGACCTCATATTCAAAACCAAAGCTGGCAGTACCGGTATAATACCCATCATTGATTTGATCGAGATTTATCTCGTTTATCTGTAAATTCCGGTAATGAACTAATTGCAGATATTGCATGATTGAACTTGCAGCAAGGATCACCCCGAGGAAGATACCAATTGACAGAACCAGTTTGCGGTTTGGTACTCTTCTCACTTTTCGCTGTCCCCAGGGTTTCAGGACGGAGATAAAAACAATAAAGGTCAGCAGACAAAATTGTATTAAAGTATAGATTATCGTCCGGTGTTCAAAATTGAGATAATCCGGATTCTTCCGGACTTCCTGCAGGAACACATCGGATAAGGAAGCCATACCGTTCACAGCGGGGCCCTGCAAAAACATAATGATGAGGGCTAACCCGACAATACTGACCCACTTGATCGTGATCCAGTGGAATCTGAAAAAACCCCAGGTGGTGAACATGGAAAACAACAGTCCGGTGATGGCAACCACGATGGAAACATTCATGATTATAGAATCGAAAAGGAGGAAGACTGTTTTATCCAGTGACGGGAAGTCTGCAATACTGAACTGGGTTTGTTTGACCAGCAATAAAAGCAGGATGGCGATTAGTGTCCCGATCCAAATTGAGATAAGCAGAATGTGGATACTTAAAAGGATTTTTTTACCTGATAGACTGAGCATTAAAAATCCCGCTCCTAATTTCATCTCATTCCTCGGATAATACAAATTTATGAAATCGATTTATCAGGAACAAATATGGTCCCGAAATCGCAAATGGTTGCTTTTCTTTTCCCAAAGATTTTTCTATTCATATTTAATTTAACTTCTTTCTATTGAATCGTACTAAAAGTCCGGACAGTGCTTTCACTGTAAAATTCATCGGTTGCCTCCGGGTGAGCAACTACCTTCCAGTAATAAAGTGTGTTATTCTCCAGATTTTCTATGGTCATGCTTATTT
>CAZTXJ010000080.1:1282-14299 GCA_964617285.1 uncultured Calditrichaceae bacterium | reverse complement strand
TGCGGTGGATGCGGCTATTGCCGCCAATGCAGCTCTGGGTTTGATGGAGCCAATGAGTTGCGGCATCGGCGGAGATCTGTTCGCTATTGTCTGGGAGGCGAAGTCTCAAAAATTGTATGGTCTAAATGCCAGTGGGCGATCACCTGCCTCGTTAACACTGGATTATTTTAGGGACAACGGTTATACCGAAATTCCGGCTTACGGTCCACTTCCGGTTTCCGTGCCGGGATGTGTGGATGGTTGGTACGAACTGCACCGGAAATTTGGAAAGCTGCCAATGAAGGATATTCTGGCACCGACCATCCAGTATGCCCGGGAAGGATTTCCGGTAAGCGAGATCATCGCCAGGAGCTGGCAGGAGGAGGTTGAGAATTTGAAAGCGTATCAAAACTTCAGGAAGACGTTTACCATCGACGGTCGGGCACCTGTAAAAGGAGAAATATTCAAAAATCCCGATCTTGCCAATACCCTGGAGAAAATTGCCCGGGAAGGAAGGGACGCTTTCTATCGAGGAGATATTGCCCGGACGATAGGCTCCTATATGAAAAAAGCAGGCGGATTCCTCTCCTATGAAGATCTGGCAAACCACCGGTCGGATTGGGTAAAACCAGTCTCTACCGATTACCGTGGGTACGATGTCTGGGAATTGCCGCCCAACGGTCAGGGAATTGCAGTGCTGCAAATGCTGAATATTCTGGAAGGATACGATCTTAAAAGTATGGGATATGGCAGTCCTGAATATCTTCATCTCCTGACGGAAGCCAAAAAATTGGTGTATGAAGACCGGGCCAGGTATTATGCTGATCCTGATTTCAATAAAATCCCGGTGGACCATCTTATCTCAAAAGAATACGCTGCCGGGAGAAGAAAACTGATAAGTCCCGAAAAGGCAGCGATGAGCTATGAACCTGGAGGACCGTTTGGAGAGAATGGCGATACCATTTATCTGACCGTAGCCGATAACGATGGCAACATGATTTCCCTCATCCAGAGTAATTATCAGGGAATGGGTTCCGGTATGGTGCCGGATGGTCTGGGCTTCGTCCTGCAGGACCGGGGAGAACTTTTCAATCTGGAAGAAGGCTACTTTAATACTTATGCGCCGGGAAAACGGCCCTTTCATACCATTATTCCGGGATTTGTTACCTGGGAAGGAAAACCGTTTCTGAGTTTTGGGGTGATGGGAGGTTCCATGCAGCCGCAGGGACAGGTTCAGGTGCTGGTCAATCTGATTGACTTCGGCATGAACCTGCAGGAAGCGGGTGACGCACCACGGATGCGGCATCTGGGATCTTCCCAACCCACCGGTAGCAAAATGACCGATGGCGGTTGGCTTTGTCTTGAATCCGGATTTTCTTATGAAACCATCCGGCGATTGCAGGAAATGGGACACCGGATTCGGTTTATCAACGGTGGCTATGGGGGATATCAGGCTATCCTGGTGGATGTTCAAAATCACGTTTATTATGGCGCCTCGGAATCCCGCAAGGATGGACAGGCGGCGGGGTACTGATTTTTGTCGGTCAAACCTCCTTGAAGACCTCGGGATAAATTACCATTCCGCTTTTGCCTTGTAACTCATGCGGCTCCAGTTCCAGGGCCATGAAAACATTATCCGGAACCTCAAAAGGCGAGGTGATCCCCCACCGGCTGGCCGGTTTAAATCCGAATCTCGGGTAATAGTGGGCATGACCCACGACAATCACAGCTTTAAAGTTGAGCGATTTAGCCCGTGTTAATCCTTCCATCATCAATTCACTGCCAATCCCTCTTCTCTGGTACAGGGGTAAGACAGACATCGGTCCGAGAGAAAGAATCTGATAGCGATCTGCTTTGGATTGGATATAAACCGGATAAAACAAGATGTGGCCAACCACCATTTCATCCTGCTCTGCGACCAGGGAAAGTTCGGACATAAATTCTCCGGTTTTCCTTAGCTTCCTAATCAACTTTGCCTCATTCGGACGGTTGAACGCCTGGTTGTTGAGAAGATCGATAACCGGATAATCATCCGGCCCTTCGGATCTAATGATAATTCTCAAATTTACCTCGATAAAATGATACGTTTTTAGATTCTATTTATTCTGAGCTGGAAGATTAGCGATATCCGGACAGATATAAAAGTGCTGAGACAGCAATGAGCGAGGAGCTAAACAGGACAATGAAATAGAGAGTGTATTTTCTGTTCTTGTGACACAGATTTTTTAAAGTAACGTCTTCGATTTCCTGATATTGTTTTCTTATGATAAACTGGTTATAGGGCAAGTCTCGCTCGGCCGGAAAAAAACGCATTTGCGGGCGTCTCAACTGCTCCCATAAATGCGGGTACTCTGTTTTTATCAGGTTTTTAATACGTTTGGTCTGTAAATGGATAACCACAGCAAAGCCAAAAAATGTTAACAGAAAAAGCATAATGATTGCCGGTAAAAAGAAATCCTGTGAAACCATGATATTAATTTCCTCGTAAACGCCAGAGGTTAAATTCGAGAGAAAATTTCTGTGGTAAAATATCATATATTTTCCCAAAAGTCATAATAAATTTTGCTCAATTGTAAAATTTTTAAATAGGCCAAACGATAAGTTGAAAAAACTCTTGAATTTTGTTGGCCATTTCACCTAATTGGACTCGGGAACTTTGTCAAATAATTCATAATAAACCAAAGAGGAAAACTAACCATGAAGGAAACTATTCTACTTATGCTTTTCGGAACCATGTTATTTACTGCCTGCAGTGTACAGGAACAGAATCCGTTTTTTAGTGAGTACCAAACACCATTCGGCACGCCACCATTCGAAAAAATTAAAGAATCCCATTATTTGCCGGCTTTCACTGAAGGAATTTCGCAGCACCAGCAGGAAATTTCGTCGATTGTGAATAACCAGGAGAGCCCAACCTTTCAGAACACCGTTGAAGCGCTGGAAAACAGTGGACAGCTGCTGACCAGGGTTCGGGCGGTTTTCTTTAATATGATTTCAGCAAATACCAACGATCGGATGCAGGAGCTCGCCAAAGAAGTCTCCCCAATGCTTTCCCAACATGCGGATGATATTCTGTTAAACGAAAATCTTTTCCAAAGAATAAAGGCCGTATATGATGAGAAAGACCAAATGGATCTGACATCGGAACAGCAAAGGTTGCTGGAGGAAACCTACAAAAGATTTACCCGAAACGGTGCCAATCTGGATGAGAAGGAAAAAGCCGAGTTGAGAGAGATCAATAAGGAGTTGTCGCTGCTCACTCTGAAATTCGGAGACAATGTTCTTAAAGAGACCAACAAGTTTGAACTGGTGATTGACAATGAAGCCGATCTGGCCGGTCTCCCGGATAATGTAATTTCCGCCGCTGCCGAAACCGCAAAAGAACGGGGCAAAGAGGGCGCGTGGGTTTTTTCCATTCAAAAGCCGAGCATGATCCCTTTCCTGCAATATGCACAAAAAAGGGATCTGCGGGAAAAGATCTTTAAAGCCTATATCAATCAGGGGAATCATAATGACGAGCTGGATAATAAAGCGACCCTGACCCGGATTGCTGCCTTACGGCTTCAGCGGGCGAATTTACTGGGTTATAAGACTCATGCTGATTTTGTCCTGGAAGAAAACATGGCAAAAGTACCGCAAAATGTCTATAACCGGTTAAATCAGATCTGGAAACCGGCATTAAAAGTCGCTCAGAAAGAAGAAAAGGCTTTGCAGAATCTGGTATATGCGGATGGCCAGAATTTCAAGCTGGAGCCCTGGGACTGGTGGTATTATGCGGAAAAGTTAAAGAAACAAAAATATGATCTGGATGATGAAGTCCTGCGACCCTATTTCAAACTGGAGAATGTGCGGGAAGGCGCCTTTATGGTGGCCAATAAGTTGTGGGGTCTGACCTTTGAGGAGCGCACCGATATACCGACTTATAACCCGGATGTAAAAACCTTTGAAGTGAAAGATGCGGACGGAACTCATATCGGCATTCTCTATACCGACTATTTTCCCCGTGCCAGCAAGCGTGGTGGAGCCTGGATGAGCGATTACCGGGGGCAGAAAATAATCGACGGGAAGATGGTTACCCCGATTGTCTGCAACGTTTTCAATTTCACTAAGCCCACGGGAAATACTCCCTCGTTATTGACCCTGGAGGAAGCCAAGACCCTGTTTCATGAGTTTGGGCATGGCTTGCATGGATTATTGTCCGACTGCAATTACGAAAGTATATCCGGGACCAACGTTGCCCAGGATTTTGTGGAACTGCCGTCACAGATCATGGAAAACTGGGCCAGCGATCCCGAGGTGCTGAAAATGTATGCCCGGCATTATGAGACAAATCAGCCCATTCCGGATGAACTGATTCAAAAAATTAGAAACGCCTCGAAATTTAATCAGGGCTTTGAGACGGTGGAATTGCTGGCGGCTTCATTTCTGGATATGGATTGGCATACCATAACCGATACCGCAAACCTCGATCCGATTGCCTTCGAAAATAAATCGTTAAGCAAAATCGGTCTGATTCCGGAAATTGTGGTGCGTTACCGCAGCCCCTATTTCCGGCACATTTTTGCCGGGGGATATTCGGCCGGATATTACAGTTATATCTGGGCAGAAGTGCTGGATGCCGATGCCTTTCAGGCCTTTAAGGAAACCAGCATTTTTGATCAGTCCACCGCCAGGGCATTCCGGGAGAACATTCTGGCCGCTGGTAACACTGATGATCCCATGGTTCTATACAAAAAATTCAGGGGGAGAGAACCGGTAATTGATGCGTTGTTGGCCCGACGTGGTCTGAATTGATTTGAGTCATTTGGTTAGTTTGAGTACCGGGTATCTGTTCCAAAGATATCCGGTATTTTTTTTGAAATGAGTGGTCCAATATCGTTTCTCAATTTTAAAGAAATTGTTTTAACCCGCTGCCGATTTTATCTTTCCCACGATATTCAGTGGCAGATACCTTAATTTGATTCAACTCCCGGAGGTTAGTCTTTGCCAGCCCCTCTAAAAAAGGATCATTTCCCCAAAAAGAGATGGAGCCAGAATTTTCTGACCGATGCCAATATCGCCCGGAAAATAGCCCAATCTCTGGATATACCTTCTCCCTCGCTGATTATTGAAATTGGTCCTGGCCGGGGAATGTTGACCAAACATCTCCTGTCCAAAGCGAGCCTATTGTATGCTGTAGAAATAGATCCGAAATTAGCCGGTGAATTGCCAGCGCATATGAACCATCCGGCAAACCTGCAGGTGATTGAAAAGGATTTTCTCGATATTGAGATCTCGGAACTCCATGCCAACCACACACAAATGAATTTGGGAGTCATCGGAAATTTGCCCTATCATATAACTTCACCTATCCTGTTTAAAGTCATTGAAAATTACCAGCAAATAACTCAGGCGGTGTTTATGGTGCAGAAGGAGGTTGGTCAGCGGATTGCCGCAGAACCGGGCAATAAACAATTCGGCATACTGTCGGTCTTTTGCCAGTTTTATGCGGAGGTAAAATATCTTTTTACTGTGCCGGCCCATCTGTTCTATCCCCGGCCCAAGGTTGACTCCGGTGTCATCCGGCTCCAATTTAGACCGGAAGCGGAAAAGCATCTGGTGAATCCTGCATTGTTTAAAGAAATAGTCCGTAAAACATTCGGGCAGCGCCGCAAAATGTTGCGAAACACTTTGTCAAACCTTTTTCCTCAGACTATATTAAACCAAATAAATGTCGATCTTTCCCGCCGACCGGAATCCCTGGCGGTGGAAGAATTTGTGGATCTTACCAATCAGTTGAATCGCTTTTTAACGTTAGAAGGAAATGGCCAGATTGCTTCAGGATATCGATCTCAATGAAATTATTGAGAATCTCCGCTATCTCATCGATAACGATCAGATGAACTTCGCCCTCCCGGTAATCGCCGATCTGCATCCGGCGGATATCGCAGAGATTATGGCGCACCTGGACGGAGATGAACGCCGGGCCCTCTTCCATATCATTCCCTCTGAAAAAGCCAGTGAAGTTTTGGTGGAATTGGATGAGAACGTTAAAGAGGATGTGCTGGAGAAACTGGATAATGTTCAGATTGCCGAAATGGTCAACGAGATGGATTCGGATGATGCTGCGGATATTATTTCCGAACTTCCCCCTGAACAGGCTTCTGAAATTCTGGAGAAAGTGGAGGATGAAAGCTCCGAAGAGATCCAGGAACTGCTTACCTACCCGGAGGATACGGCTGGCGGCATTATGGCCAAGGAATTTATTGCCGTCCATGCCAATTCTACTGTACAGATGGCCATCGAGGAAATCCGGAAAAGACACCAGGATGTGGAAAACCTGTATTACTGTTTTGTGATCGACGATTTTGGTCACCTGCTGGGTTCAGTCTCCCTGCGCGGACTCATCATTTCCGAGGCGGATATTCTGGTGCGCGATATTATGGATCCGGAGATATTGAGCATCACTGTGGATATGGACCAGGAAGAGGTTGCCAGAATGTTTAAGAAATATGACCTGATGGTAGCGCCGGTGATAAATAAGCGCAGAAAACTGGTTGGCCGCATCACGATTGATGACGTGGTAGATGTTATCGATGAAGAGATTGATGAGGACCTTGGTCTTATTGCCGGTACCGGTGAAGAGGAAGTTTTGGAAGACAGCGTGATGCAGATTTCCCGGGCCCGGCTCCCCTGGCTGTTGCTCTCTTTTTTTGGGGAAATTATTTCTGCCATCATTCTCAGTTCTTTCTCTGCTACCATGGAAAAAATTATTATCTCTGCTTTCTTCATCCCGATTGTTATGGCCATGGGCGGCAGCACCGGTCAGCAGTCCAGCATTATTGTTGTGCGTGGTTTGGTTACCGGTGAGATAGGATTGGGTGATACCGCCCGGCGGTTAAAAAGGGAATTTCTGGTGGCCCTGATGAATGGCACGGTGCTGGCCATTTTGATTTTCTCACTTATTGCCCTTTGGTCCAGAGACTATATTTTCGGTGCGATGCTGGGAAGCACACTGATTATCATCGTCATTAATGCGGCAATTTTTGGCGCTGTAATTCCGCTTTTCTTCAAAAAAATCAAGGTAGATCCGGCCTTAGCCACCGGACCATTTGTGGCCACCTTTAATGATGTAGTGGGATTGACCATTTACTTTGGATTACTGACGCTTGGTTTTCATTTTTTCCTTTAATTGAATTCTCTTCCTCCCTATAATTATTACCGTGTATTTTTTTTAACAAAAACCGGTGTAAAGTAAATACATGAAACAAACTGTAAAAACCGGGGCGCTGGTCGTTTATGGCAGTCGCTGGAGCGAGACCAGCAAAATTGTCCATCTCTTTACTGAAGAAAAGGGATACATTAAAGCGATAGCCCACGGCGCACTGCGGCCAAAAAGCCCCTATCGTGGAGTTCTGGAAAACCTGAACCAGGTCGAAGTTATCCTTTCTTTAAAAGAAGGCCGGGGCTTGCAAATTGTTACCCAGGTGGATCTCATCGATTCATTTGGCAATATCCGGGAAAATCTGGATGCTATGGCGGTTTCCTATGCTATCCTGGAACTGATCCGTTCCCTGGTTCACTTCCATGAAGCGGCTCACCGGTTATTCCCGTTCACAGTAAATATTCTGAAAAACCTTAACCGGCAGCCAGACAAGCATACTTTGGTTTACTTGTTCAGTTACCTCCTTTTTCTTAGCGATTATCTGGGATTTGGCTGGGATCTGGCAACCTGTAAGGTGTGTGGAAAAAGCCTGGAGAAATTTCCTTTACGGGCCGATGTGGAAAACGGTTCGGTCATTTGTGCCGGGTGCAGTCCGGCCACGGGCAAGGGAAACTTTACCCTATCCAGAGAACAGTGGTTACTTCTCCGGCGCTTGCAGGAGACGGGGCCGGATTACCTTCCACAATTAATCCGGGATCTATCACCGGATTTGACCTATCAGCCGCTGCTGGATATGCTGCTCGCTCACATCAATTATCATACCGAGCAGACAGTTCAATTAAAATCTTTGAAAATGTACCTTCCCTAATTATATTTGCACCTTATTTTTAACGGATTGGAACCGGATCAGGTGGTTTTCCGATCGGATAATTATTCGACTTTTCAATGATGAGGATTAAACGTGGCAAAAAATAACGCTCCAACTTTGATGGATAAACTGGGATCGCTGTGCAAGCGCAGGGGATATGTGTTCCAGAGCAGCGAAATTTACGGTGGTTTGAACAGCTGTTACGATTACGGGCCGCTGGGTACCGAGCTGAAAAAGAATGTGAAAGAGCTGTGGTGGAAAGCCATGGTGTATGAGCGGGATGACATTGAAGGTTTGGATTCCAGCATTCTGATGCATCCCCAAATCTGGAAGGCATCCGGGCATGTGGATGGTTTTACCGATCCCATGGTGGATTGCAAAGAGTGTAAAATGCGCTGGCGGGCGGACCAGGTAGATATGGATAAGGGCTGCCCGAATTGCGGGGGTGAACTGACCGAACCGCGAATGTTTAACCTGATGTTCAAAACATTTATGGGCCCGGTGGAAAATGAGGCAAGTGTAGTTTATCTGCGGCCGGAAACCGCTCAGGGTATTTATGTGAATTTTCATAATGTACGGGAAGCCGGAAGGCAAAAGATCCCTTTCGGAATTGCTCAGATCGGGAAGGCGTTTCGCAATGAAATTACCCCGGGGAACTTTATCTTTCGAACCCGGGAGTTTGAACAAATGGAAATGCAGTTCTTTGTGAAACCGGGCAGTGATGAAGAGTGGTTCGACTACTGGAAGGAAAAGAGAGTGGCCTGGTACGAACGTCTGGGCATTAAAAAAGATAAGCTGCGATTTCATCAGCACAGCGAAAAAGAGCTGGCCCATTATGCCAAGAAAGCATTCGACATCGAATACGAATTCCCCTTTGGCTGGAGTGAGATCGAAGGCATTCATAACCGGACAGATTTCGATCTGCTCCGGCATCAGGAATATTCCGGCAAGGATCTGCGCTATTACGATCAGGAAGCCAATGAGAAGTATATACCGTACGTGATTGAAACCTCCACCGGTGTGGACCGGCTGATGCTCACCGCTCTGGTGGACGCCTATGAGGAGGAAGCAGAACGGGTGGTTTTAAGGCTGAAACCACAAATTGCCCCTATTAAGGCAGCGGTGTTTCCGCTGGTAAAGAAGGACGGTATGCCGGAAATTGCCCAGAAATTATTTGCCGATCTCAAACGGGATTTTAAGGTTTTCTATGATGAGGCCGGTTCGGTTGGCCGCCGCTACCGGCGGCAGGATGAGGCAGGTACACCATATTGTATCACCATCGATGGCGAAACTGTGAAGGATGGTACGGTGACTATTCGGGATAGGGACAGTATGGAACAATTCCGGATCGATCAGGGCAAAGTGTTTGATTTTCTCCGGGAGCGCATCATCTGACACATTTTTTAATTGAATCTGATTTGGCTAAGGAAATGGATTTTTCAAATCCTCCGGTTGGTGGGAACCCGGTCATTCCTTGTTTGTAAATAAATCAATAAATCTGTCATGATGTTTTCTGACAATATTTTGGAATTAGCTGAGATTAATCCATGCCAAATTTCTATAGTGCCCCGGAAGTATCGGTTCACGAGGTTCAGCAAAAGTTAAAGAACGGGGACGAGTTTATCCTGCTGGATGTCCGGGAAGCAGATGAGCTGGCTAAGGTAAAACTGGATCACCCTAATCTGCAATGGATTCCCCTGAGCCGGATTGCGCGGGATCCTCTCAAGGCGTTATCGAAAAATGTTCTTGATCAAAATTTTGAGATTATAGTCATCTGCCATCACGGTATCCGGAGCGCCCAGGTAACCGCATGGCTCCGCTCGCAGGGCTGGGATAACATCTACAGCATGGATGGTGGTCTGGCTGCCTTTGCCCGGGAAATAGATCCATCCATTGGTACTTATTAACCAATTTTTTTTCTTGGGTTACCATAGAATGTCCGATAATATTATCTTAAGAAAAAATTGGTGGAGCACACGATGAACAGGTTATATAAAAAAGCATCCCTTATCAGACTTTCTGTTTTGTTCACTCTCTTAATTATGATTTTCCCCCGGTTTCCACAGGCAGCGGAAAAAGGACTGGGTGTAGGTGTTATCATTGGAGAACCGACCGGTATTAGTTTTAAGAAGTGGGTCGGGCAAAAAAATGCTTTTGATGGGGCTATTGCCTGGTCCTTTGGCAAAGAGGATGCTCTGCATCTGCACGCCGATTACCTGTTTCATGCACCCAAGGCTATCCGTCTCGACAGAAGTACCATACCGGTCTATTATGGCATTGGCGCCCGTTTGAAGTTTCAGGATGAGAACCGGTTTGGGATCAGATTTCCTCTGGGTATAAATTTATATATTGCCGAGGCACCCATTGATATTTTCTTTGAGATTGTACCCATTTTAAATCTGGCGCCGAAAACGGACCTGGACCTCAATGCCGCACTGGGTATCCGATACTATTTTAATTAAATCTTTCGATGGAGATGAATATCTTTTAGCTGGAAGGATATTCGTTTAGGAAATTATTCCGGTTTTCATCCGGAATGGATGGTATTATTCTAATCCTCGTCGGATTGGATTGGTTTTCCGTTCTGCTTCTTTTTCCAGGTTTGAAAGGCAATCCGGAATTGATCGAAGAATTCCCGTGGGGCAAATGGCAAAAGACTGATATCCTTGCTTTTTCTGGGGGAATTGAACCAGGGAATGACCATACGCATCAACCGGTGCCCCTCTTTCAGCCGGACATGGATCTCGCCCTTATGAGAACCAAATCCGAAAGAATAGGGAGGAAGGATATTAAGAACAACATCCCGGAACCACATCCCGAAGGTTAATTTTTTGTTACTGGCGACCCGGCTTAACGGATCAATCATTTTTCGCCAGAGCGAGCGGCCGGCATTAATGCGCGGATCGAAATAGCGAACCGAACCAATATCTTCAAAATTTAGCGCCAGACTTGATCCATCCTGAAAAATTACCCTCACCTGGTTTTCCAGCAGATCATATAGTTTTGGCCGGCCCCGGAGAAATGGGATTACCCCCAGGAACCAAAGCGCCATCGCATACCACAGGCAGAGAAGACTGGCTATTGAACCAACAATAATTAATTGGATAAAATCAGGTCGCTGGGTTTTTCCCAGTACAGATATATAGGCAAAGATCGGGAGGATGGGAATGAGCATGGCAATCAATGGTGGTGTAATCGCCTTGATGGTTCCCCAGAAACTCCACTTGGCACTGGCTGCCTCATACACTTTCTGCATGGCGGCTTCTTTTCGCTCGAAGAAGTCCTTCGACTCTGCTTCGCTAAAGATCTGTTTTACCTTATGTCCGGAACGGCTGAGATATTCCGCGGCTTTTTCCCATTGCTCTGCCTTTTCGTAATGGAAAGCCAATACTTCGTAAAAATCTGTAAGCCGATCTGTATAAAGTTTCTCAATGGCTGTGGCAATGGTAGCATGAAGTTCTTTTCGTTTATTGATCAGGATGGTATTGTAGGCAACTTCCTGAATCAGGTAATGCTTGAAAATATAATCGAACTCCAGTGCCTCTTCCTTCTCCAGGATCAACTCAAGTGTTTTTAATTCACCCAGCTTGGTGTCAAGATCGGTTGATTTCGCCTCAACGACCTGCTCCAGCAAGGGTCTGGAAAATTCCCGGCCAATGACCGAGGCACTGAACAGTACGCTTTTTATACTCTCCTGAATCCGGTCGATCCGGGCCATAATCACACCCTGAATAGTACCCGGTATTACCGATTCAAAATCCTTGTTGAGCAGCACCACCTTGTTATTGCTTACATTGATAATGCTCTTTTCCAGTAATGTCTGGACAATTTCCTGGATGAAAAATGGATTCCCCTCCGAGCGGGTCAGGATCACCTTCAGAATATCCTCCGGGATCTCATCCGCATCCAGTTTTAATTTAACCAGGTTGATGGAGTCTTCCCGGCTCAACCGGTTGAGATTTATTACCTCGCCATAAGGTTCTATACGGGTCGCTTCCAGATATTCATCCCGATATAATCCGATTACCAGTGTGGGAATGGGCACCTGGTGCGAGAGCAGAAACTCGAGCAACTCCTGGGAAAACTTATCAATCCAGTGGAGATCCTCCAGAAAAATAATCGTAGGATATTTTTCCACATATTTCTTAAAGAACGCAGCTGTAGCAGCGAAGATTTTTTGTTTGCGAATTTCCTCCTCGTCAGCCAGCAATTCATCATAGCGAATAGACAACAGAGCTGCCACATATGGTTCATCAGCCTGAAGATTTAAGTAGGTCCAGAGTTTATGTAGCCGGTTGCGTGTTTCCAGTTCCGGTGTATCAAAGTCAATCTGCAGAATATTTCTGAGCAGTGTGTTCCACAGGAAATAGGGCGTGGTGGTTTCGAAACTGGAGCACAGTCCTTCGACGGTGGAAAGTCCCTTTTGTTCGGCCATCCGGTATATTTCGTCTTTCAGGCGACTTTTACCCACCCCGGCTTCACCGCGAATGAATAGTCGAACTGCTTTCTTTTCCAGAGCCGTTTCCAGGTGTGTGCCAATTTGTTTCAGCTCTTTTCCCCGGCCCACAAATAGCTGATTGGTTCCGGGAGTTGCCCGGCGGGCGGAGGATTCTTTTATATCCCTTAATTTGTAGATATTAACCGGTTGTGCTTTCCCTTTAACTGCTGTGGGATGTGGTCCATCCACTACCACAATTTGAGAAACCATTTTAAAAGTATCTCCGGTCATGTATATCTGCCCCGGTGGGGCCAATTCGGCCAGACGGGAAGCCAGGTTTACCGTATCGCCGACCACCGAATAATTCATGCGCAGATCACTGCCCACATTGCCGGCAATCACCATACCGGAATGAAGTCCGATGTGCAGGGTAATTTCGGTAGGCATCTGAACCCGGCTTAAGGCATTAAACCGGCGAATATCCTCCATCATCTCCAGGGCACAGCGGGCCGCGCGTTCGGGATCGTTTTCATGGGCCAGGGGAGCACCAAAAATAGCCATCACTGCATCACCGATGAATTTGTCGAT
>CAZTXJ010000080.1:0-1182 GCA_964617285.1 uncultured Calditrichaceae bacterium | reverse complement strand
GCCTGCTTGGTGTCAACCGCTCCTTCAGCCAATGGGATACCACATTGGGGACAGAATCTGGAATTCTCCGGTACAATATTGGAACAAGAAGGGCACTGCATATCAGAAGATCCTTTTCACCATTTTCCCTGGGGATAAAATGTCTTTAAGTTTTCCGGATGTTTTTTTCATTTTTGAAACAGTTCTTGGTCTTCCCTTGAAGACAATTTCATCATCGGCTTTACCGGTATTTTCCTTAGTGAGGAATATTTAAAATTTGGGCGTTGGGACGAATAATCCGGTTGATCTTAAAGCTTCAATAATTTTCTCTTTTTAGAGCATATCAGGGATAAAAATTCAGCTAATCTTGTTAGCTTGAAATTGTTCTCCAAATTAATCGATGGGTGAGGGAGGATGGGATGGATAAATGAGGGATTATTATGATAAATGAAAACCCGCCCAAAGCGCGGGAAAAAGCCTGGAGAATTGCCTTGGACGGGTTGTGGAGAATGTCAGTCGTTTATCGCTAACACCTGATTGTTTATCTCCTGGTTTAACATCCGGAAAAACTGACCGGCATCTTTGTAATCGGCTTTGATAATCCGATCCTGTAATTTCTGGCTTCGGAAATATTCCAGTGCCAGGAAGGCTTTGTAGCGAATGGTATCAGTATTGCCGTTTTTCACCAGCGTGTTCAATTCAGTTACCATAGCATTGGTATCCTGATCCGGATAAAACAGGTTGAATTTGAGGCAGTGGAAAATAGCGGATTCCACCATACCGTCGTTGTCGGATTTCAATGCCTGGATATAATTCCGGGCAGCATTATCCAGTTGTTCCGGTGTCTGGGCGAAGACGGCGGTACTTAATACGGCGACCAGTAGAAGGGTTAAAGTTTTCATGACATTCTCCTTATGGTTTTTTGTTTTATTCATCAGTTACACTTAACCTATACGGAAGGAATTCAGAGGGAGATGTCATGGGCCGGTAAAAGAGTGTCAAAAAATGTCACGATAAAAAATAAAAAGAGACCAGGAAGAACCTGGTCTCTTTCGATGCGGCAAAGCGCTGTGTTTTTTATTTCTGGGTCTGACTTTACTTCATCAGAATCATTTTTCTGGTTTCGATGTAATCTCCTGCTTCCAGGCGATAGAGATAAATACCACTGGCAATCCCGCTGGTGCGGGACCACTCGCAGGAGTA
>CAZTXJ010000079.1:1651-14382 GCA_964617285.1 uncultured Calditrichaceae bacterium | reverse complement strand
TTTCGGCACTGCCGTTCCTTTGCATACCTTTCAGGAAGGGCAGGTTCCAGATTCCAACGCCATATGCCCGGCCACCGAAAAACAGGGAAGACTGGGTCATGAAGGGTACCAGGCCAAGATACATTTTGTGCCGTAGCGTTTCAGTATCAGCCAAAATGATGGTCTGCAGAAGTATTTCCGTATCGCTGATGATGTGCCCTTCGGTTTTTACCGGATTGCCGGTCCAATCGGTTATTGCGGCCTGGATAAATTTTACATAATCCGCAAACCGGTCGAGCGGCAAAACCGTTTCGCTGACCAGCATGGAGGGACCGTGTGGTTTCATCTCTACCGGCTGGTACCGATGGGCCCAAAGTTTATGGGCAACCTGGGGTGATAATCGCTGATAAGCGATCTCGCCATATCGCTGATGTTCACCAGTTGAGATAAAAACCGGATGTTTGATCGCCTTCTGATAATCTTCCTTGCTGTCGAATTCCAGCACCAGTCCATGGTGGATGGCAGCATACTTCTCAACCGTATCAATATCCTGACGGATCCGGGCGATGCGAAGTGGATCTCCGGAATCCATCGCCTCCTCCAGCTCTCCCCGGTATTTTTTTAATTCAATTTCCCGGGTTGTCTGAATATAGTGCGGATCGAAATAAATGATGGAGCTTGGGGTAAGCTCCCAGCTCTTTAATAGATCTATAAATTTGTTAACAGATTTGGCTTCTTTGAAAGAGAAGGCATAGGGTTTCGAGACGTAACTCAATGGTTTTACCTTAAGCACTACCCCGGCCACAATACCTAATTGACCCTCGCTTCCGAAAATGTTATCGAATAATTCATCCTCCGGGGTCACAATTTTTGAGTCGCCATTCGGAAAGATGAGAAAGATAGCCTGCACAGAATTTTTTACATGACCGTACTTATATGCGCCGATGCCCAGCCCCCCGGTAACCACCCATCCGCAAATAGTTCCGGAATTGGTGTTGGTTATATCCTGAAGCAGACCAAAACCATGGTCCCGCAAATGGGTCCGCATATTTGCAAAAATAACTCCTGGTCCGACGGTAAGTTGATGTTTTAAAGTATCCAGTTTAAAAAAGTCTAAATTGGAGAGATCAAGGATAATGTCCTGATTTAAAGGAATGGATCCCCCAAATGGCCAGGTACCTGCTCCGCGGATGGTATACTTAATCCTTTTCTCGTAGGCAAATCGAACAAATTTTTGCAAATCGGTAATAGAACCGGGTCGGACAACAAAACGTTCGCTAATATTCAACAAAACCTTTTTGAGTCCCGCCGGAATAAAAGCGGTTCCGGAATCCGCATGATAGACTTCCTTCTGGGCTGTATTTAAATGAAATAAAACTGAACTTTCACTTAGGACATTCTTTAGTTCAATGTAAAGTTTATCCCTTGTCTTGAGTTCATCCGGATCATGCTCAGTCCGATACTTTTCCATGAGCAGATCGATTGATTTCTGCTGCGACCGGACTCGTTTTTCTGCGTTTTCCTTTTCTAAAAAATCGAATGCATCCTGGATAGCTGGGGCAACCATTAAAATTTCCTTTGTTGGCAAATCCCGGGTTAAATCTAAAAAAATTACAAAATATTAACGATGGCAATCACAAAAACTTTATCAAAGGTCACAAGCTAAAAATGATTTTTCAAAATTAATAATGATGAAACATAAATCATCGACATGGTCTGCCAAATTTATAATAATTTGCCTTGAATTCTTAACACCTTGTGATTACCAAAGAACTTTAAATGTATTGATCCGTACAACACTTGACAGCATGCTTCAAAATTGGTAATTTATAAGGCAATAAATTACAAAGCTTTTAAGTTTTAACCTAAAATATTTAAAATTGACTGAAGGAGGATGCAATTATGGAAAACGGTGGAAGTGGAGATTTTTTCAAAGGTTTATTGATTGGCAGTCTTATCGGTTCGGTGGTTGCTTTATTGTATGCGCCAAAGAGCGGGAAGGAAACAAGAGAAGATATCAACAAAAAAGCGGACGAACTTCTCACCAAAGCAAAGGAAGAATATGATACTGCACTGGAGAAAAGTAAAAAGAGTTATGCCAGCGCTGTGGAAAGATTAAAAGAATTAGAATCTTTAGCCAAGAAAAAAGTGGATGAAGTGGAGGAGCAGGTGCAGGAAATCGCCGAAAAGGGAAAAGAGACCGTTGAGGATAGTAAATCCCGGTTAAAAAAAGCAATTGATGCAGGCGTAGATGCCTATAAGGAAGAGAAGACGACCAAGAAGAAAAAAGCGTGATTTATGACTGGCGAAGGAGAATAATATGCTGTGGGAAATTGGAGTCCTCATAATCGGAATCGCCTTGCTGTTGTTTGCGATATTTTCAATTCCAACCTTGCTGCAACTTCGGCGGACTGCGAAAAGTATGGAGCAGAACAGTACAACCCTGAACCAAAATTTTCCAGGGATTCTGACCAACATTGATGAAATCACCACGAATCTAACCCATGTCACTCAATCAATCCAGTCGCAGGTGGAAGGTTTTCAAGTTGTAGTGGATAAGATTCAGGATGTGGCCGATGATGTGGTTCAATTCGAACGGACGATCCGGGATGAAGTTGGTTCCCCGTTCATTGAGACTGTTGCCAATGTAACTGCTTTAATCAAGGGAACCCGTGCCTTTCTGGACGCCTTGCGTTCCAGATAAATTTATGGATTTTTATTTGAAGTTCAGGATAGCAAGGTTTGGTGTGATTTCCAAGAACATGATTAAGATGAGCTTGGAAAATAATATTGATAACAGGAATTGATAAATCTTACAGGACGGATTCAGAAAAATCTTTATTTTTCAATTTTCTTTATCATGGCGGATTCTTAAATTTTGACGTTTTATTAAGTATTAATATAAGAACTTAAGTATGTTACTCATTTTTGAAAGCTATCTCGTCGGGTGTCGGCAATGGTATGGCTTTAGTTAAATCCCTCCCATTTTATAATCCAATTTTCATAAATATTTGTTCTTTCGGTATCGCTTTTATTTAAGCGGTTTTAAAATAGATCAGTTTTACTTGTTGAAATGAAATCAAAAAAATACAGGACAGGAGCATAAAATGACCAAGACCAGAGTTTTAATCATGGGGGCTGCTGGACGCGATTTTCACAATTTTAATACTTTCTTCCGCAACAACGACCAGTACGAAGTGGTTGCCTTCACCGCAACCCAGATCCCCAATATTGAAGGCCGGAAATACCCGGCCGAATTGGCAGGAAAACTTTATCCAAAGGGTATTAACATTTATCCGGAAAGTGAACTGCCTGAACTTATTAAAAAACTGAAGGTAGACGAAGTTATCTTCTCCTACAGTGATGTACCATACGATTATGTGATGAGTCACTCCGCTGCGGTAAATGCTGCCGGGGCCGATTTTAAATTTATGGGCCCAAATCGGACCATGATCAAATCTACCAAACCGGTAATTGCCGTCTGTGCCGTACGGACCGGAAGCGGAAAAAGCCAGACCACCAGGAAAGTCATCGAAATATTGCATCAGGCTGGCAAAAAAGTCGTCGCCATCAGACATCCGATGCCCTACGGAAATCTGGTAGAGCAAAAAGTGCAGCGATTTGCAAAAATGGAAGATCTGGACAAACATAAATGTACCATCGAGGAACGGGAAGAATATGAGCCACATGTTGCCCGGGGAAACGTCATTTATGCCGGGGTGGATTATGAAGCGATACTTCGTGAAGCCGAAAAAGAGGCGGATATCATCGTGTGGGATGGCGGTAATAACGATATGCCCTTCTATAAACCTGATCTCCATATTACCGTGGCGGATCCACACCGGCCGGGCGATGAGTTGTTCTATTATCCCGGTGAAGCCAACCTGCGCATGGCAGATGTCATTGTCATCAATAAAATCGATACTGCCGACAGCGAAGATGTGCGGGCTGTGCGTGAATCCATTTTTGAGGTTAATCCGGATGCGATGGTGATTGAAGCTGCTTCCCCGATATTTGTTGAGGATTATCATCTAATCCAGGGGAAAAGTGTTCTTGCAGTAGAAGACGGACCAACCCTGACTCACGGGGAAATGACCTATGGCGCAGCAGTTGTTGCGGCAGAAAAATTCGGAGCAGCTGAACTGGTTGATCCACGACCTTACACGGTAGGAACGATCACCAAAACCTATGAGAAATATCCGGAAATCGGCACCCTGCTCCCGGCTATGGGTTATGGTGATAAACAGATAAAAGATTTGGAGACAACCATTAACAAAACTGAATGCGATGTGGTAATCATCGGTACTCCAATCGATCTGCGAAAGATCATCAAAATTAACAAACCCGCGGTTCGGGTAACCTACGAGTTGCAGGAAATTGGCAAACCCGATTTAATGGATGCTTTAAAAAAATTCATATAGTTTCCAAAATTAGTAGCACTAAATGCTGGGATCCTCTTAATAGGATTCCAGCATTTTATTTTTGGTTGATTATTGATATATGAATTTAAAATATGTATTATAACTTACTGGATTTTTTTGAACTTAAACTGGATTTCACGGAATGCGAAAATGGATCATAAAAAGATAATCGTTGTTGCTCTGGGTGGAAATGCGATCAGCCAGCAATTTGAAGAAGGAAACATTCATCAACAGTTTGCCCATACGCGGCAAAGTCTAAAAGGTGTGGTTGAACTTATCGCCCAGGACTATCGGGTACTGGTTTCTCATGGAAACGGCCCTCAGGTGGGCAATGCTCTTATTCGGGTTGAGGAATCCAGAAATCTTGTTCCGGTTTTACCTTTAGGGGTCATTGTTGCCGATACCGAGGGTGGTATGGGCTATATGATTGAACAATGTCTGCAGAACAAAATGAGAGACCGTGGAATCTTCAGAGAGGTCGCCACGATTGTTACCCAGATTCTGGTTAATCCGGATGATCCGTCTATCTCTGATCCCTCGAAATTTGTCGGCCCTTTTTACGATAACGAAAAGGTGGAAGAGATGAGAAACCGGCCCGGTTGGGTATTAAAGGAAGATCCGGGCAGGGGCTGGCGCCGGGTTGTACCATCACCGATTCCGATAGAAATTGTCGCCAAAAAAATTATTAAACTACTGGTGGAAAATGACATAGTGGTGATAGCTGCGGGAGGCGGTGGAATTCCGGTATACATCGATAAGAAAAATGGCTGGTATGAGGGAATCGATGCGGTGATCGATAAGGATCTTGCCTCAGCTATTCTGGCCAGGGATGTAAATGCCGACGAATTGATGATTTTAACCGCGGTGGAAAAAGTCGCTCTTAATTTTAAGAAACCGAATCAGAAAGACCTGGATACCATCTCTCTGCAGGAAGCAAAAAGATATCTGGACGATGGACATTTTCCAGCAGGCAGTATGGGGCCTAAAATCAAAGCAGCCATTAATTTCCTGGAAAGCGGGGGTAAAAGGGTGATTATAACCTCTATAGAAAAATCAGTAGAAGCAGTCCATGGAAAGGCAGGCACAACCATTCTGCCCTCTTAAATAAAATCCAATCGGATGGAACGCTAAAGAATTGAAGCAATTAAAATTTTCAGAATAAACAAAAAGAGGTCTCTTCATGAACATTCATGAGTATCAGGCGAAGGAAATTTTGCGAAGGTATAATGTTGCCGTTCCCAGAGGAAAAGTAGCCTTTACCGCGGAAGAAGCAGTAGCAGCGGCAGAGGAACTCGGCGGAAAAATAGTTGTGGTCAAAGCCCAGATTCATGCCGGGGGAAGAGGTAAGGCAGGTGGGGTAAAAATTGCTAAAAGTGTTGATGAAGTCAGGGAACTGGCTTCGAAGATGATAGGGATGAAACTGGTTACTCACCAGACCGGACCGGAAGGGAAGGAAGTGCGCCGGGTCCTGATCGAAGAGGGCATTGATATTGCCCGGGAACTCTATCTGGGTATTGTTCTGGACCGGGCGGTTTCCAAACTGGTATTCATGGCATCGACTGAAGGCGGGGTTGAGATCGAAAAAATTGCCGCAGAAAAACCGGAAGCCATTTTAAAGGAATATGTCGATCCTAAAATCGGCCTTCAACCTTTCCAGGCGCGAAAAATTGCTTTTGGCCTGGGCCTGGAGGGCGATCAGGTGAAAAACGCGGTAAAGTTTATTGCCAGCCTTTACAAAGCCTTTACCGAAAGCGATGCCTCTCTGGCGGAAATAAATCCGCTGGTAGTAACCTCGGATGGCAAGGTATTAGCTCTGGATGCTAAAATGAATTTCGACGACAGCGCACTTTTCCGGCATCAGGACATTCTGGAAATGAGGGATCTGAATGAGGAAGATCCTCTGGAAGTGGAAGCCTCCAAAAATCATCTCAACTATATTAAATTAGACGGGAATGTGGGATGCATGGTCAATGGCGCAGGCTTGGCCATGGCGACTATGGATATCATCAAACTGGCCGGTGGCATGCCGGCAAATTTTCTGGATGTCGGTGGTGGGGCCAACGTGGATACCGTCCGGAATGGATTTAAAATTATCCTGTCCGACGCCAATGTAAAAGCCATCCTGATAAATATCTTTGGCGGCATCGTCCGCTGCGACCGGGTAGCCAAAGGTATTATTGAAGCAGCACAGTCCATCGAACTTAATGTTCCCATGGTCATTCGCCTGGCAGGAACCAATGCCGAAGAAGCTGCCGAATTGCTCGAAAATTCCGGAATGAATTTCGAAGTGGCTCAAACGCTGGAGGAAGCCGCCAAAAAAGTGGTTGGAGCCCTAAATTAATCAGGTTTAATAAAAGTAAATTCCTATGAAAATATTTCTTTTTCTATTCGTTAAAACACCGATAATAAAGGAGCAAAAATGAGTATCCTTGTGGATCGTTCTTCACGCGTTTTAGTTCAGGGTATTACTGGAAATGAAGGATCCTTTCACACCCAGCAGATGATCGAATACGGCACTCAGGTCGTTGCGGGTGTGACACCGGGAAAGGGAGGACAACTTTTTGAGGGGAAAATACCCATTTTTAATACGGTTAAGGAAGCTGTAGCAGAGACCAAAGCAAATGTGTCAATTATTTTTGTACCGCCGGTTTTTGCCCCAGATGCCATTTTCGAAGCGGCACAGGCTGGAATAAAGACTGTGGTCTGTATCTCCGAAGGCATCCCGGCCATGGATATGATTAAAGTATACGACTATTTAAAAAGTACCGGCACACATCTCATCGGTCCGAATTGCCCGGGTATAATCTCACCGGGAAAATGTAAAGTCGGTATTATGCCGGGATTTATCCATAACGAAGGAACTGTGGGTATTATCAGCCGAAGTGGTACGCTTACCTATGAAGCTGTCGATCAGGTAACCCGCCAGGGACTGGGGCAATCTACCTGTATTGGTATTGGTGGGGATCCGGTTATCGGTACCCGATTTATCGATGCCCTCAAGCTGTTCAAGGAAGATCCGGAAACCGAACTGGTTGTATTGATCGGAGAGATCGGGGGCACCGCCGAGGAAGAAGCCGCCGCCTGGATCAAAGAAAATTTTAATAAACCGGTGGTTGCCTTTATTGCCGGACAGACAGCTCCTCCGGGCAGGAGAATGGGACACGCCGGAGCGATTATCAGTGGTGGCAAGGGTACTGCTGCTGAAAAAATGAAAGCGCTGGAAGATGCCGGAATTACAGTATGCAAAAGTCCGGCGGAAATCGGAAAAACAGTGGCTGGTATTTTGAAATAATCATAGAATAATATTTACAGCTTTTGTATATTTGTTACCCTTTTAGCAAAGATGTGGAGAATTAAATGGAAGATAAAACTGTTCAGCGATTAAAAGAGGAATTGACCCAAAAAGTCGTTGAACATCAGCGCCGGTCAGATATGCTGGTGATATATCAGAAATGGTGTAAAGCTTGCGGAATCTGCTATGACCTTTGTCCTCAGGGAACGTTGCAAGCGGATCGTGAGGGGAAAGTTTATATAAAATATCCGGAGACATGTACCGGTTGTAAAATTTGCGAACTGCACTGTCCCGATTTTGCAATTTTGGTTACCGGGAATCCACGGAAAGCACCGAAAGCAGCCAATGTAGAACGACCAAAAGTTGAGGAATCAGAATGACAGAAAACATCCGTCTCATCCAGGGAAACGAGGCATGCGCGGAAGGCGCTATTGCTGCAGGGTGCCGATTTTTTGCCGGATACCCCATCACCCCCTCTACCGAAATTGCCGAACAGTTGAGTGACCGGCTCCCCAGAGTCGGTGGAAAATTTATCCAGATGGAAGATGAGATCGCCAGTGTCAGTGCCATCATTGGTGCCTCTGTGGCTGGTTTAAAATCGATGACCGCGACCAGTGGTCCAGGCTTTTCCCTGATGCAGGAGGGCCTTGGTTATGCCTGTATGGCCGAGATTCCGATTGTCATTGTAAATGTGATGAGGGGTGGTCCCAGTACCGGCTTGCCAACCAAGAGTTCCCAGGCGGATATCATGCAGGCTCGCTGGGGTACCCACGGGGATCATTTTCTGATTGCTCTGGCACCGGAATCGGTAAAAGAAACTTTCTATCTCACTATAAAAGCATTTAATCTTGCAGAAAAATACCGGGTTCCGGTTCTGCTGCTGCTGGATGAAGCCATTGGTCACATGCGGGAAAAAATTGTATTTCCGGACTATTCCGAATTGATGATCGAAGACAGGTTAACTCCAATTGTACCTCCGCAATGGTATAAACCCTACGAAATTACTACCGATTTTATCACCCCGATGGCTCCATTTGGTACCGGTTATCGCTATAATATCACCGGCTTGACTCATGATGAAATGGGATTTCCCACGAACAAGGAAGTTGAAATTTCTGCTAAAATGGATAAACTGCGTGATAAGATCATGCGATCCACCTCAGATATACTTGATTATGAAACCCTGTACACCGAAGATGCCAATACCCTGATTGTTGCCTTCGGATCGGTCGCCCGGCCAGCCAAAGAAGCTGTGGAATATCTGCGGGCCCACCGGCGCAAAGTCGGCTTGTTCCGTCCCATCACGCTCTGGCCATTTCCGGAAAAAGCGTTGGCCCGCATTATCAAAAAAGTCGATCAGATTTATGTGGTAGAAATGAATCAGGGCCAATTGATCCACGAGGTTCAGAAGGTGGAGTGTTATCATAAAAAAATCTTTGGGATAAATCGTTATGACGGGGAGATGATTACCCCGAATCAAATCATTAGTAAAATTCGAGAGGCAAAATAAATGACCCAGCCATTGGTTTTAAATTATTTACGGGCAAAAAAGCAATTTCCACACGTCTGGTGTCCGGGCTGCGGACACGGCGTGGTTATGGGATCGCTCATTCGGGCGATCGATAAATTAGCATTGAACAAAGACAATGTCGTCATGGTCAGTGGAATCGGATGCTCCAGCCGCATGACGTCTTATGTCGATTTTAACACCCTTCATACATTGCATGGCAGACCCATTGCCTATGCCACCGGGATTAAATTTGCCAATCCCGAATTACCGGTCATTGTGATTACCGGCGATGGCGATGCGACAGCGATCGGTGGAAATCATTTTATTCATGCGGCCCGTCGAAACATCGATATAACTGTAATTCTAATGAACAATAATATTTATGGCATGACCGGCGGACAGGTATCTCCAACCACGCCTTATGGATCACGTGGTTCCACCGCCAAGGCCGGCAATCCCGAGCATCCTTTTGACATCGCCAAATTAGCGGTAGCGGCAGGTGCCAGTTTTGTTGCCAGAACAACCGCTTATCATGTTCCGGCCATGGACCGATTAATTGAACAGGCCATTCAAAATAAAGGCTTTTCTGTGGTGGAAATTTTCTCCCAATGCCCAACTTACGAGGGGAAATGGAATAAGCGAGGCGACGCGGCACATATGCTGAAATATTACAAGGAGAATGCCGTACCTATCGCCCAAAAGACCAAATATACGCCCGAGGAATTAGAGAATAAATTTCTGATTGGTGTCATGCATAATGAGCCGAAAAGAGAGTTTACCGCTGAATATCAGAAAATTATTGAAAAACACCAGATGCAGGACCAAATGAAATCATTGAGCAGAGAGAAATCAAAGAATGAATCCGAAGGAAAAAGAGAAACCCAAGAAACCAAAACCGAGTAAGATTGAGATCCGTTTAAGTGGTTCGGGTGGTCAGGGACTGATACTGGCCGGTGTCATTCTGGCTGAAGCTGCGGCAATCCAGGAAGGTAAAAATGCCGTGCAGACCCAAAGCTATGGCCCGGAAGCCCGGGGTGGGTCCAGCAAAAGCGAAGTGATTATTAGCAACGAGGATATCCTCTATCCCAAAACAACCCGGCTGGACTATTTACTGGCACTGAACCAGGAATCCTGTGACAAATACGCGCGGGATCTCAAAGAAAACGGATTGTTAATGGTGGATTCGGATGCGGTAGAACACATACCACCCGTGCGATCTATATCTTTGCCTCTGGTCCGAACGGCACGCGAGAAAGTCGGTAAATTGATGACCACAAATATTGTATCCCTGGGAGCACTGGTCGGATTAAGCAAAGTTGTCAGCCGAAAATCCCTGGAGCGGGCGGTACTCTCCCGGGTACCAAAAGGGACAGAAGAATTGAACTTAAAAGCACTTCGCCTCGGATTCAAACTTGCCGAGGATGCCAAGGATCACCTGGACGATTAACTGAAATGGAGGTAGTATTGAAAGAGCGCACGCTAACACTGATCAAACCGGAATGTGTAGCAGCACATCATATCGGGGAAATTATCGAAAGAATAGAAAAAGCAGGTTTTGAGATATTGGGGCTGCGTTTGTTAAAATTGCAGATAAAGGAAGCCGAACAGTTTTATCTTATCCACAAGGACCGACCCTTTTATCGGGATCTGGTTAATTATATGTGCAGTGGCAAAATTGTTGCCATGGTTTTGCAAAAAGAAAATTGTGTAGAGAAATTTCGAAAATTTATCGGTGCCACCAATCCGACGGAAGCAGCTGCCGGAACCATCCGGAAGGACTTCGGGACCGACATTCAGAATAATTGTGTTCACGCCTCAGACAGCCGGGAAAATGCCACCAAAGAAATTTCATTCTTTTTCACACAAAGAGACATTATTTCATCAAACGAATAGTCATGATAATTTAGGAGCTTTTTAAGATATTTTTTGAGGTACCAAGATGAAGGATGATAAAAAGTTACTTGATATTGAAGTCCTGAATATGGAAGGTTCACTGGACATGGATAAATCCGATCAGTCCATAAAAAAGGTAGTAGTTATTGGGGCAGGAACTATGGGACAGGGAATTTCTCAGCTGGTCGCATCCAAGGGACTTGATGTTATTCTCATCGAGAAGGATACCAATAGTGCGAAAAAGGCCATCGAAGGCATTACTAAAAGTATTGATATGGAGATCGCCCGCTGGACAATGACCACCAGTGAGAAAAAGAACATTCTGAATCGAGTTGTTACCTCCTGCAAATTGGAAGATGCGGCGATGGGCGATCTGGTAATTGAGTCCATCCCCGAGCAGCTGGAACCTAAACAGGAGCTGTTTAAAAAATTGGACAGCATCTGTGATGACAGCACCATTTTTATTACCAATACCTCAACTTTAAGTATTACTGAAATTGCCACCATTACCAACCGACAGGACAAGATTATCGGAATGCACTTTCTTAATCCGGTGCCCAAAATTCCCCTGGTTGAAATCATTCGCGGATTGAGTACTTCCGACGATACTTTTGCTGCGACAAAGAATTTTGCTGAAACGCTGGGTAAAACAGCAGTAGAAGTATATGAATACCCCGGATATATTACTACCCGTCTTATCATCCCACTGATAAATGAGGCACTATATTTATTAATGGAAGGAATCGCCACAGCCCATGATATTGATACTGCCATGAAACTTGGTTTTAATTTTAATATGGGACCTTTGGCTCAGGCAGATCTTATCGGCCTGGATGAATTATTGCGCATGATGGATGCCATGTTTAAAGAACTGGGTGATTTGAAATACCGACCTTGTCCACTGTTAAAAAAGCTGGTTCGGGCCGGGCATCTGGGTAGAAAAACCGGGAAGGGTATTTTTGAGTACCCGGAGGCCATGAAGGAGTAATACTTCACTCTTTTGATAAAATCTGAAACCATGGGAAACTAATTTTCAGAGAGTTAAATAAATCTTAAAATTATATAGCAATTTGTTAAAATAAACACTTGTTTTTCTGATATGAGAAATCAAAGGATGGCTCGGAAATGAAAATATTGGTTCTTAATGCAGGAAGTTCATCGGTAAAATATCAATTAATAATTCCCGAAGAAGCACAGGTTCTCGCCAAGGGACTTGTGGAAAGGATCGGACTATCGGGTGCGGTGCTTACTCACCAGGCTTATGATAAACCTGAAGTTAAAATGACCGGCGAAATCCTAGACCATAAAGTGGCCATAGAATACGTTCTCACTATTTTACTTAGTAAAAATCACGGTGTGCTAAAGAGTAAAAATGAAATTGATGCCGTGGGTCACCGGGTGGTACATGGTGGTGAAGCATTCAGCGGCTCTGTGTTGATCAATGATGAAGTGGTTAAAGAAATGACCAAATGCATCGATTTCGCACCACTTCACAATCCGCCAAACCTGAAAGGAATTGCAGCTGCAAAAGCGCTTTTGCCTGGCGTGCCTCAGGTTGGTGTCTTCGACACGGCGTTTCACCAGACCATGCCGAAACATTCCTTTATTTACGGAATCCCTTACACCCTTTACAAGC